>JBGTHJ010000211.1:0-8492 GCA_041746175.1 Pyrinomonadaceae bacterium
CTTCATTGCGCCGATGAGCCGACGAGCCGGTGGAACAACTCTTACTGGTCAATGTCAGAAGTTGTACTTGAGACCAAGTTGAATTTTGCGCGAACCGCTGACCACGCTGTCACGAATGCGCCCGAAGATGCTGCTCGTGAAAACGGCGGTCGGGATATCGAACGAAGGATGGTTGGTCGCGTTCTGCATCTCCACCCGAAATTCGAGGTTCTGTCGTTCGGTGAAGGCGATTTTCTTGGCGAACAACATGTCGAGACGGAACACCGAAGGGCCGGTAAAGAAGTTGCGCCCGGTGTTGCCCAACTCGCCCGCTCCGGGAATCGAGAACCGCCCGCGCTGTTCGGCGTTGAAATAAAAGTTGGTGTTCGATTCCTGCTGGACGAAACCGAGATCGTCGCACGCGCCCGTGCAGTTGGCGGTTGACTGGACGACGTTGCTGACCGTGTTCGATCCCGAGTAGACGGTGAACGGGCGCCCCGATTGCAAGGTCATGATACCGGCGATCTCGAAGCCGCCGAAGATTTTGTCGAGCGCCGGATTGATGTCGCGACCAAAACGCCGCCCGCGCCCGAACGGTATTTCGTAAAGCATGTAACCCTGGAGGGATTGACGGCGGTCGAAGTCGGAGCGCGCGTAGTTCACGCGACGACGGTCAACGTCCTGCGGCGTGCTCGACGCCGACTGCACGCTGCCGCGCGAAACGACGCTGAAGGTCGGGTCGAACGAACGCGTGTCGAGCGACTTCGCAAACGTGTAGCTGAGTTGATAGCTGAAGCCCCGCGTGAAGCGGCGTTTGAGTATCGCCTCGAATGCGTGATAGGTCGAAAAGTCGTTGCTGTCGAGCACGTTGATCGCGCCGGAGAACTGCGGGTACGGCTGGAAGAAGAACGGCCCGAACCCGTTGGCGACCACATCGGGCACGCCCGTCCCGCGTTGGACGCCGCGCGCGATGGTTTCGGCAATCGCCGCGACCGAGTTTTGATTGATCGCGGTTAGATTAGTCCGGCGGAGGAACGCCGAGCCGGTCTCTCCCGTGTTCAGGCGCGAGTCTCCGGCGAGCAGGCTGTTAATCAGCGGGCTGTTGTTGGTCGCCCGCAGTTGCCGGAAAGCATCGAGGAAGCCGTTGCTGAAAATGTCGACCTGATTGACGTCGTACGCGCCGTACAGCCCGACGCCGCGCCGCCCGATGTAGTTCAACTCGACCACCGTCGTGTTGCCCACGTCGCGCTGGACGCTCAAGCCCCACTGGTTCGTTTTCGGCGAACGCATACTGGGATCAACCACCGTCAAGCTGCCCGTCGAGAACGGCGCGGGCTGGCGAAACGCGAGCGGCGAAGCGGTCGAGGGCGGGACGATGCTTGGCAAACCGTTGCGCAGACGACCGGCTTCGTTCGGCTGCGTGCCGAAGGTCGAATTGACGACGCCGAGCGTCGCCCCCGGCGCGCTCTGGAAGATGGTCGATGAAAGAACGAAGGTGTTTATCCGGTCATAGGCCAGACGGTAGTTAAGACGTACAGAGGTTTTGCCCGTCCCGAACGGATCCCACGCGAGACCGACCGACGGCGCAAAGTTGTTGTAGTCGTCGTCGAAGAGTCGGCCCTCTTCAAAGCGGATGGCGTTGGTCGGAGCTTCGCCCAGACGGATCGGACGGTCGGGACGCAGAATAGTGTTGCTGGGCGCGCGCGGCGAGATTTTGACTTCGTAGCGCAGGCCATAGTCGAGCGTCAGATTCGGGAGAATTCGCCATGAATCCTGCGCGTAAAAATCGGCTTCGGGGTACCGCGCGTCGAAGTTGAAGCGCGTTCCCGGCGCACCGAACTGCGTGTCGTCGGTCGCGACGAACCCCTGCGCGATGTTGCCGACGCGACCGAGCAGAACATTGACGAGGCTTTGGAGTCGCGGCAGGTCGTTCGAGTTGAGGCCCGCGCCCGGCAGGTTGAAACCCGACGGGACGGGGTTGGTGTTGCGGCTGAAATCAACCCACGGCGTGATGAGCAATCCGGCAACCGAACCCCGGTCGTCGATGTGCTGCTGGTAACGCATGTTGGTGCCGAACTTGAGCGTGTGCGCGCCGCGCAACATGCTCAGGTTGTCAACCAACTGGTAGACGCGGAGCCGGCGCGCGTTGTTTACCGACGGGCTGTTGTCGAGCGGGTTGGTGATGTCGAGACAGCCGCTGGTTCCGGAGACGGGACAGTCGAAACGAAACGGCGGATTCTCGGCGGCGCTGGGGTCGGCGTTGTCGAAGCTGAAGCCGAACCGGTTGAAGCCGACGACGAGTTCGTTGGTGATGGTCGGCGTTGCCGTCCAACGATAGTTGATCGCCAGATTTTTCGGGTTCCGGAAGGTGTCGATGTTGCGCGGCGAATCAGGGAACGCCTGCGGGCCGCCCGCTCCGCCCGCGAGACCCGCATTGATGTTGCCGTTGCCGGAATCGCCGAGGGTGTTCTGCTCGCCCTGCGCGTAGCGCACGAAGACGGCGTTGCTCTCGTTGAAATTGTGGTCGATCTTGAACGACAGGTCATACTGGCGTTCGGTCTGCGGCGCGGAGAAGGTAAAGCCCGCGAGGTTCAGACCGTCGCCCGCCGTGAAGTTGTTCGGCAGCGGCGTCGAGTTGATAAGCGCGCTGATTCGTGGGTCGAGTCCGAGCCGCGCCGGGTCGTTGGCGACGATGTTGTAGGTGGCGATGTTGAGACCGGGAAGCGCATTGCCCAGGCCGTCAACCGCCGCGCCCGCGACGCCCGCCGGATTGTTGCGCCCGCCCGCGACGTAACGGAAAAGTCCCTGCCGCGCCTGTTGCGTAAGCACCGTGCGCGTCCGGCTGACGCTCTGGCTGGTGCGCAGAAGCTGGAGGTTGGCAAAGAAGAACGTCTTGTTTTTGATGATCGGCCCGCCGATGCTGCCGCCGAAGATGTGCTGCACGAACTGCCCCTTGCCGACGCGGTTGAGGTTATTCTGGTATTCGTTCGCGTTCAGACGCGGCGTCTGGTAGAACTCGAACAACGTGCCGTGAAACTCGTTCGTGCCGGACTTGGTGACGAGCGTCACCGACGCGCCGCTGCTGCGACCCAACTCGGCGGTGAAGTTGCTGGTCACAACCTGAAACTCGGTGAGCGAATCGGGATTGGTACGCAGCGGCGTGAAGTTCGAGCCGCCCGCGCTCGGATCGTTCACATCGATTCCGTCGAGCGTGAAGTTGAACGAGCGGTCGCGCGCCCCGTGGACGTGGACGCCGCCGCCCGTGTTCGAGCCGACCGTCACGCCCGGTTGAAAGTTGATGAACTCAAGCGGGTTGCGCCCGCGATTGCCGATAATCGGCAACGTGACGAGCGTGTGCTGTTCGACCGTGTTGCCGAAGTTTCCCGAACTCGCCGTCTGGACGATCTCAGCGGCGGCATCGACCGTCACCACTTCGCTGACCTGTCCGAGTTCGAGCGAGACGTTGATGGTCGCCGGTTGGTTGATGTTGACGATGTTGCCCGGCGACTCGAACCGCTTGAATCCGGTGCGCTCGACCGACAGAGTGTAGGTGCCGACCTGCACCGAGTCGAACGTGTAAGCGCCCGAAGACGTGGTTTGCGTCGTGAACGGAACATTCGTGCCTTCGTTGGTCAGCGTCACGGTCGCGCCTTCGACGACCGCGCCCGAAGGGTCGAGCACCGTGCCGGTGACGCGCGAGGTGGTTCCCTGTCCGAAAACGCTCGCGGCCAGACTAAACAACAACGCGCCGCTCAAAAACAGTTGGATAAATCTGCTTTGTTTCATAGGTCGCTCCTGATGTGTTAACGCTTCTGAAGGGTTGCTACACACGGAATAGCTGACAAACCACAGGCGTCCGTTTGGTTGGAACACGCGCGCCAGTGATGACCGCCTCGACTTGCGTCAAACTTTGTTTGTTTCGCTCCCGGCAAGAAATTCTGTCGACGATTACCGGGAAAGGAATGGACTTAGCCCCGCTCGAAAAAAGTTATCTTACGCGAATTCTAAAATTTAACAATACCGTAAGGGAAACTAAAAGTTTTTATCAGTTTGATAAGGTTCGCTGATGCCGGAAATCATTTGTATATCAACGCCCGCGCGCGGACTTGTCGAAACTCCGTGAGACGCATTTGCCACGCGCGCACGACATCTGCCGCCTCTTCACCGCGCCTGATGCGTTCGAGCGTATCGGCGTTGACGAGCAAGCGCGCGTAGTCGTCAACCTTCCACGCCGTCGGGTACAGACGGCGCAGCGCCGACGCGATCTCCAGACCCGTCAGTACGGGTTGAAACTGCG
The DNA here is from genome assembly GCA_041746175.1 of Pyrinomonadaceae bacterium. Classification (GTDB taxonomy): domain Bacteria; phylum Acidobacteriota; class Blastocatellia; order Pyrinomonadales; family Pyrinomonadaceae; genus JBGTHJ01. Next base: position 4,277 of record JBGTHJ010000211.1, read on the forward strand.
CGCGGTCGGTGACGATGATGTTGACGCCGCCGAGTTCCTCGCCTTTGAACACGGAGTCATCGGGCGTAAAGCGGAGGGGAACGAAGCGCACCCCCGCGAGCCGTCGCGCGTTCAAGTGCGCGGCGAGGCGTTGCCCGTCGAGCCACGGCGCGCCGACGACCTCGAACGGGGTATCGGTTCCCCGCCCGAGCGAAACATTCGTTCTCTCCAGCAGCCCGACGCCGGGATAGAGCGTCGCGGCGCTCAGGCTGCGCATGTTGGGCGAAGGATTCACCCACACGAGTCCCGTCGCGTCCCACCACATCGCGCGCCGCCATCCATCCATCTCGACCACGCGAAGGTCACAACCGATTTTCCGCTCGTCGTTAAAGAGCCGCGCGAGTTCGCCGACGGTCATGCCATGCCGGACGGGGATGGTGTGATAACCGGTGAACGAAAGTTTGTCCGGGTCGGCGACCGGCCCTTCGACATCGACGCCGCCAAGCGGGTTCGGACGGTCGAGCACGAAGACCGGCAACTTCGCTTTCGACGCTTCCTCCAACACGTAACCGAGCGTCGAGATGTAAGTGTAGAAACGCGTGCCGATGTCCTGTATGTCGAAGACTATCGCGTCGAGTTCCTTCAACTGTTCGGGCTGTGGGCGACGACTCGCGCCGTAGAGCGAATAAATCGGCAACCCCGTCCGCTCGTCGCGCGAATCGGTAACTTTGTCGTCCACCGTGCCGCGAATGCCGTGCTCGGGCGAAAAGAGCGCGGAGAGTTTGACGCCGGGCGCATCGCGCAGCACGTCGATGGTCGGTTTGCCGTTGCGGTTGCGCCCCGTGTGGTTCGTCACCAACCCGATACGCATCCCGGCGAGCCGCTTGAAACCTTCGCGCTCAAGCACGTCGATGCCCGTCAGCACAACGGCGTCAACCGGCGTAGCCGTCTGCGTCGCGCCGTTGGTTTCGACTCTCGCGCCGCGCGCGGTCAAACGCGCCATGCTCGCCAGCATCTCGGTCGCAAACACCGCCGACTCGCGCCGCGCGCCTTCGACCGTCGCATCCACTATCGACGCGGCGACGATTGACGCGACGCGCCCGCGCAACGCGCCGACATCGCCCTTCCCCGCCGGATGCACGCGGTTGCTCAAAAAGACGACGAATGATTCGCTGGCCGGGTCAACCCAGATAGACGTGCCCGTAAAACCGGTGTGGCCGAACGAGCCGGGCGGAAAGAGGTCGCCGCGATTCGTCGAAAACGTGCTCGCGATGTCCCAACCCAAACCGCGCGCGTGTCCTTCTTCACTGACCGCGCGGGGTCGCGTCATCGTCGCCACGACGAGCGGGCTGAGAAGCCGCGCCCCGCCGTACGCGCCGCCGTTCAAAATCATCTGACAGAAGACGGCGAGGTCGTCGGCGGTCGAGAACAGCCCGGCGTGCCCCGCGATGCCGCCCATCCGGTACGCGGTCGGGTCGTGCACGTCGCCGCGCAGCATCAACTCGCCGTCCGCGCCCGCGTCTTCAACAAGTCCGCCGAGATAGCTCGATTGCGCGCGCCGCGTTTCGGTCGGGGCGATGCGCGGAGAGAGTTCCGCGCGCGGGCGAAAACCTGTGTCGCGCAGACGCAGCGGCTCGTAAATATTTCTCCGCGCAAACTCGTCGAGCGGCTGCCCGCTGACGCGCCTGACAACTTCGCCGAGCGCAATCAATCCGATGTCGCTGTAAACGAATCGCGTGTCGGGCACGCTCCGCAATGGCTCGACGGCGAGGCGTTTGATCGCTTCGTCGTAACCCGTCCAACGCTCGCGCAAATCGAAATCCGGCGCGTATCCCGAACGATGCGTGAGCAAATTTTCGATGGTGATTTTCTCGCGCCCCGCACCCTTCAATTCGGGGATGTACAGCGTGACGGAATCGCTCAGACGCAACTGACCGCGCTCGACCAGCATCATGATGCTCGTCGCGGTCGCCGCCACTTTGGTCAAACTCGCGATGTCAAAAATGGTGTCCGCCGTCATCGCCTCGCGCTGCGGAAGAATCGCCCGCGACCCGTACGCCTTGCGCCACACGACGCGCCCACGACGCCCCACTAAAACGACCGCGCCCGGTGTCTCGCCCCGCTCAATCGACCTTTCCACCGCCGCATCAATCTGCCCCAGACGCTCCGCCGACATCCCGACCGTCGCGGGCGCCGCCAACGGCAACCCCGCCGCACCAAACGCTTGGGCGGAAAACGCCACCAGCACCGCCGTCAAACCAAATGCTGTTTTGAATAACTTCATGAACCTGATGTCTTGAGAGTGAACCATCGCGCGAATCCTCGACTTCAGTGAATCCCTCTGTGACTCGGAGTTGTACCGGCTCAGGAGTTCCGGCGACTCATCGCCGGACTATCTTCAAATGCCCCGTCAGGTGATGAAATCCTCGTTCAACGTCAGAAGCGTGATCGCTATCTGTTCATCCTGCTCGCAGGCGTACTGTTCGCGCGCGCCGCTTTGAGTTGAATGCCCGTGCCGCGTGGGTAGAGGCCGGGGAGCGAAATGGGAAGTCTGCCGGTTACGTCGGATTGTCCGAGGAGGGCGCGAGCGGCGGCGCGTTGAAGGCTCGGCATATCTCCGTAGGCGACGACGTATGAACCGAGGCCGGGAAAAGTTTGCAGCGAATAAGGATCGCCAAAGCTGATGCCGACCACCGGAATTTTGCGCGCGATTAGTTCGTTCAAGACTTTGACGCCGGGTTCGGGCAGTCCGACGCTGCTGGCCGAGCCGGAGCGGACGCGCCCGTAGAACGACGCCACGACGAGGTCGGCACGCCCCGCCGCGTCGAGCGTCTTCGCGATTTCTGCGGGCGTCGAGCGGGCATCGAGCACGACCGTCTCCATGCGTCGCCCGCCGTTGCGCATCGCCGCGTTGAAGGGGTTCGCAATCCAGAGCCGGTCGTCGCCGTTGGTGATGGCGAGGTTGAAGATGCGCGCGTTGGGTTTGAGGTCGCGCACTGTTTGAAAAAGCCTGGCGTCGTCGCGGACGAGCGTGACGGCGCGGTCGGCGATCTCCTGCGCGAGCGCGAGCGTCGCGGGATTCGAGACGACGCGGTCAATCTGTTCGAGCGGCGCGAGGCGGTGCGCGACGAGTCCGAGGTCGTACTTGATGGCGAGGATGCGGCGCGCAGATTCCTCGATCCGTTTTTGGGTGAGCCTGCCGGAGCGGACGGCTTCGCGCAAGCCCCGCACGGCGGCGTCGGGGTCGCCCGGCTTGAGCAGCATGTCCGCCCCCGCGAGCACGGCGCGCACCGCCGCTTCATCCTGTTTGAAATAGATGGTGAGACCGCTCATGTCGAGCGCGTCGGTGACGACGAGGCCGTCGAATTTGAGGTCGCGCCGAAGCATTCCTTTGAGCACGACGGGCGAGAGCGTACCCGGTAGAAACGCGCTCTCGTTGACGATCTCGTCGCCCTCATCAACGTAGACCGCCCGCACAGCGTCTCCGCGCGGTAGCGGCTTGATCGATGTCGGGTCGATTTTCGGCAATCCGATGTGCGCCGACATCACCGCCCCGATGCCCGCGTTGATGGCCGCGCGAAACGGCACGAGTTCGACACTATCGAGACGTGCGCGCTCGACTTCGATGACGGGCAGCCCGCGATGCGAATCGACCGCCGTGTCGCCGTGACCGGGAAAGTGTTTCGCGGTCGCGATCACTCCGCCACGCTGCGCTCCTTCGGCGAAGGCGGCGGCGAAGCGCCCCACCGACACCGGGTCTTCGCCATAGGAGCGGACGTTGATGACGGGGTTGGCCGGGTTGTTGTTGACATCGACGACGGGCGCGAAGATTTGTTGGACGCCGAGCGCACGCGCTTCGCGCGCCGTCGCTTCGCCCTGTCGCCGTGCGAGTTCGGGGTCGCCCGTCGCGCCGACCGCCATGTTCCAGGGAAATCTCACCGTGTCGTCAAAACGCATCCCCACACCCGCTTCGAGGTCAGCCGCAATCAACAGCGGCACACGCGCGTGCGCCTGCATCCGGTTGACGAGATGGACGGATTCATAAACCGGACCCTGGAAGAGGATGATGCCGCCGATGTGATTCGCTTCGACCTGCCGACGCAGCGCGCGATATTCTTCGCTCTCCTGATTGGCGAACCGCGCGTTGATGCCGACCGAAATCAGTTGCCCGATTTTTTCTTCGAGAGACATCCGGCGCAGTTCCCCGTCGGCCCATGCCCCGGCTTCGGCAGACGCG
>JBGTHJ010000212.1:0-9575 GCA_041746175.1 Pyrinomonadaceae bacterium
TCAAAGAGCGGGCGGAGAAAGCGATCAAGATCGAGTGGCAGTTTTCCATCGCCTCGGCGCGGGCAAAACTCAACCGGCATTATGAAGCCGTGCAAGCTGAGAACGTTCAATACAAAGGAACTTAAATTACAGAGTACTGAGCCACTTAAGCGATAAATCAATGAGCAAATTTCCTAGCCGTCGGATCGGGTTTCATGCGCCGATTGCGGGCGGGCTGCACAACGCGCTGCTGAAGTCGCAAGCGCACGGCTGCGACACGGTGCAGATTTTTTCGCGTAACCCGCGCGGCTGGGCGGCGCGCCCGCTGACGGATGAAGAGATCGCGGAGTTCAAGCGCGTCCGCCGGCGGGCGAAAATCAAGCCGGTCGTGATTCACGCCAACTACCTGATAAACCTTGCCGCCGCCGATGAAACCATCCGCGCGAAATCAATCGCGTCGTTTCGCGAAGAGGTCGAGCGCGGCATCAGGCTCGCGGCAAACTATCTGGTCGTCCATCCCGGCAGCGCGAAGGGCGCGTGCGAGGCGGACGGCATACGCACCTGCGCCGCGAGTTTGCGGGCGGCGTGCGACGGTCTCGACCTCGGCGGTTTTCGCATCCTGCTCGAAAACACTGCGGGGCAGGGCGCGTGCATCGGCCACCGTTTCGAGCACCTGCGCGAAATCATCGCGGCGTGTCCCGCGCTCGACCTCGGCGTCTGCTTCGACACCGCGCACGCCTTCACCGCCGGTTACGACATCCGCGACGAAGACGGCTTCGCGGCGACCTTTCAGTCGCTCGAAAAGAACGTCGGGCTGAAGAACGTCCGCGCCGTCCACTTCAACGATTCAAAGGCCGACTACAACTCGCGCGTCGACCGCCACTGGCACATCGGGCAGGGGCACATCGGCGCGGACGCGCTCCGCCGCGTCGCACGTCACCCGAAACTCGCGCACGCGGCGTTCCTGCTCGAAACCCCGCAGGACGAAACCGGCGACGACGCGCGCAACCTCGCCGCGCTCCGTTCGTTCGTCGCCTGAGACCGTGCGCCCGTTTCGCGGGTCGTGAAATGAAACGCCGTTTCCGCGCATTCTATTTTGAAAGCATGTGAAGTGCGCGATAATCGTGATGACGTAGTAGTGCCCGCGTCACTGGCTCGCTGTTGAGAGTCGCCCACGCGATCTTCGCTTCCAGACGAATCTTCATTTCTTTCCAAAGGAGAAAATACATTATGGCTTTGAGAGTTCTTCGCAAGGGAATCAAGGGCAAAGATGTCGAGCAGTGGCAGATTTTCCTGATCGGTCGCGGGTTCAAAGACAAGCTGCTGTCCGACGGCGACTTCGGCCAGAAGACGCACGATGCCACTTCGGAATTTCAGAAGCAGCACAATCTTTTGATCGATGGGGAGGTCGGCAACAAGACGCTGGCGAAAGCGATGGAACTGGGCTTTGAAGTGGTCGAGGATAAAGCGGACACTTCCACCACCGGCCCGAACTTTCCGCCGCCTCCCGCATTTTCGCCGCTCGTCTCGAACGCGGCGCGCGAGCGCGTCTTCGGCAAGATCGAGTTCAGGCACAAACCGGTTCCGGGCAACCGCGAGAACGTCGTCATCACCAACGGCTGGGACCGCGAGAACATCGAGAAGATCGCTATTCCGCAACTGGCCGGCGTCGAAGGCGCGCCGCACGACGGCGGCATCTTCTTTCATCGTCTCGCGCGCAAGCAACTGCTCGACATGTGGGCGGGATGGGAGAAGGCCAAACTGCGCGACCGCGTGTTGTCGTGGAGCGGTTCGTACGTGCCGCGTCTGGTGCGCGGGACGACCTCGACGCTCAGCAATCACGCTTTCGGAACGGCCTTCGACATCAACGTGCCGTTCAACTTCCTCGGCTCGATGCCCGCGCTCGTCGGTCGCAAAGGCTCGGTGCGCGAGCTTGTCAAAATCGCTAACGACAACGGCTTCTACTGGGGCGGTCACTTCGGCAAGCGCAAAGACGGAATGCACTTCGAGGTCGCCGAAATTCGTTGAGAACGACGCGGCAGCGCCCGCAACTTCAATCGCTCAATCATCACGTCCGCCGTTAGTCTGCGGAAGTTTCGTGCCGGGGCGCAAAGGTCTGCCACTTTGCGCCTTTCGGCTATTGCGTCGCGCCTTTGCGCGACGCTTTTCGATGAGCGGTTGCCGCCGAATGTTCGTGTGGCTTGGCGAGCGTGTGGGAGTTGCGCTAACATGCCGTCGTCATTCGAGAGCCGTGAGACGAAAGGCTTGAAGTTGAAATGATACGTTTCCGCCATCCAGTTAAACTCCTCTTTACGGTGCCGCTCGGCGACCGCGCGCGGTGATGCGTGGTGTTGAAGCGGCGACACTTCAAAAGCGACAAGTCAAACGAGAGCAGGCCGGGCGCGAGCAGCGATGAAGGTCAACGCGACTTTCCGCGTGGAAAGTCGCGCCGCCTCTCGCAGTTTTTCCGTGAGCGTGTTGGATGAGGATTGAGAGTCATGGACGAAAAATACTATCCCGAAAAAATCGAAGAGAAGTGGCAGCAGCATTGGGAGCGGGCGGGCGCGTTCCAGGTCGAGAGCACAGACCCGCGCCCGAAATTTTACTGTCTGGAGATGCTGCCGTACCCGTCGGGTTTTCTGCACATGGGGCACGTCAGAAACTATTCCATCGGCGACGCGCTGTCGTGGTACAAGCGTCTGCGCGGGTTCGCGGTGCTCCATCCGATTGGCTGGGACAGCTTCGGCCAACCCGCCGAGCAAGCCGCCATCAAACGCGGCATCAACCCGCGCGACTGGACGGAAGAGAACATCGCGCACATGCGCGGGCAGATGAAACGGCTCGGCGTCAGCTACGACTGGCGACGCGAGATCGCGGCGCACCGTCCCGAATATTACCGTTGGGATCAGTGGTTCTTCCTCAAGATGTTGGAGCGCGGGCTGGTTTACAAACGGAAGTCGGCGGTCAACTGGTGTCCGCAAGAACAGACGGTATTGTCGAACGAGCAATCGTCCGGGGGCGTCTGCTGGCGGTGCGGCGCGGTGGTCGAAAAGAAGGAACTGGAACAGTGGTTCATCCGCATCACCGAATACGCCGAGCCGTTGCTCGACGACATGCGCGAGATCGAAGCGGGGTGGCCGGAGCGCGTCTTGACGATGCAGCGCAACTGGATCGGGCGGAGCGTCGGCGCGTACATCGACTTCGCCGTCCGGGGTTCTGACTCCAAGATACGCATCTTTACGACGCGGCTCGACACTATTTACGGCGCGACCGCCGTCGTCGTCGCGACCGATCATCCCGTGCTCGCCGAGGTGCCTGAAGATTCGGCCTTGCGCGACGATGTGGCGCGCTTCGCCGCGCGTGTCCGCAACACGCGCGCGAGTCGCGTTGACCCGACCGCCGACGAAGAGAAGGAAGGTCTCAACACAGGGCTGTTCGCGGTCAACCCCTTCAACGGCGAGCAACTGCCCGTGTGGGTGGCGAACTACGTTTTGATGGACTACGGCGCGGGCGCGGTGATGAGCGTCCCGGCGCACGACGAACGCGATTTCGAGTTTGCGCAAAAATATTCGTTGCCCGTCCGCCGCGTCATCGAGCGCGTCTCGCACGCGCAGGAAGAGATCGAACACGACGCGGAAGCGGGGCTGGATCAATCGGTGGCGATGCCGCACGCCTTCACCGATTACGGCATCGTCGTCAACAGCGGCGACTGGGGCGGCAAACTCTCGGCGGATGCTTCGCGCGAGATGGCGGCGCACGCGGAAGCGAAGGGCTTCGGTGGCGGCGCGGTCACTTACCGGCTACGCGACTGGGGCATCTCGCGGCAGCGTTTCTGGGGCGCGCCGATCCCGATTATTTACTGCGACGTGTGCGGAACCGTGCCCGTGCCCGAAGACCAACTGCCCGTCAAGTTGCCGGAGCAAGCCGCGTTTACGGGCACGGGCGAGTCGCCGTTGGCGGGTGTCGCGGAGTTCGTCAACACGACCTGTCCGAAGTGCGACCGTCCGGCGCGGCGCGAGACGGATACGATGGACACTTTTATCGATTCGTCGTGGTACTTCTTCCGCTACGTCGACCCGCGCAACGACGCCGCGCCGTTCGACAAGGAAACTATCGCGCACTGGGTTCCGGTTGACCAGTACATCGGCGGCATCGACCATGCCGTGATGCACCTGCTCTACACGCGCTTCTGGACGAAGATGATGCGCGACATCGGCGTCGTTGATTTCAACGAACCGGCCAAGCGTCTGATGACGCAGGGCATGGTGACCAATCTGGTCGAAGGCACGAGCGAGTGGAAACGCATGTCGAAGTCGCTGGGCAACGGCGTTGACCCCGACGACATGATCGAGGCTTACGGCTCCGACGCCGTGCGGTTGTTCGTGCTGTTCGCCGCGCCCCCCGAAAACGAACTGCGCTGGCAGGAGGCGGGCATCGACGGCGCGGTGCGTTTCCTGCGGCGCGTCTATAATTTTGTCTGGCGTTGGCGCAGCGCGCTGCGCGACGCCCCACGCGAAGCGCCGTCGGCGGGCGAAGATGTTTCACCCGCCGCGCGCACGTTGCGAGGCGTGACGCACCGGACGATTGCGCGCGTCACGGAAGACTTCGAGCGTTTTCACTTGAACACCAACGTCGCGGCGTTGATGGAACTATCGAACGCGCTCGGCGAGTTCACGAAGCGACCGGACGACGCCACCGCGCCGGAGCGTTTCGCGGTTCGGGAAGCTCTGGAAGCGTTGGTGGTGATGCTCGCGCCGTTCGCGCCGCACGTCGCGGAGGAGATGTGGGAGTCTTTGGGACACGCGGGCGGGCTGCTCGCAGAGGGCGCGGCGCACTGGCCGCAAGCCGACGCCGGACTCGCGCGTAAAGATGAGTTGGAGATACCCGTGCAGGTCAACGGCAAACTCCGCGCGCGTATCTCCGCGACGCCCGACACTTCGGAAGAGACGCTGCGCGCCGCCGCTCTCGCCGACGAAAAGGTGCGCGTGTGGACGGACGGCAAACAGATCGTCAAGGTCGTCGTCGTCCCGCAACGGCTCGTCAATATCGTTGTCAGATGAATGGTCGCATGAATCGAGTTTCCCGGATGCTCAAGATGAATAAAACGAAACTCATGCGACGCGGCGGCGCGGTCGTGCTGTGGCTCGTCGCGATGCTGCCCGCTGTTGTGGGCGTCGCGACGGCGCAGCCTTCGACCGTCGCGGCGAAGCGCGTGCTCGTCATCTCGCTCGACGGTTTGGACGCGCGCTATCTTTTGCTACGCGACGAGTACGGGTTGAAGATTCCGACGTTGCGGCGTCTGCTGGCGGAGGGCGCGTGGGCGGCGCGCGGCGTCGTGTCGGTCTATCCGTCGCTGACCTATCCGGCACACACGACGATTGTGACGGGGGCGACCCCGCGTCGTCACGGGATTTTCGGGAACAACCTTTTTGAAGCGCCGCCCGCGCCGCAGACGGGCGCGGCGCACTGGTTCGCCCGCGACATCCGCGCCGACACGCTCTGGGATGCGGCGCGGCGCGCGAAGCTTTCGACGGGGATGGTGTCGTGGCCGGTGGCGGGCGGGGCGGGAGACTGGAACGTACCCGAAATCTGGAAACCCGGCGGCACGCAGAACGATTCGCTCGGCGAGATCGCCAAACACGCGCGACCGCATGGGCTGGTCGAAGAGATTGCGCGGCACGACCCCGCGCTCTACGCGAAAGCGACGGCGGACGAAACCGACGACATGCGGACGCGCTTCGCCGAGTATGTCATCGCCGCGAAGAAGCCACGAGTCATGCTCGTCCACCTCTTCGACCTCGACCACTTCGAGCACGACTACGGACCGTTTACGCCGGAGGCGTTCGAGATGCTCGAAAAGAGCGACGGCTACGTCGCGCGCCTGCTCGATGCCGCGCGGAGCGCGGGCACGCTCGCGGAAACGGCGGTCTTCATCGTCAGCGATCACGGCTTCAAGTCCATCTCGCAGCAGATTCAGCCGGGCGTGATTCTTGAGCGCGCGGGGCTGTTGCGGACACGCACCGAACAAGACGCGCAGACGGGGCGGACGCGGACGATCATCGCCGACGATTGGCGCGCTCTGCCGTATCCGACCGCCGGTTCGTGCGCGATTGTTTTGCGCGACCCGCGCGACGGCGACGCCTACCGACGCGCGCTCGCCGCCTTCAGAGAATACGCGAGGCCGGAGAGCGATGGCCGTCGCGTGAAGGGCGGAGAACTGTTGCGCATCATCTATGCCGAACACCTCGCCAAACTCGGCTCGAACCCGCGCGCGGCGTTCATGCTCGAAGCCGCCGACGGCTACAGCTTTGGTGGCGGCTACACGGGCGAACCCGTCAGCCCGACGCGGCAGCGCGGCACGCACGGCTATCTCCCGTCCGGCGCGGCGGACTATCGCGCGTCCTTTATCGCGGCGGGCGCGTCTGTGACGCGGCGCGGCGACCTCGGCGTCGTCCAAATGCTCGACATCGGACCGACCATCGCCGCCACCCTCGGCCTCAAACTCCGCGCCGCCGATGGGCGACCGTTGAAGCTGCGCTGAGAGCGAAGCGGGGTCGCGGGGCAAAGGTTAAAAGGGGCGGAAGCCATGCGTAAATTCTTTTCCCGTTTCCCCGCTTCCGGCCTTTTCATCCCGCGTTCCTTACCGACCGCCTTGCTTGCCGTTGATGTAGTTGTTAGAATTTTTTACGACGTAACGCGCGCATATTTTTCATGACGCCTTCAGACATCGCTCCGGTCAATGTCGATTCGAGATGCGGCGCGCGGAATTCCACAAGCATCTGAAGGAGAGAGACGTTCGCGACGCGGGAGAGCGCCGGAGACTTAGACTCGCCGCCGTGCGGAGAGTGCGCGCCAAAAAAGGCGTCGCCGCTTGTGAATCGACACATCCGATGAAAGAGTGCCCGACCTGCCGTCGATGCTTTGCCGACCACATCAACCACTGCCCGACCGACGGCGGTGTGCTGACCTTTTCGATTACCGGCGACCCCGTGCTCGACGGTCGTTATCAACTCGAACATCGTATCGCGAAGGGCGGGATGGGCGTTGTTTACAAGGCGCGTCACATCTTTTTGAAGACCGCGCACGCCATTAAAATCATCCTCCCGGACCTCGTCGGCAACGACCCTTCACTCGCCACGCGCTTCCGGCAAGAAGCGATGGCCGCCGCCGCCATCCATCACCAGAACATCATCGCGGTCACCGACTACGGCGTCATCAACGGCTCGATGCCCTTCATCGTGATGGAGTACATTCAGGGCATATCGCTGCAAGACCTCATCAGCCAGGAGGGGCCGCTCGCACCGGAGCGCGCGTTGGAGATTCTTCAGGCGGTCGCGGCGGGCGTCGGCGCGGCACACCGGCAGGGCATCGTCCACCGCGACTTGAAGCCGCTCAACATCATGCTCAAGAGCGACGTGCCGACCATCGAAGGCGTCAAGGTTTTAGACTTCGGGCTGGCGAAGATCAAGTCGGGCGAGTTGCTCGGTTCGTTCGTCGCCGCGCAGACGACCGGCATGATGGGTTCGCCTCTCTACATGGCTCCCGAACAGTGGGAGGACGAAGAACCCGCGCGCAGCGCCGACGTGTACAGCATGGGCGTGATTCTGTATCAGATGCTCGCGGGCGACGTGCCGTTCAAGGGCGCATCGGTGCCGTCGATCATGAAGATGCACTTGACCGCGCCGCCACCCCCGTTCATCGACCGGGGCATTCCGCTCGCACCGGCCATCGAAAGCGCGGTGCGGCACGCGCTCGAAAAAGAACCCGCCAATCGTCCGCCGACGGTCGAAGCATTCGTCGCGGAACTGCGCGCCGCCGTCCTCAGTTCTCAGACCGCGAGTCTGTCGGGCGGCGTCTCCGGCATGGAGACAGTGAGACTCGAATCATCGGCTTTCGACACGGCGATGTTGCCGCTCTCGACCAACGACCATCTCCCCGTCGATACCGGGGGCGGTGAAGCGTCAACGCCGGGTGCGCCCTACGAACCCGGCGTGCTGCCGACCGTGACCGACGGGCGCGACGCTTTCGCCCCGCCGTCTAATAACGCCATCGCCGACACCGCGCGCCGCCAGGCCGAAGAAACCGCGCGTCAGCAGCGAGCTATCGAAGACGCCGCGCGTCGCCGCGCCGAAGCGGAATCTGCGCGCCGGGTGGCGGAAGAGAACGCCCGTCTCGAAGCTGAAGCCGCGTACCGGCGAAGATCAGACGAGGAGCGTGCGCAACGGGAAGCGGAACAAGCGCAGCAACAGCGACGGCAAGCGGAACAGGAGCGTGTGGGACGGGAAGCCGAACAACGCGCCGAAGCCGAAGCCGCCGCCGGGCGTGCGCGGCGGTTGGAGTCCGAACGGGCGGTCGAACAAGCGCGCGCGGTCGTCTTGCCGCCGCCCGACGCTTCGACTCCGGCGCGCTCGCGTCTGCCGCTGTTCATGCTGGCGGGCATCGCCGCGCTGGTGTTGCTCGGCGGCATGGCGGGTCTGGCTTACGTCGTGAAGACGCGCATCATCGACAAGCGCGCGGGCAACGGCGGTGGTGGTGTCATCGTCAACGGCGATCCGACGCCGAACCCGACCCCCTCAGCGAGTCCGGTCGTGACGCCGGAGAAGCCCGAATTGGTCGAACTGCCGGGCGGGACGTTCCGTCTGGGGCGGAGCGACGCGCCGCCGCGTTCGAGCGACGCTTCGCAACGAAATCAAGTGTGGCTCTATAACCAGTGGCCGGTGCAGCGCGTCGAGATCGAACCGCTCGCAATTTACAAAAACGAAGTGACCAACGCCGAATACGCCGCGTTCGTCAGCGAAGCGGCGTACCCGCCGCCGCCCGACTGGGACGGCAATCAACCACGCCCCGGACAGGAACAATGGCCGGTCAGAAACATCACGTTTGAGGATGCGAACCGGTTCGCCGTCTGGCGTTCGGCGCGCGACAAGGTGAGCTACCGGCTGCCGACCGAAGCCGAGTGGGAGTATGCGGCGCGTGGCGGCGATGCGGCGCGGCTCTTCCCGTGGGGCGCGGAATGGATCGAGGGTCGCGCCAATCTCGACGCGGAGAATCTGAAGCCCGTCGGCTCGTTTCCCGAAGGCGCGACGCCGCAGGGCGCGCTCGACATGATCGGCAACGTCTGGGAATGGACATCCTCGGAAGCCTCGATGTACAAGGGCAACAACGTGCTCGCGCTCGCGAACGACGACCGCGACAAAATCGTCGTGCGCGGCGGGTCGTTCCAGAGCAGCGCACGCGGCGACGAGTTGATTACGGCGACGGCGCGCCGCTGGGTCTCGCGCGACAAACGCGACCCGACGCTCGGATTTCGTCTCGTCCGCGAATAGTGTTTCGTCACGTGCGCGAATCGGAGGCGGGCGAGACAACCCCGCCTCCGTTGCGGGAATCAAGCTTTCATCCGGTCGGTAAAGGATTTGGAGAGAGAATGGATTATACAAAACAGACGCGCCCGCCCGCGTCGTCGCATTTGTGGACGCGCGGTCGCATCGTCACCACCGCGCTGGCCTTCGCTCTGGTCGCGGTCGTCGCGTCGAGTTGCAATCGCACGGCGGAGGTCAACAACCCCGGTGGCGGCGTGGTCGGCACGCGGACGGGTG
>JBGTHJ010000213.1:0-4447 GCA_041746175.1 Pyrinomonadaceae bacterium
GTCGCCGGTCGCGCCGCCGGGCACCAGAGTCGCACCGCCTTCCACGACGCCCGGCTTGCCCGCGACCCAAACTCCCGCCACGCCCGCGCCCGCGACGGATTCGACGACGCCGTTGACCCCGACGCTAACCGTCGAAGGTCAACTTGCCGAACCGACGTTTACGGCCATCAAGCCGCGTCCCGTGCCGCCGATGCCGTCGCTCGTCCGGCTCGGCGTGCAGAGCGGCGACAACCGCCCGCTGACGCTCAACGAAGCCATCCGTCGCGCGCTCGAAAACAACAACGACATCGAGATTGCGCGCAACGACGTGCGCCTCGCCGAAAGTCTGCTGCGTTCTTTCGAGGGAGCCTACGACCCGGTTTTTCAGTTCACGCCGCAAATCAGCAACTCGGTCAGCCCGCAACAAAGTTCGCTCGGCGGCGCGTCGTCTTCGGGCACGGTCACGACTACCGATTTCACCGTCAGCCCATCAATCGTCAGACGCTTCAACACGGGCGGCGGCAATTACGAATTCTTCTTCAATAACAACCGGCGCACGACGAGTTCGACCTTCAACACCATCAATCCCGTCTTCTCTTCGAGCCTCGGCACCACTTTCACGCAGCCGCTGTTCCGCGACCGCTCCATCGATTTGACGCGCCGCAACATCCGCATCCAACGCAAGCGGCTCGAACAGTCCGACGCCGATTTCCGACGCCGCACCATCGATGTCATCTCGCAGGTGCAGCGCGCTTACTGGGATTTGGTCTTCGCCATCCGCGACGAGCAGAACCAGATCGCCAACCTCAATCTCGCGCGTGAGAACTTCCGCCGCACCGAAGCGAGCGTCGCCGCCGGAGCCTCCGCGCCGCTCGAACGCGCCGAGATTCAAACAGAGCTTTCCAATCGCGAGTCCGCGCTGCTGCTCGCTTCGCAGGGCGTGTCGCTGGCGGAGAACAGTTTGAAGTCGCTGATTTTGCGCGACCCGCTTTCCCCCGACTGGTCAGCCGCGCTGCTGCCGACCGACCAGCCGACCTTTGATTCAACGCCCGTCAACCTGCCGGACGCGCTCAGCGAAGCCCGCACCAATCGTCCCGAACTTCGTCGCCTCAGCCTCCAACAACAGGTCAGCGACATCGACCTTCAATATTTCAAAAACCAGACCAAGCCGCGCGTCGATCTTCAGGCGACGTTTTCGACCACCGGACTCGCCGGGACGCCCATCACGCGCGAAGGCGCAAACATCCCCGTGCCCATCATCGGCACCGATACGACGACCGACGCGACCGCGTTTCTGCTCGACCAGATCAACCAGATACGCCCGCGCGTCGGGCTGCCCACCATCGACCCGCCGCTCGCGACGTTCGGGGGCTCCGGCGTGCCCGGCAATCTCGTCGGCGGCTACGGCAGAACCCTCCGCAACCTGTTCAGCCTCGACACGCGCAACATCGTGGTCGGCGTGACGATACAGATTCCCTTCCGGAACCGGACGGCGGAGGCCAACCTCGCCAGCGCAAACATCGAGCGCGATCAGCTCGCCGCGACGACGCGCTTGCAGGAACAGTTCATCGAAGTCGAAGTCCGCAATGCGGCGCAGGCTGTCGAAACCTCGCGGCGCAGAGTTCTGACGGCGCGCGAAGCACGCGCCAACGCCGAGATTCAACTCGCCGGAGAACGCCGCCTGTTTGAAGTCGGACGCTCGACGACGTTCCTGCTTTTTCAACGCGAGAACGCGCTCGTCAACGCGCGCAATCAAGAACTACGCGCCGAGACCGATTACAACAAGGCGCTCGCCGATCTGCAACGCGCTACCTCGACGACGCTTCGCGCCAACAACGTCATCATCGAAACGCCCGTGCCCTAATCGACTGCGGACGAGGGATGAAACCTGAGCGGCAACAAACCATGTTTCTCCGGCGCGCGCTCATCCCTCGTCTCTCGTCCGACCTCCCTTCGTGAAGATTACCGCTGCGATCATCACATTCAACGAAGCCGAGAACATCCGCGCCGCCTGCGAGTCGGTCGCTTGGGCGGATGAGATTTTAGTCGTCGATTCCGAATCGACCGACGCGACCCGCGCGACGGCGCGCGACTGCGGCGCGCAGGTCGTCAAACGCGCGTGGCCGGGATTCGCCGCGCAGAAACAGTTTGCCGCCGAACATGCCGCACACGACTGGATTTTCAGCCTCGATGCCGACGAGCGCGTCTCACCCGAACTTCTCGCGAGCGTCGATGCTTTGCGCCACGCCGACGCCTCGCACGTCGTCGCCGATGGTTACCGCATTGCCCGCCGCGCTTTCTACATGGGTCGTTGGATTCGCGGCGGCGGCTGGTACCCCGACCACCAACTCCGGTTCTACAACCGGACGCGTGGACGCTGGCACGGCGCGCACGTCCACGAATCCGTCCGCATGGACGAAGGCGCACGCGTCGAAATCCTGAGGGGAGACATACTACATTACAGCGTCCGCGATGCCGCGCATCATCACCGCATGATCGGCGAGCGTTACGCCCCGCTCGCCGCGCAGCAGATGTACGAACGCGGACGCCGCACCTCACCGTTCGGTATCGCGCTCGCCGCCCCCGCCGCTTTTCTTCGCAGCTACATCCTCAAAGCGGGCTTCCGCGACGGCCTCGCCGGACTCGCCATCGCCCGCTTCGCCGCCCATCACGCCTTCTTGAAACACATTATGCTTTGGGAACGACAAGCCAGCGGCAAACATTAGCCAGTTACAGCGAGTTGCAATTGGGTGAGTGCCGGGAGCGCGAGCGTCCCGCTGACCAGCGTGCGCTCGGAGTACGTTCGATGGTTCGCGTTCGGCGAACGCTCAATGCGAGCGGGAGGCTCGCGCTCCCAGGCGATGCCGCTCTTTTTATTAGCGCGACATGCAATTGCAACTCGCTATAAAACCGGCAACTTCAAGGCAACCCAAGCCCCACCGCTTTTTAACTGCGTACACGTCCCGCTATTTGGAGATCACTGCATGGTCGGTTCGATACGCACACTTTCGCGGCGCAGCAGGCGGCGCGGCGTGGGTTCGGCGATTGAGCGCGGAGTATCTTGTGTGGCGATGACATCGGAGAGGAGTTGTTCTTCGAGTTGACGGTTTTCCGAGATGAGTTTTCCCTGATCGAAAATGACGAAGACGACCATGCCCGCGTGCTGTGTGTAAACGACGCCGCCGAGACTCGCCATACCGCCGTCGTCGTGCGCGAGCGTGCCGGTTTTGCCGACCGTCGCGCCTTCGAGCGGCGTCCCGGTCAGACGGCGGCGGAGCGTCCCCCAGTCGTTGCTGGCGAACGCCATCACGTCTTCGATTTCCATTCCCTGTCGTTTCGTCTCTTCGTGTAGCGCGCGAAGCACGGCGAGGAAACCACGCGGCGTGAGGCGGTTGAACTCCAGCCCCGAAGCTGTTTCGATGCGTACCTGTTCCGGCGGTAGCTTTAGTTCTTCGACCAGCAGCCGACCAATTCCCTCCGGCCCGCCCACCAGCGCGCCGACGCGCTCGGCGACGAAGTTACTCGAATGCGCGTTCATGTAGAGCAGGATTTCGCGCAGCGGGTACGAGTGAAACGTAAACAACACCGCACCCGACGGCTGCTGTGTGACGCCGACCTTGCGCTCGTCACTCAACTTCATCACGCGCGCCAGACGCCCCGCCGATTCGTCAGGCTTGTCGCTGTAGTTGAAACAAAATTCGGGCGTGACCTTGAGTCCTTCCGAAACGCGCTTGATGCCGCGTGCGTTCAACTCGCGCGCGATCATTGCGGCGGCAACGTCGCCGAAAGTCGGGTCGCTCCCCGCGACGTAGAGCGTGCCTCTGAGCGTCCCGGTCGAATCAATCGCGCCGTCGGCGTAAACTTTGGTCTGAAAGCGATAGTCCGCGCCGAGTTTGCGCAACGCGGCGAGCGAGGTCGGCAGTTTCATCAGCGACGCCGGATTGAATAAATTGTCCGGATTGTGCGCGGCGAAAACCCGCGTGCCGTCGAGCGATTCGATGAGCACGCCATGTTTCTCCGGCTCTGCTCCGCGACCGAGATACCACGCGGCTACGTCAAACGTCGGCGGCGCGGGCTTCGGCGCTTTAACCACCGGCGGGTTTGCGCGAGACGTGTGGAGCAGCGCGGCAGCGGAGTGTTTCGCACGCGCCAGCAGGTTGAGCGAATAGGGAACGGTGGTCAGCACGATGACGAGGACAAAGCCCGCCACGACCATCAGAATTATCGGCTTGCGAGGGTTCAACTGTTCAGGCTCCCGGCGACCGCGAATTTGTGTCTTTCACAAACGGACGTAAAGCTTTAATATGCTGAAAGGTCGGCGCGGGCGTCAAGCTCGCATTCCATTCAGTAGTGGGTCAATTTGAAAATCCGAGGCAGGTGCAAGCTGCGGGACTTCAACGACTTTGCGGAAACCCGCACTTCGTCAAGGGTGTCAATGGTGGTGGCGATTGCGCCCTTGACGAAGTGC
>JBGTHJ010000214.1:0-21180 GCA_041746175.1 Pyrinomonadaceae bacterium
GCTCGTCAGTTCGGAAGGCAGTGTGCGCATCGAAAGACCTCTCTTGGCGGAGTTGGTCAATCAGCTTACGCTGCCTTTCGTCATTTATTCAAAGATCAGAAATGGATAAAGTCGAGCTTATCTGGTATCTCGAAAACTACTATCGGCTGGATACTCAAGCCGCTGTTGATACGGTGTGCGACTTTCGAGGCGATAAAGGTGTGGACGGAATTTTCGTCAACGACAACGATCAAACCATCACAATCTTTCAAGCAACAATTATTGAATCCAGCACAAAAACCATTGGAGACAAAAGTCTGCGTGAGTTCGACGGAACTGTTAACCAGTTTCGCAGTGCTGAGACGATACAGCTTTTTTTGGATTCCAAGCCGAGCCTTCAACTAACGAACCTGATCAAGAGACTGGATTTGATCAATAAGATTGGGACATACGCCTTGCAGGGCGAATTTCTCTGTAATATCAATCAAGATGCTAACGCTGATGGAGTGTTGACGACTTCACCTTATCTATCATTTGTTGGCGAAACAGTATTAAATGATACCTATATTTCTCATGAACGCGACACGCCAGTACACACTCCGGCGAGTTTTGATATTGTTGGTCGTGATGTTACGAAGTACATGGGAGACACCGAAACTAAAGTCATCATAGCGGCGGTTAAAGCTACTGAGTTGGTTGCGCTAGATGGAATTGCTAACCAGTCGCTCTATAAATACAATGTTCGTGGGCCACTCGCTCGTAGTTCCGTTAATAGGCAGATTCGCACAACAATAAAAGATGCTTCTCAACACAAATACTTTCCCCTCTTTCATAATGGAATTACCATAATTGCTAAAGAACTCGAATCAAACGATGACTCAATCGCTATCAGCGATTACTTCGTGGTTAATGGTTGTCAGAGCTTAACGGCGCTGTTTGATAATAAAAAACACCTGACCGACGACCTGCGCGTACTTACCAAATTCATTAAGCTAGAGCCGTCATCCAAACTAGCCGAAACGGTAACGAGGTTCTCAAACAACCAGAATGCGGTAAAAGACCGCGACTTTGTAGCCAATGACTCGAAGCAGATTAGGCTTCAAAACGAGTTCGACCAATACTACAAAGGTGAATATCACTTTGAAATAAAGCGTGGTGAACTTGCTCAACCCGGCGTGACAATTTCTAACGAAGTTGCTGGATTGGTTCTTAGGACATTTGATCTTAAGGAGCCGTGGGCAACTCATCGTAGCGGTGAAGTTCTTGACCCTGAGAAGAAATACACTGAGATTTTTGCCCGTCCAGAAGTAACGGCAGATAGAATTTTGCTTACTTATCTGATTTGGGAGATTGTCTGCGAGGCACTGCCAACCCTTAAAAACGATCTCGTTGCTAAGTACAACCTAACTCGCTACGTACTTGTTTACATTGTTCGCAATATATTGGAAAGCGATACCTTGTTTAAGGAGATAACAATACATCCTAAGAACTTTGTAAGGAATAGGTCTAACCGAGATCACTTCAAAGATTGCATTCGCCTTACCGTTAAGGACGTTATTATCGACGTAAACGCAGAAGTTGATGAGGCCGTCGAAGACGCAGGCGAAGACTTTGATTATCGGGATAAGCTAAGAGACGCCGACTGGGTTAAAAAACTTAGTAAGTCCGTTGTTGAAGGCCATCTTAAACAAGTTCACCGAGACAGGATCAAATCTTTCAGCGATGAATGGAATAAAGGTGCAGATAGACCATGAAAAAACCGCAATTAGAGTTTGAAAACTTCGACAAGGTAATGGACGGGCTTTTATCCGTGCCTTACTCGGAGCTACAGCAAAAGTTGGAAGAAGAAAAACAGGCGAAAGCAAAACAAAAAGAGAAGCGGGCTACTTCGCCCGCTTCTTCCCGCGCTTCTTCATCCCGAAAGAAGTGAGTTGTTCAGTGCGATGATATTTCATCGTCTGCGAGTTTCCCCGTCAGTTCCTTGTAGGTAAGGCGCTTGCCAGCGAGCTGTCCGGTTACGGTAGCGAACCTATCAGCGTCTTTGCCTTTTCGTTCATTGAATCTAAAACTCTGCTCGTCTAAGTAGCGGAACAGGTGAAACGGTTCAACGGAAACATACGTCCCCTTGATGCCGCGCTTCAAGAGACTCCAAAAGTTATCAATGCCGCAAGTGTGAATCTGACCATCAACATACTTCTCTGCGTGGTCAATAACTTGGTGAATATAGTCAACATGCAAGCCGCTATAAGACTTAAAACCATCGGTGAACAGTTCCGCACCCGCCTCGACGTTGCTTCTTACTTCGGCGTGCAGCGTCAGTTGCGTAGCGTCTCTAATAACTTTCGCTCTGACCTTACCGTCGCGTTCCAAAAGCCCCATCACAGCGATCTTGCCTTTGCCGCCCGTACCTTGAATCCTACGCGCCCGCACGTCACGGTGCATGTTGCGAGCAAGGCCTCAGATTTAATTCTCATCAACCTAAACCTGACCGTTCATCTTCGTCTCAAACGTTCCGGTCTGCATGGCGAGGCGGATGCGGTGAACCATGAACCATGCGGTCTTTTGAGTAACGCCGATGGCGCGATGCACTTCATAAGAACTGACGCCGTTTTTGCAGTTGGTGATCATCCAGATCGCGGTCAGCCACTTATCAAGGCCAAGCGGCGAATCTTCAAAGATCGTACCAACCTTGACGGTGAACTGGCGGCGCGCGTGCGCGCTCTTGCATTGCCACTTGCTTTGTTTCGCCAGAAAGCTAACGTCGGTGCGCCCGCACGTCGGACAGATAACGCCGTTCGGCCAGCGACGAGCTACAAGGTAGTTAATGCAGTTCTCAGGAGTCGAGAAGAAAATGATTGCGTCTTGCAGCGTCTTGGGGGTGGTTTGCTTCGTCATCATGTAGAGAGATTAGCCTGATTGACTTGATTCGTCAAGTATATTATCGCCCAAAATAGCTCTCCGCATAATAATCGCCGCGCGTCGCGGTACGGCGGAAGTCGTGCAGCCTTGCGTTCAGGTGCTCGACCTTCCACGTGCGCCTCTGCGTTGGTCGGGACATACCGCAAAATAGCGGCGGCAGGATGGCAGCTTGCCTCCTTTAATATGGAATCGGCTGCGGATACCTTCTTGAAATAAAATTCTTATTGGTTTTGACAGAAAACCTGGCGGAAACGCCGGGCGTCTACTGCTGTGCGAAGAGTTGGGTGACGAGAAAAGAGACGGCGGCAATGGCGGCGGCTGCCGGGATGGTCAGCACCCACGCCCAGACGATGCGCCCGGCGACGCCCCACTTGACGGCGGAGAGGCGACGGGTTGCGCCGACGCCGACGATGGCGCCCGTGATGGTGTGGGTCGTCGAGACGGGGATGCCGCCGAAGGTCACGCCGATGATGGCGGCAGCGGCGGCAGTCTCCGCACTGAAGCCGCCGACGGGCTTGAGCTTCGTGATTTTTGAACCCATCGTGTGGACGATGCGCCAGCCGCCCGAAAGCGTGCCGAGTCCGATGGCCGCGTGACAGACGAGCACCACCCAGAGCGGGATATCCCGCGTCGCTTCGGGGTTGATGTTCGAGGCGACGAGCACGACGGCGATGATGCCCATCGTCTTTTGCGCGTCGTTGCCGCCGTGTCCGAGACTGAACAGCGCGGCGGAGACGAGTTGCCCGCGCCGGAAAAATCCGTCAACGCGGCTCGGCGACCAGCCGCGAAAAATCCACATCACCGCGACCATGATCGTGAATCCGAGCAGCGCGCCGATGAGCGGCGAGAGGACGATGAAGACGAGCGTTTTCGTCCAACCGCCCGGCAGCAACACCCCGACGCCCGAGGCGGCGATGGCCGCGCCCGCGTACCCGCCCACCAAAGCGTGCGACGAACTCGACGGCAGCCCGTAGTACCACGTAATCAGGTTCCAGACGATGGCCCCGATTAATGCGCACAACAACACCCACAACTGCATCTCGTCGGGAATCACCTTGATGTTGACCATGTCCTTGCCGATGGTTTTGGCGACCGCTTCGCCGAGCACCAGAAAGGCGATGAAGTTGAAAAACGCCGCCCAGACGACCGCCGCGCCGGGCGACAGCACGCGCGTCGAAACGATGGTCGCAATCGAGTTGGCCGCGTCGTGAAAGCCGTTGATGTAATCGAAGATGAGCGCAACAAGGATGATTGCGATGACGAAACCGAGGGTGACGGTCATAATAATTTACTCATACGCTCGACACGTCACTGGATCGATGAGCCGTCGAGCGTATGAAACAATCCTCTTAAGTGTTCTTGATAATCACGCTTTCGATGATGTGCGCGACCGATTCGCAGCGGTCAACGGCGGCCTCTAGTTTCTCGTAAATCTCTTTCCACTTGATGACCGTCAGCGGGTCGCTCTGGCTGCGGAACAGTTCGCCGATCGCCTTGTGATAAATGTCGTCGCCCTCGTTCTCCAGCCGATGAATTTCGACGAGGCGGGGCCCGATTCCGTTGGGGCGCGCCAGCATCGTGACGATTTCGTGGAGTTGAATCGCCATGCGTTGAATCACGTCGGCGAACTGCCGCGAATGTTCCGTGCTCTCGTGCACGTCGTACATCACCATCGCCCGCGCCGAATCATCGATCAAATCGACGATATCGTCCAACCCGCTCGCCAGCATGTAAATGTCTTCGCGGTCGAAGGGTGTGATGAACGATTTGTTGAGTTTGGTGACGATGGAATGCGTCAGATCGTCGCAGGCGTGCTCGATGGTCTTGATGTTGACGGCGTGGCTATTGTAGTCGCCGCGCGGATCGGCGAGCATTTCGACGAGCGCCCGCGAGGCATCGTAGATGTAGGAGGTCATCTGCGTAAAGAAGGAAAAATACTGCTCCTCTTTCGGCAACAGACTAAAAGGTGGCATCGATTTTCTGGCTCCATCCGGGCGGTTGCAAGAGAGCGGAAAATATAATCGAAGCCGTGAACGATGTCTATACGCAAACTGAACGGTGGGCTGAGTTGCCCGGCGGCGGCGGCAGGTGGCGCGCCTACGCCGAGGCGAACCGTCCCGCGCTGCTCGCGGCGTCAGGTCGCCAACTCTTTGAGGAAGTCGCGGGCGCGCCGCTCGAAGTTGTTGATGGAGATGTCTTGCAAGGTATCGGCGAGGTTCTGCTCAAAATCGTCGAAGGTCTCGAACTTGTTGCAGTCGTCGAGCTTTCTGCCTTTGACTTTGGAAACCTCATCGACGATGTGCGAGCCGAGCGCGCGGTAGCTCTCGAACTGCGACTCGCTGAACCACTGATCGACGATGATCTCCTGCGGAAACGAGGTGTTCTGGTTGGCGTAGTTGAGGATGTCGCGCGGCTCGTCGCCGGTCAGCGACGGTTTGAGCAAAACGACCGTGCCGTCGTCGCTGCGCGGGTTTCCGTCGACGCACGAATAGCGAATCTTGCCGATGGCGCAGTAGACGCCGGTGCGGTCGGTCGCGCGACCTTTGATGTAGAAGGCTTCAAACTCGATGGGGATGCCGAAGTCGATGCGTATCTTGCGAATCGACGCGCCAAGCGACTCGAACGTGTACTGGTCGTCGGAACTCGCATCGCTGACGATGATGAAGCGGCAGCGACGCAGAACCATTTCGTAGAGTCCGAGGTTCTCGAAGTGCCCGCCGTCCGAGAGGTAGACGTAAGGGGATTCGTCGTCGGTCATGCCGAGGGCTTCTTCGACGATGGGCATCACGGAGAGTCTGGGCGAGTTGCGGTCGTAGGTGCGCGTCTTGTCGGTCGCCCGCCCGCCCGCCGCGCCCGGATTGCCGAGCCACCAGCCGAACCGCGCGTTAAATAACGTCATCAAAAATCTGACGACCGGCGACGATTGCATGTAGCCCATGTTCGGGCTGACGAACGCGCCGGAGATGGCGACCGCCGTGCCGAGCGAGATGCCGTCTGCCCCGCCGTACTCCTTCGCATCGCGATAGCCGAGCCAGTAGTTGCCGCAATGAAGCGGCGAGACGGTGAAGGATTCGGCCTTGCGCTCTTGCCACGCGAGTTTTTCGCTGCCGACGAGGTTCAACGCGATGTTTAGAACGTGGAGCAGTTTGATGCGAGGGGCGCTCGGCGTCCCACTGCCGTTCGATCTCAGTTCGTGCATCTGTATGTTGTCGTCGGTATCGAAGCCGGTAAAGAGATTCCGGTTCCGCGCGTGGTCTGCGCCGCGCAAATAAGATGTCGCGCCGAGGTAGGCGCGGATGATGCGGTTGCGCCAGAAGTAGTGGAGCGAGAAACGATTGGTGTTGATGATGCGACCCATGAACAACCCGACCACGAAAATCAGCGCGAACGCCACCATCAGAAAACGAAAAGACGAGTTGTAGATGATGTCCAAATAGCCGCTGATGTCGGGCGTGAAAGTGTGAATCGTCTCGAACCGTCGGTTGGTCAGCCATGCGTGCAACATGCGCCCGCCGTCGCTCGTCAGCAGCAGCGTGGTCGCGAGCGAGAGCACAATGATGAGGAAGCCGAAAAAGAGCGGCCCCAACAAACTCGTCAGGATGCCCAGCGCGCGACTGTCGCCCCCGCGCTTGTGTGTCTCGTCAGCGTTGGCGGGTGTCTTCGCGCTGAATCCGCCGAGGAGCGTCAGCGCGCCGGAGACGACGCCGCCGATTGTGCCGACCGCGGCGCCGATGCCGATGGCCGCCTCCGTCCACGTGTCCCATTGCGATGTCCAGACGGCGAGCGCGAGAATCATCACCGGGCCGTAGATGACCAGCCCGCTGACGACGCTCCACGCCAGCAACACGATGATGCACCACGCGCCCGCCCGCGCCCACCATTCCATGTCGGACTCTTCCAGATAGCGGCTGGCGAAACCGGCGACGAGCACCGCGCTCAGCATCAGTATCCCCAACATCGCGGGCACGGCCACGCAAGCATAGATGAGCGCGTGATTGACGTTGGCCGGGACGTTTGGAGCGCCGGCGGGCTGGGAGAAGGCGGACAACGAGTTGACGATGACATACAGCAGCGAGCCGGTTATCAAATGAGCGATTAGAAGCAGCGGCGTCGCGGCAAGAAACATGCCGATGGCCTGCGGCTTTTTCTTCGCGCCGACGATGCGGACGAGCGCCGTGACGAGCCACGGAACCATAATCATGACTTCCGAAAAGGTCACGAAGGCCAGCCACCCCCAACGCTCCGGGGCGGGCACGCGCAAGGTGTAGCGCGTCCAGTACGCGCTCAGCGCCATCGCGGCGATGGTCAGCGGCAGCAGACAGAAAATGATAAAGCGTCCTTCGTTGTCGTTGCGTTTGGCGCTGCTCGGCAGGTTGAGTCCGATGAAACTGAGCGCGACGATGACCGCGACGAACCCGACGCCGAGCGACAGTGTTTCCGAGAAGCCGAAGGTCGGTCTGTGCAGCACGAACGCAATCCAGAGGCGGGGAAATATCAGCGCGGCGAGAATGAAGGGGACGAACACGAGCCAGTTAAGCAGCAGGTTGCGCACGATGGTCGCGACCATCGTCCACGTGTCCGCGCTGAGCAGCCCGACTTTTGGACTCAGGAAGTTGCTGTAGGTGCGCAGGTGCGCGACCGGCGACGGGTCGGGATTGGTCGGCGTTTCCGGCGGGCTGCTGAGGGCTTTGACCACACCCTCGATGCCGCGCGGGTGGCGACCGATCCACGCCGACAACCAGCCGCCGACGAAGCCGCCCCCCGAAACGGTTGACAGGTAGTTGAACTGGCCGAGCAAGCCGTGCCGCGCCAGCCCCTGAATGATGCCCAGATTGAAGGTCGCGCTGCGGATACCGCCGCCCGAGAGACAGAGCGCGGAATGCTTTTTCCGGTGGATGTAAAAGTAGATGCCGCGCAGTTTGAGAGCGGGTGTGCCGCCCGCGTGGGCGAAGTCGCTGAAGACGCCGGGGAACGACCTGTCCAGCACATGTTGGTTGACGCGGATAATTTCATCGCTTGCGAGCGGAGCTTCGCGCAGTTGTTCGAGCGTGCGCGTGATGCCCGCCGCTTGCAGAATGTCGGCGGCGCGTGTGGCCTCGATTTTACGTATCAGGTTCGGGTCGCCGAGCAGGTTGTAGAGCGTGCTGATGAGGTCGTCGCGCACGTCTTGCGGCACGGACGCCGCAGTGACGGCGGCGAGTGCGGCTCTCGATTGCGGGCGTGTGAGATTGACGGTGAGATAGGCGGTCAGCCATGCGTTATTGGGCGGAGGGTTGTGCAGCGCGGCGACGAGCGGAGCGACCGTCTCGACATATTTTGCATCGAGCAGGCCGTGAAAACTCTCATACTCATCCTTGAGCATTTGCCAGAGGGGAAGCGGCTCGGTTGACATTGTTTGTGCTCCAATCTCGAAGAGGATCGCGTCATGCTGATGAGATGAACGCTGCCGGTGATGGCTCGGTACGGATCGCGTGAAACGAATGGGCTGGCGCGTCGTAGAGTTGAACGCGGCGATGGGTGCGACTGCGCAAACGTGTGCACGATAATCTCCCGCGCGCCGAAAAGTCAATAGCCTCGTTTACGCGGAACGGGAAGCGCCAAGCGCGCCTACGCGATCCGGCGCGGCACGCCGAACCGGCGGCGTGTGCCGGGTTGTCTCCGACGCGCACGTCGTCGTATGCTCCACCGTCGTCAGTCGGTTGAGTCGCATCGCAAACAGAATGAAACTATGACGAAGAAAGATTATTTCACACGGGTCGGCGACCTGCTCAGGATGGAGGCGGAAGCGATTGCCGGAACGTCGCGGCGGCTCGGGCGCGCGGAGGTCGAGCGCGCCATCGAGTTGCTGGCGGCATGTCGCGGCAAGGTCGTGGTGGTCGGCGTCGGGAAGTCGGGCAACATCGCGCAGAAGATCGCCGCCACACTGACGAGCACGGGCACGGTCGCGGTCTTTCTGCATCCGTCCGACGCCGCGCACGGCGGGTTCGGGTTGGTCGGCAGCGACGACGTGGCCGTTGTCCTGAGCAACAGCGGCGAGACGGCGGAGGTGGTCGAGGTGCTGACGCACCTGCAACATCGGCGCGTGCCGATCATCGCGGTCGTCGGCAATCTCGACTCGACGCTTGCGCGCCGCGCCGATGTCGTGCTCGACGCTTCGGTCGAACACGAGGCGTGCCCGCTCAACCTCGCGCCGACGACGAGCACGACGGTCGCGCTCGCCATTGGCGACGCGCTGGCGATGACGCTGATGGATGTCAAGGGGTTCGCGGCGGAAGACTTCGCGGTCAATCATCCGGCGGGGCGTCTGGGCAAGCGCCTGACGTTGCGCGTCGGCGACCTGATGCACAGCGGCGAGGAGAACCCGACCGTCGCGCCCGAAGCGCCGCTGCTCGAAGTCGTGCGCGAACTCGGACGCGGGCGGCTCGGCGCGGTCAACGTCGTCGATGACGCGGGACGGCTCGCGGGCATCATCACCGACGGCGACGTGCGCCGCACGCTCCAAAGATGCGGGCTTGACGATCTGCAAAAACTCGATAGCCGCGACGTTATGACGCGCGAGCCGGTGGTCGTCGCGCCCGACCTGCTCGCCTACGCCGCGCTCCAACTAATGGAAGACCGTCCCGCGCAAATCTCCGCGCTGCCGGTCGTCGTCGCCGACGGTCGCTGCATCGGCTTGCTCCGTTTGCACGACATCGTGCGCAGCGGAGTCTGAATGGCAGCGACGAGATGTCGGAGGTTTAATGAGATTCTCCAGACAGTTTAACTTTACATCGCGGGTGTCTGCGGCGATGTTGTCGGGCGCGTGCGTGTTGGCGTGGGCCTTGGCGACGCCGGTGCGGACGCCGGCGAGTGAAGACGCGAGTCCGGCGGGTGAAGTGTTAGTCGTGCTAAACGAAGGTTTCCTCAACGCGCTGCTCGATGCGATTGTCGAGTTGACGCCGCCGCCGAAGTTTCCGCTCGGCAATCGTGGGAGCGAGGCGTGCGCGAGCGAGATCAATTTGGCGCGCGAAGTGAAAGGCACGCGCACCGCCGTCCGGTTCGCCGACGGACGCATCACCGCGCCGGTCGCGTTTCGCGGCTCGTATCTCGCGCCGGTCGTCGGTTGCGTCCGGTTCGAGGGCCGGGCCGACACCAATTTTGAACTCGCTTTCGACCGTGCGCGGCAAGTCTTCACCGCGCGCATCAACGTCCGTGAAGTCAAACTGAGCAATGTCCCGTCATTGATGAGCAGCGGACTCACCGGACTCGTGCAGGATGCGATTGACCGCCGCGTCAACCCGGTCGAAATTCTACGCGCCGAACAGGTCAGCACGCGCCTCCCCGTTACCAAAGACAGCCCGCTCCGCCTCCGCGCCACCGAAATCCGCCACGAAGTTACGGGCGAGGAATTGCGCCTGCGCATCTTCTACGAAATCGTTCGGGGTCAAACATCATCGGGTGGCTCAATCACCGGAGAACGCCGGTGACAAGTGGCGGCCATGCAGGCGTCGAACTCCTCCGGTTGCTCGCCGGTTGCGTCGCGGAGAAAGGCGCGTTAACATGCCCTACGCGTTTCCATAAAAATCAAAATTGTAACAACCCGACCGATTCGGAAAGCATCAGGGACGACGTTGCGTCGATGCGAGTGGAGCCACGGAAACTGTGAATACAGGGGTAGTCGAAGGGACGCACGCGGGCGCGGAGATGACAACTCCGGACGATTCCGCATCGCCCGCAGCGTTGGCGAAGGAACATGCGTTGCGGGCGTTGCTGCGCGAGATGGGGTCGGTGCTCGTCGCGTTCAGCGGCGGCGTCGATAGCTCATACGTGGCCTACGTGGCGAACGATGAACTCGGAGAACGCGCCCTCTGCGTGACCGGCGAATCGCCGAGCCTCGCCGCGCACCAACGCACCGAAACCGCCGCCCTCGTCGAGCGGTTCGGCTTCCAACACGAAATCCTCGACACGGAAGAGCTGGGCGATCCGCGTTATCTCGCCAACGCCCCCGACCGTTGTTATTTCTGTAAATCAGAACTCTACACGAAACTGACGGCGCTCGCCGCCGCGCGCGGTTTGGCGTGCGTCGTCGACGGTTCGACGACCGATGACCTCGGAGACTATCGACCGGGACGCGCGGCGGCCAACGAGCACGACGTGCGCAGCCCGCTCGTCGAAGTCGGCGTGAACAAGGGGGAAGTGCGTGAGTTGAGTCGTCGCGTGGGGTTGCCGACGTGGGACAAGCCCGCCAGCCCGTGTCTCTCGTCGCGCATCGCCTACGGCACGCCCGTCACCATCGAAAGACTCCAAACGGTTGATCGCGGCGAAGATATCATGCGCGAATTGGGTTTTCGCGAGTTTCGCGTCCGGCACCACGACGATCTCGTGCGCCTCGAAATCGCGCCCGCCGAACTCGACCGCGCGCTCGCGCGCGACATCGCCGACCTGCTCGCACGCCGCTTTCGCGAACTCGGCTTTCGCTACGTCACGCTCGACCTGCACGGCTACCGGACGGGCGCGATGAACGAGGTTCTTGAAATCAAACGTAACAGGTGACAGGTGACCGGCGATGAGTAGAAGCGCTCATCCCGTCACACGTTTCCATCACGTTCTTGTGAGGTGAATATGGCAAATCCGATGGTGGATGATACGCGGCGGATCAGGGAAGATAATCCGTTCGAGTCGATGATGGAGAGATTCGACCGCGCCGCACAGTTGCTCAACCTCAACCCGGACATGTACGCCGTGATGCGCGTGCCCAACCGCGAGTTGAAGGTTTACATCCCGGTGCGGATGGATTCAGGGCGGATCGAAGTCTTTGAAGGCTACCGCGTCCAACACAACTTCGCGCGCGGCCCGGCCAAAGGAGGCATCCGCTATTCGCCCGATGTGACGCTCGACGAGGTGCGCGCCCTTGCCGCGTGGATGACTTGGAAATGCGCGGTCGTCAACGTGCCATTCGGCGGAGCAAAGGGCGGCGTCGTGTGCGACCCGCACCAGATGTCACAAGGCGAGTTGGAGCGGATGACGCGGCGTTATGCCGCCGAACTCATCGACTTCATCGGCCCGGAAAAAGACGTGCCCGCGCCCGATATGAACACCAACGAGCAGACCATGGCCTGGATCATGGACACCTACTCGATGCACGCGCGCCACACCGTAACGGCGGTCGTGACGGGCAAGCCCGTCGATCTCGGCGGCTCGTCTGGCCGACGCGAAGCCACCGGGCGCGGCCTGCTCTTCGTCATCAACGAAGCGATCAAAAAGTTTAAGATGACGCCGCCCACGACGCGCGTCGCCGTCCAGGGGTCAGGTAACGTCGGCGGCATCGCCGCGCGCCTTCTCCACGAAGCGGGCTACAAGGTCGTCGCCATCTCCGACATTCACGGCGGCATTTACAACCCCGACGGCATCGACATTCCACAAGCTTTGACCCACCTGCAAACGACCCGCTCGTTTGAGGAGTTCCCCAATGTCGAACGCGTGAGCAACTCGGAGTTGCTCGAAGTCGAATGCGACGTGCTTGTGCCAGCCGCGACCGAAAATCAGATCAAATCGGAGAACGCCAACCGCATCAAGTGCAAGGTGCTCGCCGAAGGAGCCAACGGCCCGACGACCGCCAATGCCGACGCCATCTTGCACAACAAAGGTATTTTTGTGATCCCCGATATTCTGGCGAACGCGGGTGGGGTGACCGTCTCCTATTTTGAATGGGTGCAGGATCGGATGGGCTATTTCTGGAAGGAAGATGTCGTTAACGAGCGTTTGCAGGACAAAATGGTCGCCAGTTTCAACGATGTCGTGAAGTATGCCGAAACCCATGCGGTCGATACGCGGACGGCGGCTTACATGCTCGCCATTGACCGCGTCGCCTACGACACGCGTATGCGCGGCATCTATGCGTAACAAAAAAGTGTCGGAAAATTCGCGCTAAGTAGCGAAAAAGTCTTGATTTCCGAGCCAATGTAGAGTATGGTCTGCCGGAATTTGGTATATCGAGTAGGGTCGGAGAAGTGTCATATGTTCCGGCGCACACGAGATGCCCGTTCTAATCAAGTTGACAGGGGCACATCTGTTTTCGTATAAGCAGTAAGGCTCTAAAGCAGTAAGAACAATTTCCAGTTGAGAGGCGCAAAGAGGCAGTTTCAGCGCCCACGAGCATGTCACTTGCTCGGCTCCTCTCGCTGCTCCGCTCCATCTACAAGACGTTTTCGGTCGAGGGCGGTAGCAGTTCTACTTTGACTTTCAAGTTTGTACGCTTGTAGTTGGAGCGTTCGCGCTCACGAGAAATGCCTGAAGTGGCGCGGTGTCTGAATGTGGAGGGAATACCAGATGCATGAAGACATCGGCCAGTCAGCCAACTCGGAACGTGCGGTCGCCCCCTTCCGCAAAATTATAAACTCATTTCGCAGGAGGAATGCGATGAGACTCGCGAGAAGAGCGCTTGTTGCCGCGCTCACCACGTTGGTGCTGTGTGCCGCAGTGTCAGCTCAAACGTTAAGGCCGGAGAACGACCCGCGAAATATCGCTCCGACCGTCGGCACGGGTGGCACGCCGGGTGGCCCCACCGGACTCTTCACCATCTACGATGGGCAGACGCTGCGGCGCGGAGAGTTCACTTTCAGTTTCGCCTACAGTAACTATGATCGCGATCCCGGTAATGTCGACATTGCCGAGATTCCGATCAGCTTCCAGGTCGGCATCAACGACTATCTCGAACTGTTCTTCAACACCACGGCCTATCGTGGCGTGAAGGTCAACAACCCGCGTAACCTCTCGAGTTTTTATTTACCGAACTCGCAGTTGTTCTTTAGCGGGTCGGTGCGCGGCAGCGGCGCGGCGATCATTCAAGCGCCGATTAGAGTGACCGGCCCCACCACCATTTCGGGGGCGGTTTTCCGTCCGGCGTTTAACCAGCCGTTCGTCCAGTTCCCGTTCGTCGGGCAAACCGGCCCGAACCTCGGATTGTCGGGCAACAACATCGCGCCTCCGTTCACGAGTCGTCTGGGCGTCCAGCGCACCAACGACGGCGGCATTTTTAGCGGAGCCGACAACTTCCCCGGCATCGGTTCGGTGTTCGGCGGGATTCTGCCGGGCGTCGTGCTGTCGACGAGAACCATTCCGCCCAACTTGACCTTCAACACGCTGACCGTGCCCGTGACGTTCACGCTCGCTCCGACATACTTGCCGGATGCGCCGTTCGTCAATCGCCTCTACGGAGAATCGACCTTCGGGACGCACGTCATCGGGGCGAAATTGCGCTTCACCGATCCGGAGAATCCGTTCGGCGTCGGCATCGTGCCGTTCTTCCGTTTCTACGGCGATGATGCGGGCGAGCCGGAAGGCTTCAACCAGTTGCAGCGCGGTTGCTGCGCGGGTGGCAGCCCCGGCGACTTCGGTTTGGTGGCCTTCTTTGACGGGCGCCTGAGCCGTTCGGTCAACCTGTCGGTCAACCTCGGCTACATCCTGAACAGCAGCGTCAGAAGCGACCAGTTCGGCACTGACGACGATGTGGTGTTGCTCGACCGTGGCGACGAATTCGTCGCGGGCATCGGCTTTGACTTCCCGATCAACGATCAGTTTCAGCCGATCATCGAGTTGAAATCGACGCGGTACGTGGGCGGTCGGACGCCGAATGCGTTTGAGAATCATCCGGTTGACGTTTTGGCCGGGGTGCGCTTCTATCCGCGACGGTGGATGGGTTTCAGCGCGGCATATCGCGCGCACCTGAATCAGCAGGGCGAGCGCCCATTTAGCAGCGACCCGACGTATCCGGCGGGCTTTACGCAGTCGGACGACCCGCACGGATTTTTGGCGCAGTTCTGGATCGGCCATCGCAACGAGCGTGCTCCAAGCGTGTTACCGAACCAACCGCCGACCGTGAATCTGACGGCTGACTCATCGCGCGTGCTGCTTGCCGCCGATTGTTCGGGCGGCCAAATAGCCGACTCAACCTGCTCGCCGACCAGCAGTTCGGTACGTCTCTCGGCGAACGCGACCGACGCGGATGGCGATACGCTGCTCTACACGTATTCGACCACCGGCGGGCGCATCGTCGGCGAAGGCCCGAACGCGACGCTTGACTTGACCGGCGCGCAACCCGGCACCTACACCGTAACGGTCGAAGTTGATGACGGCTGCGGGTGCGTGGCCTTCTCCTCGACCTCCGTGACGGTTGAGAACTGCCCGTGCGTGAGCGCTCCGATTGCGTGTCCGACGATCAGCGTTAGCTGCCCGGATAACGTCACGGCAGGTAGCCCGATCACCTTCACGGCGAATGTCAGCGGCGGCGATAACAACGTCACGCCGACCTTCAACTGGACGGTTTCGGCCGGCACCATCAGCGGTGGTCAGGGCACCAGCTCGATCACGGTTGACACGACCGGACTCGGCAACCAGACAGTGACCGCGACCGCCGATGTCGGCGGCTACGACCGCACTTGCTCGGCGTCGAATTCGTGCTCCACGACGGTTCGTGCAGTAATTGTGGCGACGAAGTTTGACGAGTACGGGAACATTCGTTTCAACGACGAGAAAGCCCGTCTCGACAACTACGCGATCCAGTTGCAGAACGACCCGACGGCGCGAGGCCAGATCATCGCCTACGGCGGTCGTGTCGGTCGCGCCGGAGAAGCTCAGGCGCGTGCGGATCGTGCGAAGAACTACCTCGTCAACGAGCGTGGTATCAGCGCGGATCGTATCGACGCTATCGACGGTGGATTCCGCGAAGACCTGACGGTCGAACTCTGGATCGTGCCGAGCGGAGCGACCGCACCGAGCGCCAGCCCGACGGTTGACCCCAGCGAGGTGCGCACCACTACGCCGCGCCGTCGAACCCGTCGTGGCCGTCGCGATGACGACGAGTAGATCAACAGAACCGCTCGCGTCTCGCTCTAGATGCTGAGGCGCGACCTCTTCCGAACGCGGGCGATGTTTCTTCCACAAGAAGCATCGCCCGCTTCGCTTTACCCGTGCCGCTGTGCGGCAAACATGATACAACCGCGCTTGCCGCGCACGGCATCCTACGAATGCCGTCGCCACTCTCCGCCACGCCGATTTCTTTTGACCGTGCGCCGGTCACTCCGGCGCGGATTTGCGCCGGCGGTGCGAAGACCGGCAAAATTCACAAACCGAAAACCGACCATGCGCGCACCCGACCAAACTTTTGCGCGCCGCTAACTTCAGGACACAAGATGCAACTAAGGATGACTCAAACGATCAAACGTACTCTGCCGCTGTTGGCGATTCTCGCGCTGGTTGCCTCGATGTCGATGCAAAGTTCGATGGCTGTTGTCGCTGTTGCCGGCGATGCGCGCGACGCCGAATTCGAGCCGTCGCAGCGCTCGATGGACTGGTTCGTGTCGGGACCGATGGGCGGCGACGTGCGCTCGCTCGTCTTTGACCCGCAAGACCCGCAACGACTCTATTTCGGCACCATCGATGGGCAAATTTACACTTCCACCGACGGTGGGCAGCAGTGGTCGCGGCTCGCCGGGTTCAACCGCCCCGGTCTCTACATCGACAACTTGATCGTCGATCCGCGCGATTCAAACAAACTTTACGCCGCCGCGCATCGGCACAAGGAACCGGGCGGGTTTTTCCGCTCGACCGACGGCGGCGCGACGTGGCGTGAAGCCTCCGAACTCAAAACAGAAGCCATTCATTCGCTCACGCAGTCGGCGTCCGATCCGGATATTCTGGTCGTCGGGACGAATCGCGGCATCTATCGCTCGAAGAACTCGGGAGAATCGTGGGAGCAGTTGCCGACCGCCGCAACGCCCGGTCTCATCAATGTCGAGTCGCTGGCGGTCGATCCGCGCGACGCCGACGTGATTTACGCTGGCACGTGGTATCTCCCGTACAAGACGACCGACGGCGGCAATTCATGGTCGATTATCAAGAACGGCATCATCGACGATTCGGACATCTTCGCCATCGAAATCGACGGACAGAATCCCGACCACGTGATCGCTTCGGCGTGCAGTGGCATCTACGAGACGAAGAACGCGGGCGCGCTCTGGCGCAAGGTCAACGGGATTCCGTCGCAGTCGCGGCGCACGCGCGCGATTCTTCAGAACCCGTCCGTGCCGAGCACGATTTATGCCGGGACGACCGAGGGCTTCTGGCTTTCGACCAACGGCGGCGATGCGTGGAAGGTGACGACCAGCCGTCAGGTGTTCGAGATCAACGCCATCGCCGTCCATCCGAAGAATCCGCAGACGGTTTTTATCGGGACAAATAATTACGGCGTGATGGTGTCGCGCGACGGCGGCAAAAACTTCACGCCGAGCAACGAAGGATACAGCGGGCGGCGCGCCTATTTTATTTTGCCCGATCGTGAGCAGCCCGGTCGCATCTATGCTTCGACGATCAACACCGCGACCGGCGGCGGCTATTTCTACGTCAGCAACGATAGCGGTGAAACGTGGCAACTCTCGAATCGGAGTATGCCGAACCGGCTTATCGTCTACTCGATTTTGCAGGATCGCGAGGTCGCCAATCTCATCTACCTCGGCACCAATCTTGGTATCTATCGCTCGCTTGACCGTGGCGCTTCATGGGCGCCGATTGGCGCGCCGAAAGCTGAGAAAAGCGCGAAAGGCAAACGCGCCGCGCGCCGCGCGCCGGTCAAACGCGACGACACAGTCAAACGCGCGCAAGAGGCGCTGGGCGTCGCGGGCTACGATGTCGGCGAGCCGGACGGCGTCGCCGGGACGCGCACCGTCGCAGCGATTAGAAGGTTTCAGGCCGACAAGCGCATCCCGCAGTCCGGCAAACTCGACGACGCCACGCTTACCGCGCTCGGGCTAGGTGGCGGAATGCAGGCTTCGGGCGATGCGGCGAAAAACTTGCAAGCGGTGCCCATCATCCTGACCGATACGGTTAACGCGCTGGCCTACACCTTTGACGAGCGCGACGGGAAACAGGGTATGCTCGCCGCGACCAATTCCGGCCTCTATCGCACCTTTGATCCGTCGAAGGGCTGGGAGAAGTTGTTCTACGGCGCCAACTTCGACGCGCGCACGTTGTGCATCTCGACAACCCCGGGTGATTCGCAGACCGTCTACATCGGCACCGCCACCTCCGGCGTGTTGCTTTCGCGCGACGGCGGCGCGACGTGGCAACAGGTTGAAGGCGTGCCGAAAGAGGCCCCCATCAACGTCATCGAACAAGACCCGCATCGTCCGGCGTATGTCTACGTCGGCACCACGCAAACATTCTATCTCTCGCACGATGGCGGCAAACGCTGGCAGCGGCGCGGCGGCAACCTCCCGCCCGGCAGCTTCACGAGCATCCTCATCAACCCGAACAACAGCGACGAGATTTTCGTCGGCAATGCTTACGACCGTGGCGGCAGCGGGTTCCGCACGACCGAGGGCGGCGGCGTCTTTCGCTCGACCGACGCGGGGCTGACGTGGAATCGCGTCGATCCGCAGCTTCCGAGCCGGCGCGTGTGGGCGCTCGCTTTCGACCGACGCGACCCGGACAAGCTTCTCGTCGGATCACACTCGGCGGGCATCTATATCGCCCGTCCAAGAGCGACTACGGCGGTTTCATCAAACTAGCAAATAATCAGCTATTGAATGATGAGCGGCGGGCAGTCTGGATACTGGAAATGTCTTGACTGCTCGCCGCTCATCGTGCTCGACCTCACGCCCGCCGCACGATGCTTTTGCCGCACCGCGCATTTTTATCCGCCATGTGTCGCCTGGTGCCTTGACACACACTCATTCAGACGTGTAAATTTCCGCACTACCCGGTCAACTGGCCGGTGGTTGGCGGATCACGCGGGTGATCCACGGGCACGAAGGAAATCGACAATCATAACGCCTCTTTTTCCATTTCAAGACGGCTCGCATCCCCGCCTCGAAACCTTTCCTATCCGTCCAATCACCAGCAGCTACATTTACATCGAACACGACGGACGCCGCGTTGAGCGCGTGTGTCATCGTCGCGGCGAGAGAAAATGTCCAACCGGGTTCAAGCGCGAAAAGTTCTGCAACGCGCCGTGAGCGTCCAGGAGGAGTCCGACAGGAGTTTGCATGTCCACTGAAGATAACAAGCCGTCCGACGGCGAAATCACCAACGAACACACCCAGAATACGGGAGGGGGGCAACACACCGGCAATGGCGGCGAGCAGGAGCCCGCGGCTGCATCCTCAGCCTCCTCAACCACCGCCTCCACATCCGGGTCAACCGCCGCATCAACCGCACCCGCCACCGTCGCCAGCGCGCCGCAAGTAATGGGCGATGACGACGACGACGATGACGACGATGATGCGCGCGGCGGCGATGGGGATTTTGGCGCGATGCTCGACCAGTACGAGCAGGAGCAGGCTGCCTTTCAGGAAGGCTCGGTCGTCCGTGGCACGGTAGTCAATATCAATGACCGCGGCGTCGTGATTGACTTCGGCTTTAAGTCTGAAGGCATCGTCAATCAAGAAGAGTTTATGGAGAACGGCGAATTGACCGTCAAGCGCGGCGACGAGGTCGAAGTGCTCATCAAGAGCATGGAGACGCAGGAGGGCGTGCCCCTCCTCTCGCGTGCCGACGCCGTGCGGATGCGCGCGTGGGACGACCTTGAGACGGCTTACCGCGACGGCACGCCGGTCAAGGGTCGCATCACCGAGCGCGTCAAGGGCGGGCTGCGCGTCGATGTTGACGGCGTCGCGGCGTTTCTGCCCGGCTCGCAAGTCGATATTCGTCCCGTCCGCAATCTCGAATCGCTCCGCAATCAAGAGATCGAAGCCCTCGTCATCAAGCTCAATCGCAAGCGCTCGAACGTCGTGCTGTCGCGCAAGGCCGTGCTCGAAGAGGCCAACGAAGGACGCAAGGGACAGACGCTCGATCAACTCGAAGAGAGCATCATCGTCGAAGGCCAGATCAAGAATCTGACCGACTATGGCGCGTTCGTCGATTTGGGCGGCATCGACGGTCTGCTCCACGTCACCGACATGTCTTGGGGACGCTTGCAGAATCCGGCGGAACTGTTCAAGGTCGGCGAGATGGTGCAGGTCAAGGTCATGAAGTTCGACAAAGACCGCGAGCGCGTGTCGCTCGGTTACAAACAGCTTCTGCCCGACCCGTGGGAGTCGGTCGAGGAACGCTACATCATCAGCACGCGGATTCAAGGCAAGATTGCTTCGGTCACCGATTACGGCGCGTTCATCGAACTTGAGCCGGGCGTCGAAGGTCTCGTCCACGTCTCCGAGATGAGTTGGTCGAAGCGGATGAAGCATCCGTCGAAACTCGTCAACGTCGGCGACACGGTTGATGTCGAAGTGCTCGGCGTCGATCCCAGGGCGCGGCGCATCAGCCTCGGCATGAAGCAGATGCAGGCCAATCCGTGGGCGACCTTGCGCGAGCGTTATCAAATCGGTTCGCGGGTGTCGGGGCGCGTCCGCAATTTGACCGACTTCGGCGCGTTCATCGAAGTCGAAGACGGCGTCGACGGTCTCGTCCACGTCTCCGATATTTCGTGGAACAAGCGCATCAAGCACCCCGGTGAAATCTTGAAGAAGGGTCAGGAGATTGACGCCGTTATCACCAACATTGATACGGAGAACCGTCGGCTCTCGCTCTCGATCAAAGACACCGAGCCAAGCGCGTGGGATCGTTTCATCTCCGAGCACAACCCGGGCGATGTGGTGCAGGGTCGCATCACGCGCTTCGCCAACTTCGGCGCGTTCGTCGAACTCGACGAGGGGTTGGAAGGCTTGTGTCACGTCTCGGAACTTTCGGACGAGCGCGTCGAGAAACCCGAAGACGTAGCCCAGGTCGGCCAGCAGATGGAATTCAGAATTTTGCGCATCGAGCCGGAGTCGAAGAAGATCGGTCTGTCGGCACGCGCCGCGCATCACGATGAACCCATCGTCGATAGCAAAACCTACTCTTCGGATGCTGGCGGCGGCATGGCTTCGCTCGGCGAACTGGCCGACTTCTTCCCGCGCGCAACAGCCAACCCTGAGACGAGCATCAGCGAGTCGGGTGACAGCGAGGCGAGCGCCGGCGAGTCAGGTGATATCGAGTCACGTGATACCGAGTCAGGTGATACTGAGCCGGTCAGCAGCGAGGCGAACAACAGCGAAGCAGACAGCAGCGAGACGAGCGTTAGCGAGTCGGGTAACAGCGAGTCAGGTGAAACCGAGATCGTCAACACCGAGACGAGCGATGAGGATAAAGTAAGCTAGTCCAATCTCAATCGAACACCAACGCGCCCCGCGCACGTCGAAAATTTTCGACGTGCGCGGGGCGCGTTGGTGTTCGATTGAGATTGGACTAGCTTACTTTATCCTCATCGCTCGT
>JBGTHJ010000215.1:0-4196 GCA_041746175.1 Pyrinomonadaceae bacterium
GTAAATTCAGAGTTTAGCATTTTAGCCAATCTACAATGCGTCTCTTATCCACTCTTGGCACGAGATTAAGATACGTTTGTAAGTTGCAATAAACACAGCTAAATACAGCACTTGTAAAATTTAAGATGCGTTCGCCCTACCTCTTTCTTGACACATGCGTGGCGGGCGTGTTAAACCCTGCAAGCTTCCAGTTAGCATTCCGGTTTGATACGCGGCAGTGCGTTCGTCTGCCGGCGGGTCTCGAAGGAAGGTGCGTCTTCAAATTGTGATCGAAGAGTCCACCGAACTGAAATTTCCGAGTCGCATCGAGTCCATCGACAAAGCGGCGATGGTCGCGGCGGAGACGGCCATCCGCTTCGGGTTCGGCGAAGAAGCCCTGTTCGGAATCGACATGGCCGTGCGCGAAGCCGTCACCAACGCCGTCCTGCACGGCAACCGGCAGGACGAAACGATAGCGGTCGAAGTCGGTTTCGCCTTCTCGGCAAACGACCTGACCATCACCGTGCGCGACCGTGGCGAGGGGTTCAACCCGGCGACCGTGCCCGACCCGACCGACGCGCAAAATCTCTTGAAGGCATCGGGGCGCGGGCTTCTTTTTATGCGAAACTTTATGGACGAGGTTCGTTGGGAACAGCACCCCGAAGGCGGCACGGTGGTGCGCATGATGAAGCGGAAATAAACATTCAGACGATGGACGGTTGAGCGTCGCCCCCGGACGACCCGTCATCCAGAGTTTCAAGTCGTCGATTATCCATCGTCAAATTTTGAACACAAACTGAGACAAGGAGATTTTCTGCAATGGCTGAACTTAACATCAAAGAGCGTCAAGCCGGCGACGTGACGGTGCTCGACCTCGACGGCAAAATCACTATCGGCGAGGGCAGCGTGTCGGTGCGGACGGCGGTGCGCCGCCTGCTCGAAGAGGGCAAGAAGAAGATTTTGTTGAACCTCGCGGGCGTTAGCTACGTCGATTCGAGCGGCATCGGCGAACTGGTCTCAAGCTTTACGACGATCAATCGCGAGGGCGGCCAACTCAAGTTGCTCAACCTGACACAGAAGATTCAAGACCTGCTCGCCATCACCAAACTGCTCACCGTCTTCGACACGTACGACGACGAAGCCACCGCGCTCAATAGTTATAAGTAGACGCGACGGAGTTATAAGTAGACGCGACGGGCGACGGGTGCCGGGTGACGGGTGAAGCAAAGTTCACTCCTGTCGCGTGTCGTCCGTCGCCCGTCACTTGAATTATGTTTCGTGCTGCTTTACGCCGTCTGCTCGCGATAGACGATCCACCCGAGCGGACGGCGCTCGCTTTTTCCATCGGCGTCTTTATCGCGTTCTCGCCCTTCCTCGGACTGCACACGATCATGGCGACCGCGCTCGCCTTTATCTTCCGCTTCAACAAAATCGCCATCTACACGGGGACGTTTATCAACAACCCGTTCCTGACGCTGGCGCCGATCATCGTCGCGTCGTACGCGACGGGCGCATACGTCATGGGCAGACCGCTCGCGCTGCCCGCCGAAGGTTTGGAGTTACTCAAAAACCCGCATCTCCTGACCGCTGACTACTGGCGACAACTCTTCGCGCACAGTCGCGACCTCCTGCTGCCCTTCTCCATCGGCGGCATGTTGCTCTCGGTCGTTTGTTCGCTCATCGCCTATCCTGTTACCCTACGCCTGCTCCGCGCGCGGAAAAGACGCAAGGACACGCCGAAGCCGGGAGTCTGCGGGCAAGACGAGTCGGACTAGAATCAGGCGACGGACGCGGTTTCCAATCCCCCGGCAAGTTCTCCTCTGTTTCGCCGCCCGCGCGCTGGCATCCGGCGCGTCAGAGCAAGCATCTCTAGTTCCATACGCCGCCGGCGGAATCAACTCTTTCGTCTTCGACATGAAATTTCGACTGACCGACATCGACAATGTTTTTATGAATCAGCAGCTTTTAATCGTCATCATGCTGGTGTGCGGCTCGACGCTCGCGGGCGCACACCAGCAGCAGCAGGAGAGCAGGCCGCCCGCCGATACCCAACCGGCGCCGCAACAGACGCGCCAGCCGGCGCCGCAACAGACGCGCCAACCGGCGCCTCGTTCGACCGGCATTGATCTGACGGATTACGGCGTCGAGTTTGCGCCGGAGCCGCGTTTGATCGTCGTCATGGCGGCGCTCGAAGTCGCCGGATTCAATCCGCCGTCCGCTGCCGCCGTCGAAACGTCGCAGGCGTCCGCCTTTCGCGAGATGCTGAGGCGCGACACCGCCGCCGCGCTCGACCGTGACTTGCTCCGTCGGCTGCAAACTTTTTACGAGCGGACAAAGCTTGCAGGGGCGACGACGACGCCCGCCGAACAGGCCGCGCGTTATGTTTCGCTGGCCTACGCGCTCGGCCCGCTGCCGGGTTTGGAGGAACCGCCGCGTTCGGTCGATCTACCCGACGGCGTGCTCGAAGTGCTCGACTTCGCGCCGCTCGTGCGCGAGTTCTACCGAAAGTCTGGCATCGAGGAGCGGCTGCCCGATTACGTCCGGCA
This sequence comes from Pyrinomonadaceae bacterium, assembly GCA_041746175.1. Taxonomy (GTDB): domain Bacteria; phylum Acidobacteriota; class Blastocatellia; order Pyrinomonadales; family Pyrinomonadaceae; genus JBGTHJ01. The sequence continues at coordinate 2,526 of JBGTHJ010000215.1, forward strand.
GTATCGCGCGGAGAGCGACCGCCTGCGTCGTCCGACCGGCGAGATGGTGCGCACGCTGCTCGCGTATTTGCACACGCGACCCGAAACGACATTTTTCGAGCGCGTTCAAACTTCTTCCTCCACTGCGGACAAGTCGAAGAAGAAAGAGACGCCGAAGCGCGCCGTGCTCCGCGAGCGTGCGCGGCGCTTCATCATCGTGCCGGATTTGCTCGCGCCGCCGGGCGTGATTAACTTCCGCGTCATCGGCGACGACTATTTCGCCATCGTTCCCTACGGCATCGACCCCGCTAACTCCGATCTGCGCCGCGCGTACCTACAGTACGTCGTCGATCCCATCGTTGCGCGTTTCAATCGCGACATCGCCGCGCGCCGCGCCGACCTCCGGCTGCTTCTCGACGAACGCGCCGCGACTAACAAGGACATGGTGACGCCGGATGTCTTTCTCGCCGTCAGCCGTTCGCTGGTCGCGGCGACCGAAGCGCGCATGGCCGAAGCATCGCGGCTCGATACTCTGACGCGCGAAACGAGCGTCCGGCTTCAGGCGGCGCGCGACGACGCGGCGCGCGCGCAAATCGTCAAAGAGTCGCAGGAGAAGCGCGCCGGCATCGAAGACGCGGCGACGGCGCAACTCGCCGATGCGTACGAACGCGGCGCGACGCTCGCTTTTTATTTCGCCGAACAGTTGCGCGGGTTGGAATCGTCGGGCTTCGACATCCGCAGTTCCTTCGCCGACATGATTGCTTCCTTCGACGTGGCGAAAGAGAAGGGGCGTCCGGCGGAATACGCGGCGGCGCGTGCGCGGCATCTCGCGCGGCGGAAGGCGCAGCAAGAATTAGCGACCGCATCCGTCGCTGCCGCTGCCGGAAGCGCGTCTAACACGCCGCTGATTCAGAGTCTGACGGAGGTGGATATTCTGCTCCGCGCGAAGAACTACACCGACGCGGAGAAGCGTCTGCGCGAACTGGCGCGCGACTTCCGAGACGAGCCGCGCGTCCATTTCGCGCTCGGTCAGGTGACCAGCCTTTCGGCGCAGGATGTGTTCGACGAAAACTTGCAGGCCGCGCGTTTGCAGGCCGCGCTCGAACACTACCGGATGACGGTGCAAATCTCCGCCGCCGCGACGACGACGACGAATCCCGACCCCGCGCTCGTCTCGCGCGCACACGCCGCGATGGGGCGCATCCTTGCTTTCCTCGAACGTCCGGACGATGCGCTCCGGGCATTCGACGCCGCCATCCAAATCGGCAACGTCCCCGGCGGCGCGTACAACGAGGCGGTCGACGGCAGACAGAAACTACAAAGACCATAGAGCGGATGCCGGGTGTCGGTCGAAACCTTATAGCGAGTTGCAATAAAATGTATCGCCCAAAAGAGAGTCGCCGCCTGTGAGCGCAAAGCCACCCGGCTCGCATTGAGCGTTCGCCGAACGCGAATCATTGAGCGTGCGTGGAGCACGCTTGCCAGCGGGACGCTGGCGCTCCCAGGAATACTTGAGCGTGCGTGGGGCACGCTTGCCAGCGGGACGCTGGCGCTCTCAGGATTCACCCGATTGCAAAAATCCGACTGATGACATCCCGCATCTACTGGCGTCAGATCGTGACGTTGTTGCCGCGGACGATGCGCGGTAGAGCGCGCGGGGCACGCGGCACGCGCGGCGCGGCGTTGAGGCGC
>JBGTHJ010000216.1:0-3531 GCA_041746175.1 Pyrinomonadaceae bacterium
CGCCTCGGCGCGGGCGGTGCTCGGCGGCGGCGCGGAGGTCGCCGTCCCGCTCGAAGGCTTGATCGATTTCGAGCACGAGACGGCGCGTCTCAAACGCGAGCAGGAGAAGTTGGAGAAGGAAGCCGAGCGGCTCGCAGCACAACTCGGCAACCCGCAATTCATCGAACGCGCCCCCGCCGAAAAAGTCGATGGACTGCGGCAACGGGTCGCCGACATCGCGCAACGAACCACAGCTTTGGAACAGACACTGGAGGCGCTTCGAGGATGAACTGGCTTGACGAGGGCGCGCTGTTTTCTCAGATCGGCGCGTTCCTGAGCGAAGATTTAGGACGCGGCGACATCACCACGCAATCGGTCGTGATGCGGCAGCAACACGCGCGCGGGCGTTTTCTCGCCAAGGAGAAGATGGTCGTCGCGGGGATCGAGGCGGCGGAAGTCGTCTTCTCGACGCTCGACTCGCAGCAGCAAATCGAGGCGTTCGTCTCGGACGGCGAAGAGGTCGAACCGGGAAAAGTCATCGCGCGCACGAGCGGTTTCGCCGACGTGTTGCTCGCGGGCGAACGGCTCGCCTTGAACCTGATGCAACGGCTCTCCGGCATCGCGACGCTGACGCGCGAATACGTCCGCGTCGTCGAAGGCACGCGGGCGCAGATAGTTGACACGCGCAAGACGACGCCGGGATTGCGGATGCTTGAGAAGTATGCGGTGCTGACGGGCGGCGGGCGCAACCATCGCTTCGGACTCGACGACGGCGTGCTCATCAAAGACAATCACATCGCGCTCGCGGGCGGCATCGGCATGGCGGTCGAACGCGCGCGGGCTTCGGTCGGCCACCTCCACAAAGTCGAAGTCGAAATTACGTCGGAGTCCGAACTGCGCGAGGCGATCAAGAGCGGCGCGGACATCCTCTTGCTCGACAACCAGACGCCCGCCGAAACGTCGCGGCTGGTGAACCTCGCGCGCGAGTTGTCGCCGAACGTCCTGCTCGAATCATCTGGCGGCATCACGCTCGAAAACGTCCGCGCGTACGCCGAAGCGGGCGTCGATTTAATCAGCATCGGCGCGCTCACACACTCGGCGCGCGCGATGGACATCAGCTTCAAGATCAAGCCGGGATGAGGCGTTTGATTCATCGGTTCATCGGTTTAATGGAGAAACAGAATTGGTGAAGCGTTGAGCCGCCGGGTCGCTTCTTTGTGTGTGGAACCCGGCTGGTCGCCGGACGTGTAAGTTGCGAGATGGTTTGTGACAAGCAAACGGTTGCCGGTTGATAGGTATTGTGAGGAGGTTTTTGTGATGCGAGTGCAAGTGTTTTGGCGGGTGGTCGCGGTGGGGATGTTTGTCGTGATGTTGTGCGGCGCGTCTGAGATTCGGTCGCAGCAGACGCGCAACCGGCCTTCGCGTCGCGCCACGAATCCGGTCAGGCGGACGACAACAACAACGACCCCGCCGCCCGCCGCCGTCGCGTCGCCGACACCGACGACGCGGACGCCGACCGACGACGCGACCATCGTCAGCACCGCCGACCAATCGACCCCCGCCGACACCGGCGCTGCCGAGCCACGCCGCACGACTTCCACGCGCCGGCGCACACGCACGCAAACAGCGCAGGATGCGGAAGACGAACAGCAACAACTTCGCCGCACCGTCAACCGTCTGTCCGAGCAGGTCACGAAGTTGTCGGACGACCTCTCGTCGATGCGAGACCAGCAGCGCACGCTGGTCGATCTCGAACGGCTGTCGCGCGCCGAGCAACGCGCCGAAGGCTTCCGCACGCAGTTGCGCGAAGTGACCGAGAAAGAGTTGGGGCTTGAGGCGCGGCTCGAACAAATCGAATACGAGATTCAGCCGGACGCCATCGAACGGCGCACCGCTCTGATGGGCACGCTGCGCCCCGCCGAGTTGCGCGAACAGGTTCGCCGCCAACTTGAGAGCGAGCGGAATCGCGTCCAGCAACAGTTGAACTTGCTGAGGACGAGCCGCGCGCGGCTCGAAGCCGCCATCACGACCGCCGACCTTGAGGTCGAACGTCTCCGCACGCGTCTCGATGAATCGGAGCGGCGCGCGTTGGAAGCCGGAACGATCACCACACCGGACACGCCGTCGCCCCGGACGACCGATCCGGCGACGCCGGGCGAGCCGCCTGACGACCGGAGGCAGTGAGCCGAAAGCAGCAAGGCGACAGGCTCGAAGATCATGGGAACGATTTTTTCATCCGAACTGTATCGTTTGATAAACGAGGCGGGCGCGCGTGGCGAGCGCGTGGTCGTGGCGACGGTGGCGCAGACGCGCGGCTCGACGCCGCAACGTCGCGGGGCGAAGATGCTCTTTTTCGAGAGCGGCAAAGTGGCCGGAACGGTCGGCGGTGGATGCATCGAAGCCGAGGTCTGGGCGGAAGCCCGCGAGACACTACGCACGGGCGCACCCGCGCTCCACAAGTTCACCCTCACGGCTGACGAGGCGAGCGAAGAAGGCATGGTCTGCGGCGGCACGATGGAGATTTTTATCGACGTGTGGGGAGCCTGAAAGCCGCGACGGGCGACGGGCGTCAGGAAAAGGTTTTGTCTCATCACCCGTCACCCGCTGCCCGTCGCGCTTCTTGGAGGTCTGTATGCCGACATCGTTCATGGAAGATTACAAGGCGAAGCACCGGCATCCTTTGAACCGTCTGATGCACAGCATCGGGATTCCGTCGATCGTGGTTTCGCTCCCGCTATTTTTGTGGAACTGGCGTTGGGCGCTCGCGCTGTTCGTCGCCGGTTGGCTCTTGCAGTTCATCGGACACGCGGTCGAGGGCAACCAACCCGCGTTCTTTCGTCACCCGATTTATCTGTTGATTGGGCCGCTTTGGATCGTGCGTCGCGCGTTCGGCGCGTTGCGCTCCACGACCGGTTCGGCTCGCGCCGCTTCATCCTTACCACCGCCTACGACTCTCGCCGAACGCGCGCCCTATAGCGAGTCGCAATAGAATGTCGCACCTAAAAGAGAGGCGTCGCCGCCCGGGAGCGCAAAGCCCCCCAGCGCGCATTGAGCGTTCGCCGAACGCGAATTAATTGCCGCGTGCTTGGGGCACGCTGGCCAGCGGGACGCTGGCGCTCCCAGGAATCATTGAGCGTGCGTGGGGCACGCTTGCGCCAGCGGGACGCTGGCGCTCCCAGCCCTCACCCAATTGCGAAGCACGATAAAACAATGGATATCAAAGGCGAACTAACTCCGCGTGAAAATCTCGCCGGGGCGATTGCGCGTCTTCTGGACGACGGAGAGATTGCCGCTATCGTCACACTGTTGGAGTCGCCGCCCGGCGCGGCGGGCGTAGCGGTAGGCGCAAAGCTCCTCGTCGAAGAGACGGGCACGCCGCGCGCGGGCAGCCTCGGCGATGCGACGCTGGATGCGCACGCCGCCGCGCACGCCGTCGTCTTTCTCGCTTCATGCGTCGAAGCGCGTACTTTCAAAACCGAAGAATTCACCCCGCCGCCCGACGTGTGGAGCGGTGTGCGGTTGCTGTTTGAGCGCCTCGCGCCCGAGCCGCGC
>JBGTHJ010000217.1:0-3289 GCA_041746175.1 Pyrinomonadaceae bacterium
CGCGAAGGCTACAATCAGGTTCAGCAGTTCGGCAGGCAGTGTCGGCATCGGAAAGACCTCTTTTGGCGAAGTTGTCTTTCTCAGCTTACTTGGCCTGCCGTTACTTTTTCAAAGACCTAAAATGGATAAAGTCGAGTAAAAGAGAGTCGCCCCCTGGGAGCGCGAGCCTCCGGCTCGCTTTGAGCGTGCTGGATCACGCAGGCCAGCCGAGACGCTGGCGCTCCCAGGATTCACCCAATTGCAAAGCACAATAATCCTGTACCGCCAACGTCTCGGACTGGCGGCAGCTTGAAATAAGTTAGACTGGCCGGACTGTTAGATCAGCGACAGCACGCTTTGCAACAAGCTCAGCGCGATTCCCGTCACGGAATTGGCAGACGCCGCCGGAGGCTCTGTTTCACCGGTAATCGTTGTGCTGATTTGGCCCTGCTACTGGCGCGAGGGCGCTTTCGATGAGGCGCGCGTATGGCTGAGGGAAGCCTTGAGCCGGATGGATGATAAAGACGGCGACCTCAAAGCGGTTACGCTATCGCGTCTCGCAACGGTCGAAAAGGTAACGAATCGACTGAGCGATGCGCTACGCCTGCTTACAGAAGTAGCCCCGCTGTTTGAGTCCAGCAGTAACCATTCAATCAAGGAAAGGTTTCATAATGAGTTCGGCGCAGTGTTGATGCTTCTCAGCAAAGCTGAAAGTCGGGACGACTACATCGACCGGGCGTTTGTTGAGTACGCCGCCGCGAGCTTTCACTTCGAGCAGGCGGGGAACACGCATTGGGCGCTAGCATCTTGTGAAACGTCAACAGTATAATGCACTGTCAATCGAAAGAGGTGAGTTATGAATATATCTACCGAAGCGACAATTGAGAATCTTTACCACTTGCCTGAAAATGGTAAAGCTGAAATTGTGAATGGAGAGTTGGTGTTTGTGCCGCCTACCGGATTTCTACCTCATCGTGCAAGCTTCAAAATCTCAATGAGCTTGTATGAGCACGAGCAAAGTCGTGGTGGCGGATATGCTATCGGTGATAATGCCGGCTTCGTTGTAGATCTTCCACATCGCCGCTCTTTCAGTCCCGTTGCGGCTTTTTACAAAGGAGAGCCGACGGGCGGAAAATTCTTGAATGGCGCGCCAGCTTTTGCCGTTGAAGTTCGCAGCGAAGGTGATTATGGTGCGGCGGCTGAACAAGCTTTGGCTGCGAAGCGGGCTGATTATTTTGCTGCCGGTACACTTGTTGTTTGGGATGTGGATGTGCTCAGAGATAAAGTCGTGCGAGTGTATCGCGCCAGTGATCCAGATCATCCAACAGCGTATCAAAGCGGTGACATTGCTGAAGCTGAGCCTGCCGTGACGGGTTGGACAATTGCAGTTGATTCGTTCCTTTCATAGTCGCGCCCAACAACTCATTGAACCGGAGCGCGAATAGCATTGCTTTCATCCGCGAGACTTGTAAACTTGTTTCGGTGCGGGCGCGGCGGGCGATGCCGGGGGGGGGCGTTAGTCACGATAGCCGTGCGGGTGGCTCTGGAGCCAGTTCCACGCCGACTCGATGATCGCGCGGAGGTCCTGGTGGCGGGGCGTCCAGCCGAGTTCGTTCTTGATTTTGGCGGAACTGGCGACGAGCGTCGCGGGGTCGCCGGGGCGTCGCGCGGCGACTTTGACCGGAATCGGGTGGCCGGTGACGCCCCGCGCCGCTGCGACGACTTCGCGGACGGTGTAGCCTTCGCCGCCACAACCGAGATTGTAGATCGAACTCCGCGCGCCGAGGATGTCGAGCGCGAGGATGTGCGCGCGGGCGAGATCGACGACGTGGATGTAGTCGCGGACGCACGTCGAGTCGCGCGTCGGGTAATCGTCGCCGTAGATTTCGACGTGCGCGCGGCGTCCGTGGGCGACTTGCAGGATGATCGGGATGAGGTGCGTTTCGGGGTCGTGATCTTCGCCGCAACGGCGGGTCGCGCCCGCCGCGTTGAAGTAGCGGAGGACGGCGTAGCGGATGCCGTGCGCGCGTTCGTACCAGTGGAGCGCGTGTTCAAAAGCGAGTTTGGTCGCGCCGTAGGGATTGGTCGGGGTGGTCGGGTCGGTCTCTTCGATGGGCTGCTTCGACGGCTCGCCGTAGGTGGCGGCGGTCGAAGAGAAGACGAGGCGTCCGACGCCCGCGTCGCGCATCGCGTCGAGCAGTTCGAGACCGGCGGTGACGTTGTTGCGATAATACTTCGACGGGTGCGCGACCGATTCGCCGACGAGCGAGTCGGCGGCCATGTGAACGACGGCTTCGATGCGTTCATCCGCGAGCGTGCGGCGCAGAGTTTCGCCGTCCATCAAATCGGCGTGGACAAACTTCGCGCCCGCGACCACCGCCCCGCGATGGCCTTTGTAAAGACTGTCGTAGACGACCACCTGATGACCGTCCGCGACCAACTCTTCGGTCACCACGCTGCCGATGTAGCCCGCCCCGCCCGTCACAAGTATCCGCATGTTCGTCGAAGTGCGAATGAGTTTTTCAGTTTCGGATAACGACGAAATCATACCACGACGCCCCGCCGCCCGCTTCGATGAGGCAGGACAAACAAGCTGGAAAGAAGCCAGACAGAGAAGCGGCGAGCGCGCACACACAACGCACTCGAATCCACCTCGCAAACCCAGCAAGCGGCGGTTTGAAGAATAGATCATCCGGCGTTTTTGTAGCCGGGAGTTTGGCGTGGGCGATTGTTCAGCCGCTCGACAACTTTGGCGCGCCGTCTCTGTAGAATCCCAACACGATTCGATGGTATAACTGGCAGCGTTCTAACAAAATTCCGTTCCAGATATCTAACCGAAAAAATGCGTCTACGTCTACACGTCGCCCTCGCACTGGTGTTGGTCGTCTACTGCGCTTCGCTGCCGTCGGGTGGCGCTGCGGTTGCCGTCGTCACGCCGCAACGCCCCGTCAGCCTGTTGCTCATCAACGGCAAAATTTTCACCGCCGACGCGCGGGGCAGCGTCGCCGAAGCGTTGGCGATTGACGGCGCGCAGATTGTCGCCGTCGGGACGACGCGCGAACTCCGGTCGCGTTATCGCGCGGCACAAACCATCGACCTCGGCGGGAAACTCGTCACGCCCGGCTTCAACGACGCGCATCTACATTTTGCGAGTGGCGGCTTCGCGTTGACGCGCGTCGATTTGAACGGCGCGGGGACGCTCGAAGAGGCGAAGCGGCGCGTCGCGGCGCGGGCGCGCGAGCTTCCGGCGGGGACGTGGATACGCGGGCGCGGTTGGGATCACACGTTGTGGGGCGGCGACTGGCCGACG
>JBGTHJ010000218.1:0-6168 GCA_041746175.1 Pyrinomonadaceae bacterium
GCCGAACGCGGCGGAGAAGGCGGCGCTCGCGGCGGTCGGGACTTTGGGCGGCGCGAGACGCATCGGCCACGTCGCGCGGTTCAAGCCGCGACGCTTGCTGCTCGGAATCGTGCCGAGCACGTTGCCCGTCGCGTCGAGGACTTCGATCTTCAAGTCGCCGAAGATGTGACGTTTGCGCTGGTAGTAAGTTATCACCGCTTCATCGGTCGGGTTCGCGCCGACGAACGCGGCGTCGCCGTTGACCCACCCGCCGCTCGCCGGGACGCGCTGGACGGCGGGCTGCGCTTGAATCAAGACGACTTCACTGGCGAGCGTCTCCGGCGTCAGCGCGCGGAGCGGCGTGATGTCGTCAACGATCCAGATGCCGCGCCCGTGCGTGCCGATAACGAGGTCGTGCTCGCGCGGGTGGATCGCGAGGTCGCGGACGGCGACGCTCGGAAATTCGCCCCCTTTGTACTGCGCCCACTGTTTGCCGCCGTCGAGCGAAACCCAGAGTCCCATCTCGGTGCCGACGAAGAGAAGTTCGCGGTTAACGATATCTTCTTTGACGACGTGGGCGTAGCCGCGCACGCCGCCGCCGTCGGGCGCGACGAGCCGCGTCCACGTCTGCCCGAAGTCGTTCGTCTTGTAAACGTAGGGGCGCAGGTCGCCGAAGGTGTGGAGGTCGAAGGTTGCGTATGCCGTGCCTTCGTCGAAATGTCCGGCTTCGATTGACGACACCCATGCGTGGGGGGGTAGTCCTTGAATTTGCGAGACGACGTTTTTCCACGTCTTGCCCGCGTCGCGCGTGATTTGCAGATTGCCGTCGTCGGTGCCCACCCAGATGACGCTCGCGTTCTTGGGCGATTCGGCGACGGCGTAGATGGTCGTGTGCATCTCCGCCGCAGAGTTATCGACGGTGATGCCGCCCGACTGTTCCTGCTTCTGCTTGGCGGGGTCGTTGGTCGTCAGGTCGGGAGAGAGACGTTCCCACGTCTGCCCGTGATCGCGCGAGCGCGAAAGAAATTGCGAGCCGATGTAGAGCGTCCCCTTGTGCGTCGGGCTGAGGTGAATCGGCGCGTTCCAGTTGTAGCGCAGCTTGCCCTCTTTGTAGCCGGGCAGGGGTTGGATGTTGCGCGTCTCGTGCGTCCGGCGATTGATGCGCGCGATGACGCCGCCTTGATATTCGGCGTAGATGTAATCGGGGTCGGCGGGATCGGCGAACATCCAGAAGCCGTCGCCGCCGTACATGTTTTCCCAACGGCTGTTGGTGATGCCGCCCGGATACTGCGAATCGCCGACCCATGAACTGTTATCCTGCAATCCGCCATAGACGCGGTACGGCGTCTCCATGTCGACGCTCACATGATAGAACTGCGAGATGGGCAGGTTCTCACCCTTCCACCAGCGATTGCCGCCGTCGTAGGAATACCACACGCCGCCGTCGTCGCCGGTGATGAGGTGGTCGGTGTTGTTCGGGTTGATCCACACGTCGTGGAAGTCGCCGTGCGCGCCGCCCGAAATGTTGCTGAAGCTCTTGCCGCCGTCGGTGCTGACGATGAGCGACAGGTCGGGTTTGTAAATCTTGTTCTCGTTCTTCGGATCGACGATCAGGTTGGCGAAATAGAAGGGACGCCAGATCATGTTCTGGCTGCGGTCGAGCGCCGTCCACGTTCCGCCGCCGTCGTCCGAGCGATAGAGACCGTCGTGCGGGGCGGCGGCTTCGATGAAGGCATAGACGACCTGCGGATTCGACGGCGCGACCGCCGTCGCAACGCGTCCCCAGGGCTTCGCGGGCAAACCGCGCGCGGTGGTCGCATCGAGTTCGCGCCACGTCGCGCCGCCGTCGGTTGATTTGAAAAGCCCGCTCGCGCTCGGCGTTTCCGGGCCGTCACCGCCCGAACGAAACGTCCACCCCTTGCGACGAAAATCCCACATCCCGGCGTAGAGCGTCTTCGGATTCCGGCTGTCCATCGAAATCATCGAGCACCCGGTCGAAGCGTTCGCGCCCTTCAGCACTTTCGCCCACGTCTTGCCGCCGTCGGTCGTCTTGTAAACGCCGCGCTCGTCCCCGTCGCTCCACAGTTTGCCGGGCGCGCAGACGTAAACCGTGTCGGTGCTCGACGGGTCGACCAGAATCTTGACGATGCGTTCAGAGTCTTTCAACCCGACGTTGATCCAGTTGTCGCCGCCGTCGGTCGATTTATAGAGGCCGTCGCCGACCGAGACGCTGTTGCGCGTCCACGATTCGCCCGTCCCGACCCAGATGGTTTTCGGGTTCTTCGGGTCGATGGTCACCGCGCCGATTGACTGCACGGGCTGTTTATCGAAGATCGGCTTGAAGGTCGTGCCGCCGTTGACCGACTTCCACACTCCGCCGCTCGCCGCGCCGACGTAGATCGTCAGACGCGCCCCCTCCTGCACCGCGTCGAGCGCGGCGACGCGCCCGCTCATCGCCGCCGAACCGATGTTGCGCGCCCCCAAACCCGAAATGGTATCGGAATCGACCTTGACCGTCGCGGGCGGTTGCGGCGGCGGCGGCGGCGTCTGCCCCGCCACGCTCCCCGCCACCAAAAACATCAGCCACGCGGTCGAGAACCAGCGCCAGTAATTTGTGTTCATCACTCTCGAATCGCTCCCTCGTTTCGGAATCGTTGATATTTTGACGCGACCGTCAGCCAAGCCGGAATTACCACCACCACCATCGCACAGGCGCGCATCGAACAGGCATGGCGCACGAAAGGCACGGACGGTGTTCTTTCGCTCTCCCCGGCGTCCGCCGCTCGTGCGGTTCACGGTTTGTTCGACGGCTTGATTGCTTCCGGCGTCTTCGGTTGGGTCTTGGAGGCGTCGGCGTCTTGCAGACCGGACGGCGCTTGTCGCGCGACGCCGGGCAGGTGGAAACGCCGGTCGTCGATGGCGACGTTGGCCTCGATTTTCTCGTAGGTGACTTGCTGCTTGAAGGAACTGCCTTTGACGCTGGTTTCGACCGAGTGCGGGAGATACCAACCGGCGACCTCTTTGTAGTCGCCCAGAACCGTCTCGTATTCGCGTTCCGCGCCGCGAATGATACGCTTCGATTCGATCTTGATGGGGACGAAATAATCCGTGTCCATAAAGTAGTAGCGCACGTCGCCGTTGGCGAGCGTCAACTTGAGTTTGAAAGCATCGGTTCCCTCAAACGGCTCCATGCCGACGAACTCAACCTTGTTTCCCTTCTGTTGGTAGTTGACGAGCGCGGTGTCGAAGTCGGAGTCTTCGAGAATCTGCTTCAACTCCTCTTCGCCGAGCGGCTCGGGGTCTTTCTTGCCCTGCCACGGCTCGATCTTCCAACCCGTCTGGCCGTTGTAGGCGTTGACGCCCGTCAAGCCTTGCAGCGAAAACTCTTGCCGCACAAGGTTCGGGCGTTTGTTCTCTTCGACGACGACCGCCTCAAAACCACCGCCGCCCGTAAACTTGCCCGTCCGACGCAGCGACTTGACGGACTGAATCTTCTCCATGCCGCCGACGGCCTTGACGTATTTGGCGACGAGCTCCTCGGCGGTCTGCGCCGACACGGGCAGCGCGAAAAGCGCCAGCCCGGCGACTGACAGCAGGATTCTACGCATCATCTTCTCCTTCAAATGAGCCATGCAAAATGAGATTGCCCCGGACGAATGGGTTGATTTGCCGGAATTACTTTAACCGAGTTCCGGTCATTAGGCCAAAAGTCGCCGCCCGTTTGCGGACAACCTCGCGCGACCGGCGGGCTTTGGTGGTGAGACGCGCTAGCCGTTCAAGGCTGTTCGATAAGAGGCGAACAGGGCGGAGAGACGGTCTGCGGAAGCGGGGTCGCTGCGCGCGAGCAGCGTGATGAGTTCGTCGCGCTGCGCGAACAAAGATTGCATGGCGTTTCTCTGCGCCGTGTTGAAGATCGAAGCCTCGCCCTTGTCGATTTCCGCGCGGAGGGTTGTGAAGAAGTCGCTGGCCGATTGTCGGGCGGGTTCGTAATCGCCGCGTCGCGCGTCGATGGTCGCCCCGGCGAGGGTGTTCTGCAACCGCGCGAGGTTGAGTTGCTGCTCAACGCGGGCGAGTTGCGCGGCGGAGTCGCGCGCCCTGAGCCACATCGGGACGGAGCCGAGCAGAAAGACAATCAATAGCACGCCCGCGTAGATAACGGCGCGCCGCATCGTGGAGGCCGGTTTCGTCTGATCGACCGGCACGTCTTCCTCGCTCATCGCGGAACTCCTTTTCGGTCAACGGTGTCTTGCCGCCCCCACCCCGCGACGGAGCATACACAACCCCGCCCGAACTTATCAATGATGCCCCGGCGAGAGCATTGGTGCGGCATCGGCTTGGCACTCAGGCATCGAGACGCGGCGCGGCGTTTGGAATCTCCAGGCGCGACTCAACTTCCCGCGCCGCCATCAACCCGACCTTCCTCAGTTCGCGTCCCTTGAAGCCGAAATAGGTCGCCATCTGCATGATCTGCTCCGGACTCACGAAGTCGTTCGGGTTCGCGCAGAACTGTTTCATGGCGGGGTCGAAATCACGGCAGCCCATTGCCTTTGGAATTTTCAGTCCGAGGCGGCACGCATTGCCGTCCGCCTCGTACTCTCTACAAAATTCGCAAACTATCATTGAGTTCTCCCCGTGTTGCGGAGCAAGGAGACCGCTATTGGTGACCGAACCGCTCGTGATGTTTTCTTGCTAGGCCGCGCGTCGGAGTTCCCCGGCCTGATTCCTCGCGGGCAGCTCAGCGGCGGGGATCAGCTTGATCGACTTTGCCAGCCCCAACATTTGCAGCACGCGAATGCCCCACCAGTTCATGTCGATTTCGTACCACGCCACACCGTGACGCGCGGCGCGCGGGTGCGCGTGATGATTATTGTGCCAGCCCTCGCCCCAACTCAGTAGCGCGACCCACAGACTGTTGCGCGAATCGTCGCTCGTCTCGAAGCGTCGCGTGCCCCAGAGGTGCGTCGCCGAGTTGACCAGCCACGTCACGTGCAAACCATAAGTGACGCGGAAGAACACACCCCACATCAAATGCGACCATCCGCCGACCGAGAGTAACACAAGGCCGAGGATGACGAGCGGCAGCCAGTAGAACTTATTGAGCCAGAGGTGAAACTTATCCTTCGCGAGATCGGGCGCGTACTTGTCGATGGTCGCCTGTTCGCGGTGCTGTCCCGTCCGGTACATGACCCAACCGGCGTGCGACCACCAACGGCCTTCGCGGGGGCTGTGCGGGTCGCCGGGTGCGTCGGTGTGCGCGTGGTGGATGCGGTGCGTCGCCACCCAATCGAGCGGCCCGCCCTGTAGCGCGAGCGCGCCGAAGACGGTCAGCACATACTCGACCGCCTTGGGCGTCTTGTAGCCGCGATGCGTCAAGAGACGATGATAGCCGATGCCGATGCCGAGACTACCCGTCACCCACCAGATAAAGGCTGCGACGGCCACCGCCTGCCACGAGAAGACGAACAGCGCCGCGACGGCTCCGAGATGAAACATCGACACTATCGCGATGTTCGTCCAGTTCAAGACCTTGATGCGTTCGTTGATGATTGCTTTCAACATTCCCCCCAATCAAACATTTGTGCTGAAGATGATTTTGATGCGTGCACCGCCATTTACCATAACAGCGTCTGGTCGCGCCGTTTGTAATAGTTTGTGTAATAGTTTGGCGCACCCCGCGCGACAGCAGGGCGGCGGTCATCGCCCCTATCTCGTGAATGGTCGCTCCGAGGATGCGGACGCGAGATTAAAAAAGTATGTCAACCGCGACTCGTTTTGTTATATTATCGATCCACGACGCGACGCATGTGGATGCTTGCCATTGTTTCCACTCTCACCCGCTTCGCGTAAAAAGTTCTTCTCAAACAGTATTACAACAAACAAGCGGCAACGGTTGTCTGAAAACGCGGGTGCTCGATGTGCCATTCCCGTGCTTGCGGACGGAGCGGCGGATAGTCAGTTTTTGAGACGGCGCGGCTCGTCTTTACCAGCCCGCATCTCGTCCCCGGAGGAGTCTGGAATGAAGCGCGAAAAACTTTTGCGGCTCTCGATAGTCGCGGTCTATCTGCTCGCGGGCATCGGCTATCTGCTGACGGCGCCGACAACAACGGGCGACGCGGGGCGGACGCGCGCCGCCGCCGGAGAACCACCGCAAGGCGGCGCGGCAACTGAAGCGTGCCGGTTTCCGCTGCC
>JBGTHJ010000219.1:0-3136 GCA_041746175.1 Pyrinomonadaceae bacterium
GAGCGCGGCGGAACGCGCGGCGCAGGTCGCGGCGGAACGTGCCGCCGCGCTCAGCAACTACCGGATTCCCGACGTGGATTTTCTCAACTCCGCACCGCCGCGTCACGTACAGGCCGAGGAAGAATTGCTCGGACTCGCGACGCGCGTCGCCGAGAAGTGCCGAGAGTTCAACGTCACGGGCAAGATCGAACATATTTGCCCCGGCCCCGTCGTCACGACTTACGAGTTCAAACCCGACCCCGGCGTGAAGTATGCGCGCGTCACGGGTCTGGTTGACGACCTCTGTCTCGCGCTCAAGGCCGAGTCGATCCGCATCGACCGCGTGCCCGGCAAAGCCCACGTCGGCATCGAGGTCCCGAACCCCCAACGCGAGACGATTTTTCTCCGCGAAGTGGTCGAGTCGCGGCTGTTCCGCGAGTCACCCTCCAAGCTCACGCTCGCGCTCGGCAAAACCATCGACGGCATGAACTACGTCGCCGACCTGATGCGGATGCCGCACCTGCTCATCGCGGGCGCGACCGGCACGGGCAAGTCGGTCTGCATCAACTCGCTCGTCGTCTCGGTGCTCTACAAAGCCCGTCCCGACGAAGTGAAGTTCATCATGATCGACCCGAAGCGTCTCGAACTCGGCCTCTACGCCGACATCCCGCACCTCGCGACGCCTATCATCACCGACCCCAAACGCGCCGCCAACGCCCTCAAGTGGGCGGTCGCGCAGATGGAGAAACGCTACAAGGACCTCGCGAGTTGGGGCGTGCGCAACATCGACGGCTACAACACCGAAATCACGCGCCGCAACCTGGTCGAAGACTTCGACGACGAGGGACAGCCGCACAAGACTCTGCCCTACATCGTCATCATCATCGACGAACTCGCCGACCTGATGATGGTTTCCGGCCACGAAGTCGAAGAGTCGATCACGCGCCTCGCGCAGATGGCGCGCGCCGTCGGCATCCATCTCGTGCTCGCCACGCAGCGACCCTCCGTCGATGTCATCACCGGACTAATCAAGGCGAACTTCCCTTCGCGCATCGCCTTCCGCGTCTCGTCCAAAGTCGATTCGCGCACCATCATCGACTCCAACGGCGCGGAGCAACTGCTCGGTCGCGGCGACATGCTCTTCTTGCCGCCCGGCACATCGCGTCTCGTCCGCGTTCACGGCGCGTTCCTCGACGAGGCGGAGGTCAACCGCATCGTCGCGCACATCAAACAGCAGGGGCAACCCGCTTACGACGAAACCATTACGCAGTCGGAAGACGAAGCGACGGGCGCGGGCGGCGCGGGCGGCGAGCGCGACGAACTTTTCGACCAGGCTCTTCGCATCTGCGTCGAGATGAAGCGCGCCTCGACCTCGGTGCTCCAACGTCGTCTCCGCATCGGCTACGGACGCGCCGCCGCCATCCTCGACGCGATGGAACGCGACGGCTTTATTGGTCAGGCCGACGGCGCACGCCCGCGCCCCGTCCTCGGACGCGCCTTCGAGACCGTCGATCACTGGGATAGTCTCCAACAGCATAACGGCGACTAGCGACTTGCGACTTGCGCCGCCGTCGCCACTACCACTACCACACGTAACCCGCAAAGCGCTGCTCCATGCAGATAACCAAAACGCTCTACGTCAGGAATCGACGCGAATGGCGCGCGTGGCTGAGCAAGCATCACCGGTCCGAATCTGAAATCTGGCTCGTCTTTCCGCACAAAGATTCGGGCAAGCCGCGCGTTCCATACAGCGAGGCTGTCGAAGAAGCTCTCTGCTTCGGCTGGATCGACGGCATCGTCAAGAATTTCGACGAGGAAAGTTCGGCGCAGCGATTCACTCCGCGAAAGGCGAAAAGTCATTGGTCGGAACTGAATAAGGAAAGAGCCCGACGGCTGATCGAAAAAGGCAAGATGACCGCCGCCGGTCTCGCCAAGATGGGGAATGCTTTGGAAGCGGTATTTGAGATTCCCGCCGACATCTTGCAGGCGCTCAAAGCCGACGAACAAGTGTGGAAAAACTTCGAGCGGTTTCCTGATAGCTACCAACGCATACGTATCGGCTATATCGCAGAGGTCAGGAAGAGTCCGGAGTTGTTCGAGAAACGACTGGCTAATTTTTTGAACAAGACGGCGCAAAATAAAAAGTTCGGGACGCTCGAGTGAAGCCGTGAGGTTTTCATCTCTATAAAATTAGGACGCCGGCACGAAAGGAGCAAAGAGGTGGGTAAAGTAGCTTTGATAGTGTTAATACTGGGTGTCATCGGGATGATTCTCGGAGGCGGAGTTTTTCTGATCTCCGTGTTGCTGCCGCTTTTGACCGACGGACGCACGAGCTGGGAGGAAGCGATGCTCGGCATCATCCCGGGTGTGCTGGTGCTTTTGGTCTCGGTGGTCATCGCGGTGGTTGGTTTAATCTTGATGTTGAAGAACAAGCGGAAGAAAGCTTGACCCTGAAACAGTGTGGAGAATCGGTTCGGTTTGGAAACTCACGGGGTTTATGACTTGTCAAAGTGCTGGTTCACTCCCAGCAGACGAAGTGAATGGTGTGAAAAGTCACAACTAGAGGGCTTTTGTCATGAACAAGTTTTCGACAACTTTTCCACAGGCGCTGTGGAAAACCCTGTGGAAAACCGCCTTTTTGACGTTACAAGTTCCTGAAAAATTTAGACTTCTAGCATTTTGCACACGTCGGCGGCAGACCGCGCGAAGTCTTCGCGGGGCATTGTTTGAGCGGTGGCCGCACACATCATTTCGATGTCGCACGGTGGCGCTCAGCCTCATCGTCTGCGCGGCGTTTGTCAACATCATCTCGTGTGTCAGATTACCCCGCACGACCGGCTCTGCGACCGCCCGGCAGACTTCCCACGCTCCACATACAGCCGACGTTGCGCCCGCGCACGCCCTTCTCGACATCAACACCGCAACGCCCGCCGAGCTTGAACGGTTGCCGGGTATCGGCCAGGCTCTCGCCGCGCGCATCGTCGAACACCGCGAGCGTTTCGGAGCGTTTCGGCGCGCGGAACACTTAATCATGGTGCGCGGCATCAGCGACCGCCGCTTCCGCGAGTTGCGTGCGCTCGTCCTCGTGGAGTGAAAACTTTGGCCGACGCGCACGACCTCCGACGCGACGCGCGCGCGATTTTTGCCGACGCGCTGG
>JBGTHJ010000220.1:0-2106 GCA_041746175.1 Pyrinomonadaceae bacterium
ACCGCCACGCTCCACCCCGACGGCTCGACGCGCCACGCCGCCGTGACGCGCACAACGCCGTCGCTCCAGCGTCGTTGGGCAACCTCAGGCTGAAATTCGGGCGGCGCCCAGACGGGCACAGAGGCCGCCGGATTTGGCACCACGCGACCCTCGGCGTCGAACACGCTGATCACGTTATCGCTGCTCATCGGAGCGTGTTTGCGGAGTCGCTGGTAAAGGGTGCCCGCGATTTCGGGGGCGATGTTCGCGCCCTGCGCGGAGATCGCCGGATTACCTTCCAGCCACTCTTCGAGCGTGCTGGCGAGCGCCGCCGTCTCGATGCGCGCGATGGTGTTGGATTGGTCGTTGAGACTGACCTGGTAACTGTGAAACTGGAGCAGACTAACGATGAGCAACGGCAGCGACAGCACCGCCAGCATCACCAATAACTTGGCGCGCACGTCGAGCGGGTTTGGCGGTTCGCGTCTCCACTTCATTTTTGCTCGTCATGTTCCGGGAAATCTGTTTTGCGGCGACGTGGCGGCGGCCACGACGAGGTGCGGGTCGGCACATTCGGGCGCAGACTGGCAGCATAAATCAGTATCGCTTGCGCGAGCAATTCATCAACGAACGTATCGGCGCGGCGCAAAACGTCTCGTAATTCCCGGACATCTCCGTTCGTGGCGACGATGCCTTCGCGCCACAGAAAATCATCAAGTACGTTGCGAAGAATCATCAACTCCCGTGCCACTTCGTCAACGAGGCACCCCTGCTGAAAGCGTACCTGCGGATGAAAACGGAGATGATGCGTCGCTTCGAGGATTTCGCCGTAGCCCGCCGCGCGGTCGAGCGCGCGCGCGAGTTCTTCGAGCACGTCGGGCAACGGATCGACGAGTTGGCTGTAGGAGAGCAAGGTCGGAAGGTCGGTGCGGCGGTCGGCGTAGACGGCGTCGACCCACGCGCTGATGAGCGCGTCGGTGTGCAGACGCAGAAGCGTTGAAATTCGTTCGGACATGACAGAGCGGTCACCCGCCGGATGGCAACCGTGCGCCCCGCCGCTAGGCTTAACCCGTGTAGAGTAACGGGATACTTGGCTTTATTAGTCCGGCTCTAACCGCTCGCGGCGGCGCGCTCGCAGTTGACCGCTACTTTGCGATGAGCCGTTCGAGGAGCTTCTCCAACAGCTCGAAATCAATCGGCTTGGTGACGTATTCGTTGCACCCGGCGGCGAGGGCGTCGGCGTGGAAATCCGCGGTGTCGTGGGCAGAGACGGCGACGATGGGCACGTTGCGCATCTCGGCCAACTCGCGTATGCGGCGCGTCGCGGTCAGCCCGTCGAGCATCGGCAGACTCAAATCCATCAGTATCAGGTCGGGCTGTTCCCGTTGCGCCACCTCGATGGCTTGCTGGCCGTTGACGGCTTCGACTACGCGGTATCCGCTCATTTCCAGCAACCTCCTCATCATAAAGCGGTTATCCTCGAAATCTTCGACCACCATGATGGTCTGGCCCGGTACGCTCTGCTCTTTCATCAAAGCCCCTTCCTGCAACTCGCTTAATATTTCAAATTGTATTCCCATGATATCCGTATGACTAGCAAACACTCCCTTTTTTTGCTAAGATGCCGCATCGAAACGCGACACAAAAATTATTGATAGTTGGGTTCAATTCGTACAGACCGCAAAGCTCTCCCCGCCATGCGAATAACGACGAAGGCGACCCGACGCCGGACTGCGCAGGCAATATGAAGCCCTTAATATCGGAATCAATGGACGCTCTGGCACTGCAAGATGTGGGGCGCGCGTCGTTGCAAATTGTCCACGACCTCAAGAATCAGCTCAATGGTCTCAAACTCTATGCCACGTTTTTGCGCAAGCGTCTGGAGAAGAGCGACCGACCGGCGGACGAGTTGGAAACCGTCGTCAAACTGATCGCCGGGTTGGAACGCGCCGCGACCGACATGACCGCGCTGGTGCGCTACGGTCGCCCGCTCGAACTTCGACCCGCGCCGCACACAGACCTCGCCAAACTGCTCCGTGCGGCCACCCCTGACGGCGCGGACATCGACGCCGGAGAGGGTGCGTTCCAAGGCGCGTTCGACGCGGCGGCCTTGACCGAAGCGCTGCA
>JBGTHJ010000221.1:0-1726 GCA_041746175.1 Pyrinomonadaceae bacterium
GACGCGGCGGACGAAGCCGCCCAACTCGCCCCGTTCGCCGATGCCGGTGTCGCCGCGCGCATCTCCGGGAGCATCGACGCCGCGCTCGCCCAACCCGGCGCGCGTGATGTGACCGCCGTCCATCGCACGACGGGGCGTTTGATGAACTGGCAGGGTTGCGCCTATCTGCTGCCGACCGTCGTGCGCTGCGACGCGGCGACGCATCCGCTCGCGAATACGGAATTTCTATTTCCGTTCGTCAGCGTGCTCGAAGTCGGGGCGGATGAGATGGTCGAAGCGATTGGCGCGTCGCTCGTCGTGACCGCGATAACTTCCGACGAGCGGTTGATCGCGTGGCTCGTCGCGTCTTCAAACGTCGACCGCCTGAATCTCGGCGCGGTCGCGACCAACCGCGTCAGTTGGGATCAACCGCACGAGGGAAATCTGTTCGAGCACCTCTACGCGCGCCGGGCTTTTCAGCGCGCGGGCGCATGAGTTTGAGGCGATGAGGATTCTCTACATCACCGCCGGAGCCGCCGACATGTACTGCGGCAGTTGTCTGCGCGACAACGCGCTCGCCGCCGAACTCATCGCGCGCGGGCACGACGTGGCGCTGCTGCCCCTCTACACCCCGACGCTGACCGACGAACGCAACGTCAGCGGCGACAAGGTTTTCTTCGGCGGCATCAGCGTCTATCTCCAACAGTACGTCGCGCTGTTTCGGAAAACGCCGTGGCTGTTCGACCGTCTCTGGGACTCGTCGCTGCTGCTGAAACTGGCGGCGCGGCGTTCGATTTCGACCGACCCCAGGATGCTCGGCGAACTCACCATTTCGATGCTCAAGGGCGAAGACGGCAACCAGCGCAAAGAGCTTCTGAAACTGCTCGACTGGCTCAGGCACGAGCCGCGCTTCGACATCGTGAATCTGCCCAACACGCTGCTCAGCGGTCTCGCCAAACCGCTCAAGCAGGCGTTGAATATTCCGATCATCTGCACGCTGCAAGGCGAAGACCTCTTTCTGGAAAACCTGCGCGAGCCGTATCGCCGCGAATCGCTCGCGGCGATACGCGCGCACGTCGCGCACGTCGATACCTTCATCGCGGTCAGCGAATACCACGCCGGTTTCATGTCGAGTTATCTCGGCATCCCGCGCGACAAAATGCACACCGTGCCGCTCGGCATCAATCTCGACGGCTACGAAACAGCGCGCGAGCGCACGCCGCGCGAGCCGTTTACCATCGGCTATTTCGCACGCATCGCGCCGGAGAAGGGGCTGCACCTGTTGGCCGATGCGTACCGCCGTCTGCGCGCGGGCGGGGGATTGCCGGAAGCGCGTCTCGAAGTCGCGGGTTATCTCGGTGCGGACAACCGGCGCTATCTCCACGACATCGAGCGCGAGATGAAAGACGCCGGACTCGGCGCTGAATTCAACTATCGCGGCGCGCTCAACCGCGACGAGAAAATCGCGTTTCTCAGAAGCCTCGACGTGCTCTCCGTGCCCGCCACCTACGACGAGCCGAAAGGAATTTCCCTGCTTGAAGCGATGGCCTGCGGCGTCCCCGTCGTGCAACCTCGGCGCGGCGCGTTCACCGAAATTGTCGAGAAAACGGGCGGCGGGCTGCTCGTCGAACCCGACAACCCGGACAGTCTCGCCGAAGGCATCTTGTCGATTTACAACCATCCTTCGCGCGCGGAAGAACTCGGCGGACGCGGCGCGCGCGGCGTGCGTGCGCACCACAGCGTCGCG
>JBGTHJ010000222.1:0-3319 GCA_041746175.1 Pyrinomonadaceae bacterium
TCGCAATCTTGCGCGCCGTGCCCGGCTGCGGGGCGAACTCTTCCGAACCGGCGGGCGGGGCGGAAGCCCAACTCTCAGGCGCGACCGCCTGCGCCACGCGGGTCAAACTCTCCGCGCCGACCGCGCCCGTGACGGCGTGGATTTGGAGCACGCCCGCCGCGCTGTTCCAGTTGTTGACGAGATAGAGGACGGGCGCGTCGCCGTAGGTCACGGCGGGGGTTTGCGTGCCGCCGATGTCCGCGCGCTTGAACGCGGTGAACGCGCCCGCGCCCCCCGCGTAGAGGTTGGCTTTGTTGAAGACGTAGATGCTTGAGGCAAAACTGCCCGTGCCCTCGACGACGGGAAATATGTTGGCCTGAACGACGATCCAGTCCTTGTTGAAGCCGATGCTCGGATAATCAGCCCAGAGGATATCGGTCGGGTCGGCGTCGATCTGGTAGAGCTTCCATGCCCCCGTCGGGTCGCCGCCGAGCGAGACGCCGACGAGCACCGATGATGTCGCGGCGCGGCTGTCCGAAACCGAAACCAACATCCAGCGGTCGGCGAAGTGGTCGTACATCACGCGCGGGTCGAAGGCGCGGTTCGCAACGTTGATGCCCGCACCCGCGCGCCAGAAGTTTGTCAGCGTGACAACGCTGATGGTCGTCCCGTCGCGGCGCATGATGCGAATCTGGCCGTTGACCGCGACCACGATGTGCGCGGGGCCGACCGCGCCGTGCGCGTCGGGCGGGATGCTGTTGAGATTGTCGGGCGCGCCGAGAAAGCTCGATGCGGCGACCGGCGACGACGCTGATGGCTCGAAGTTCTCCGGGGACTGCTCCGCCGTCGCGTGACGGCCTTCGATTCGCGCCAAGACTTCGGGCGACACAGGGAGTTCGTCCGGCATCGACTTCGGCGCGTGGATGGCTTCCGGCTCGACCGGCGCGTGTGCTTCCGGCGACAGCGATTCCTGACGCGCCGTCTCGTCGAAGTTAACCGACGCCGAACGCTCCGCCGCGCCGCGCGTGCCGCCGCCCGCCGCTTGTTTCGACTGCGCCGATGCGCCCGCCGCGCACAGCACCGCCGCCGCCACCACCGGCAAGCACACGAAGAACCCGCCGATTTCTTTCAAAATCGCTCTCAATCTCATGAATAATTATTGCGGACGAATTATCCGGGGGGAGAAAACCGAAACGCGAGAGCGGAAGAGCGCCGGATGAAGCGAGACTCTCATCCCGGTTCCGACGTGTGCTCTGCCGCCTTCCCGCTTGCCTGTCTGGATCGTTTAATCAAACGGCGCACGGCAAGCCCCTTCAGACCGCCGCCACCGAACAATGGACGGAAGGCACGCCTGCCCTCCGTCCAACCCATCGCTGCTCGCTCTATTGCGCCGGACCGAACCGACGCCGGTACTCGCCGGAGGTGATGAAGGCTTTGACCATCTCGGCCTCGACGAAGTTTCCGTTGAACTCGTTCAACTTGCCCAGCCAGAAGTTGTAACCGTTCAGGTTGTTGTCATCCGCGTCGTCGGGGTTGCGCCGCAGATAGCCGACGTACTGCATATAGACGAACGCACGGTTGAACTCGGAGTCGCGAAGAGTCGAGTCCTCCGCGACTTCCCGGATAGCCTGCGCGCGTGTGATGAGGTTGTTCGCCAGACGACTGACCAGACTGTTGCGCTCGTCCGACGACAGCGCGCCGCCCGTGTTGACGTTGAGCGAGTCGATAAACAGATCCGCCGTCATCGACGCCGGGTAGCGTGCGAGGAACGCGGGTCGCGTCACAAACTCGCTGGCGAAGGCTTGCTTGTTGGCTTCGAGTTGCGCGTCAGCGCCGGGCTGATTGATGACGACGCCTCGGCCAATCTCCTGCGTGTCGGGCAGGAACTCGCGGAGCCGGAGCAACGGGCCGGTGTTAAAGGCCGCCTGATGAAAGCGGTAGACGAGATAGCCGGTCTGCTGAAATTCTATCGAAAGGAAGAACGCCGCCGAGACGTTGACGCGCCGCGCGTCGATGCAGCTCATGTCCGAGCCGCAGGAGGTGATCTGGTTTTTCCAGAACGCAAGACCGTCCGGGTCGGCGTCGCGCGTGAAGAAGTCCTGATAGTGCTGGCGGACGTAGAACTCCGCGTCCGGGTTGTCGGACGGGTTCGCGCCCTGCGTCGCGTCGTTGCTGTTGATGGTCAACACGGCGTTGACCGGCACGCCGAGCGTCGCGCCTGTTGCATCGGTGAGCGTGAGATTGACGGTCTGCGCCCCCTCGACGTAAGAGTCGTCGGTGATAAAGATGGTGAACGACTTGCTCATCTCGCCCGCCGCGAAACGGAGCGTGCCGAGCGCGGCGATATAGTCGGAGGTGTCGGTCGCCGTACCGTTGTTGGTGGCGTATTTGACGGTGGCCGCGCCGGAGGTGGTGTCGCCCGTGCGCGTGACGTTGACCGCCACGCTCGGCGTGCCTTCGTTGACGTTGATCGAAGCCGTGCTGAACTGAATGGTGTTGCCGGGCGTGATCGGCGCGAGCCGGTAGGAGAGCGCGACGCTGCCGGAGTCGGCGACGGTTCCGTCGGAAAAGCCATCGACCGCGATTTGATAAACCGTGCCCGCCGTCGCGTTGAACGAGACGCGGCTCGTCAGTCCGCTGTCGGAATCATCGTCGTTGCTGCCGACGGGTGTCAGGCCGCCGACCGAGTTGCCGGTGTAGACGCCGAGCAGGGTGTCAAAGGGGCTGCCGAGCGTCGAGACGGTTGCCCGCCCATCGGACGGAGCCTGCCAGCGATACCAGAGCGATTTGCCGCCCGCGTTGTTCGCGGCGTGATTGGGTTCGCCGCCCTCTTTGGTCGCCGCGACGTTGTTGCCGCCGACGCTGCCCGCGCTGCCGCCGAGCACTTGCGCGTTGGCGAAATTGTCGTTGGTGGAGACGCCCCAACCGAGAACGATCGAACCCGCATCGGCGGCGAAGCCGTCAACCGCGATACGATAAACCGTGCCCGCCGTCGCGTTGAATGTCACGCTGCTGAAGAGAACTTCGCCGGGGATGGCGTCGTCGTTGTTGCCGATGGCGCTCAGAGTGTTGACCGCGCCGCCGGTGTAGACGCCGAGCGTTGTGTCGTAGCTGCTGCCTGCTGTGAAGAACGCTGCCGGGCCGCTCGCCGGAGCCTGCCATTGATACCAGACGGAACGCCCGCCGGAGTCGCCGCCGTGCGACGGCTCGCCCGCTTCTTTGGTCGCGCCGAGGTTGCTGCCCGCGATGCTGCCGGCCAGTCCGTTGAGAACTTGCGCGGCGGCGAAGTTGTTGTTTGCAGCGGCGAGCACGGGCGTCGGGGCGGGCGTCGGGGCGGGCA
>JBGTHJ010000223.1:0-3623 GCA_041746175.1 Pyrinomonadaceae bacterium
GGAGGCGTCCGCCGCGCGCTCGCGTTCGAGCAACGCGGGGGCGTCGGGGTCGTCGCGCGCGAGCAGCACGGTGATGATGTCGAAGCGGTCGCGCGTGCGCAAGGTCATGCCGGAAACTTTGATTTCGCCGCTCAGGATTTGCTTGAGTTCAGAGCGCGCCTGCGTGCTCGTCGCCAGCGTCTGAAAGGCGCGGAAATAGGTGATGCGGAGTCCGGCGGTTTCGGCGTTGAACATCTGGCTGAAGATCAGTTGTTCGAGTTGGATGGCGATGCGTTGCCGTTGGGCGTCGGAGAGATAGCGGTTAAAGGCCGTCGCCGTGCGGCTGAGGATGCTCTGCACGGTGGTTTCGTCGCGCTCGCGTGCGACGTGTGCGAGCGCGAGCGCGACGTACGCCGCCGGGTCGAGTTCGGCTTCGCGCACGCTGTCCCACAGCGCGCCCCACAGCATCGCGCGCAGAAAATCATCGCGCACCTCGCCGAGCGTCCGCCCGACGTGCGCGCGGGAAACATCGTCGAGCAAAAAAAGCCCGTAGCCGTAGTCCTCGAAATTGGCGAAAACGTAATCGACCTTGCTAAAACCGCGCACGGGTATCGACTGTGGTCGCCCCGCGCCGTCGAGCATCACGGTCTCGGTTCTCGTGCGTGCCGCGCCGCGCGCGTCGATGCCGACCAGCAAAACTTTCAGACGCATCGGCCACGCGCCGCCCTCGCCGAGCGCGTTCTCCTGCCTGATAAAAATGGGCGCGACAGCGGCGGCACGCCGGCTCCGTTTTTGCGTTCTGACGACGGACACACTGGGCATTCCGCGCCGCTTGACCCACGCTTCCGCCCACGCGTCGAGCCGCTGCCCGGAGGTGCGCTCGAACGCGCGGACGAGGTCGTCCCATGTAGCGTTTGCGAAAGCGTGCTCTTTGAGAAACGATTGCACGGACTTTTGAAAGTGGTCTGCGCCGAGATAGAACTCGGCCTGCCGGAGCACGGCGGGGGCTTTGCGATAGACGATATTGCCGTAGGCCGATTTCGCCGCCGAGAGGTTGGGCAACTCCTGCCAGATGGGCGTCGTGCCTCGGGTGATGTCGGTTTCGTAGGCGAGCGGTTTGTTGCGCTGGTAGAAAATCTTCCACGCGTTGTATTCGGGCAGCAACGCCTCGACGCCCTTCGCGGCCATGAACGTCGCGAAGCCCTCCTTGAGCCAGAGGTCGTCGAACCAGCGCATCGTCACGAGGTCGCCGAACCACTGGTGCGCCGCTTCATGGAGGATGACATCGGCGCGCGCGAGCAGGTCGTTGGCGGTCGGGTCTGAAGGAAACAGAATCGACTCTTCGCGCAGAAAGGTCGCGCCCGCGTGCTCCATCCCGCGAAACGGAAATTCCGGGATGATGACGAGATCGTACTTCGGAAACGGAAACGGGCGCGCAAAATATCGCTCGAAATATTTCACGCCGTCGCGGTTGAGGCGGAACACTTCGGCGAGTTCGTCGCGCGCACGCGCCGCCTTCGACCGGCGGACGAACATCCGCGACGGGAGCGTCGAAGCCTCGTCGCGAAACTCCGCGAAGTCGCCGGCGGCGAAGGCGAAGATGTAGGTGCTGATAGGCTCGGTTTCGCGGAAGACGGTGCGCCGCGTCTTGTCACCCGCGCCCGGTTCGGTCGTGGCCGGTTCGGTATTCGAGACGACCTTCCACGCTTCAGGCGCGGTCAGGTCGAGCGTGAAGCGCGCCTTCAAATCCGGCTGGTCGAAACAGGGAAAAGCCGTGCTCGCATCCGACGGCACAAAGAGCGTGTAGATGTATTCCGCGTCGTCGGTGCGGTCGCGGTAGCGCGTCACCGCCGCGCTGCCCGTCGCGCTCACCAGCGACTCGAAGGCGAGCCGGACGATATTTTCGCCCGTCCGCAGATGCGCGCGTGGAATCACGATGTGGTCTCTGACGACGCGCGCATCGCCGACCGCGCGCCCATTGGCTTCGATCTCGCCGACGCTCGCCGCAGACGCTCCGTCCTGCTTGCCGACGCGCCAGTCGAGAACCATGTCGCCCGCCCCAGCATCGAGCACGACGCGAATCTCGACCGTCCCCTTCAGACGCTCCGCGCCGCGCGCCACTTCGACGCGCAGCGCGTAACGCACGTCGCTGTAATGAGCCGCGCGGTGGCGTGCGAGGTCGCGCGTGATGCCCTCTGCGGGTTCGGCGTCTGCGTCTTCTCGCCCGGTCGCGTGGAGCGCGCCTGTCATCAGTAAGATTAAAAGTGTGGTAAAAATAGTCCGCAACAACATCATCATCGTCCATTCCGGCTGCTGAATTTCGTGGAGTAATTTTCGGGAGAAGTTGAACCCGTCTATTGTCCATTCCGGCGGCGGGCATGGCAAGGCAAATCAACCGGAGGGCAACATGGCAGACGAAAAAGATTCTGGCGGAACACACGACGGCGGCCCCGACATCGACGGCGCACGCGGGGCGAGCGGCACCGACATCACTGGCGGCACCGACAAGACCGGCAAGGGCGGGTTTACCAATTCCGACGCGCCTGCGGCGGCGGCGGCGGGAGGCACAACGGGCGTCGTCGAAACCGGCGACATCATGGGCGCATCTTCGACGCACGCCGGAGCGGGCGGCGTGATGGACAACACCGGCGGCGCGGGCACCGCCCCCAGTGGCAACTCCGTCACCTCAGGCAACGAATAAATCCGCTTCGCGCCGTCGCGGAAAATGTTTGCGCGCCCGCGCAAAAATAGCTACACTCCGTTGCGTCCGGCCCGCTTTCGTCAAAGCGGCGCCGGACGCGCGTCTCTCCCAAACCGTTCGCCGTTATAAAACTCAAACTTCAGCGCCGCTCGTCTGCACGGCTTTTTCCCACCCCATTGGGGACAATTCATGCACGCGCGACCCTTGTCCCGATAAAAGGGTTTCGTATGGACATCCCCCAAATCGTCGCCGGACGTTTCCGCATCGAGCGCGTCATCGGCAAAGGAGGCATGGGGACGGTTTACCGTGCCTCGCACCTCGGCCTCGAACGCACGGTCGCGATCAAAGTTCTCAAACAAGAGGTCGCCGCCGACCCGGCGGTGGCCGAACGCTTCATGCGCGAAGCGCGCACGATGGCGAAGCTCAAGCACCCGCGCGCCGCGATGATTTTCGATGTCGGACGACTCGCCGACGGGCGACCGTTCATCGTCATGGAATACGTCGAAGGCGTCACGCTGTCCGAGACTTTGCAGCGCGAAGGACGACTCGCGCCCGCCCGCGCAGTCCGCATCGCCTCGGAAATCTGCGACGTGCTCGCGGACGCGCACGGCCTCGGCATCGTGCACCGCGACTTGAAGCCGTCGAACATCATGCTGAATGAGCGCGGCGTCTGCGTGCTCGATTTCGGCATCGCGAAGGTGCTCGCCAACTCGACCGAAGTCACCAGGACGCACGCGACCACCGAGTCGGGACTCATCATCGGCACGCCGCGCTACATGTCGCCCGAACAGTGTGTCGGGCAACTGGTCGGCCCGGCGAGCGACCTTTACAGCCTCGGCGTGCTCGTTTATGAAATGCTCGCCGGTCATCCGCCGTTCGTCGATCAACTCTCGTCTGCGGTGCTCATCAAACAGGCGACCGCGCCGCCGCCGCCGCTCGTCGC
>JBGTHJ010000224.1:0-6024 GCA_041746175.1 Pyrinomonadaceae bacterium
CCAATGCGTCGCGGCGCGCCGCGCGCGGGTGGCTGCCGACGATCTGCGCGGGTTCGACGAGTTGCTGTCGCAACAGTCCCGCGATGATCGCTTCGGCCATCACGCCGCAGCCGACGAAGGCCAACCGCACGCCGTGAAGCGGATTGACGGCGTCTTCTGCGTGCGCGTCGATTGTTTGCGTTTGAATATTCATCAATCTAATTCTCGTTCAGAGGTTTCGCGGTAACGAAGTAGACAGACTTCCCGCAAAAGTATGGTGCGACTGAGCCGCCACCGGATGAGTCCCCTTCGGATTCCTGCCGGAACTTTCGCCAGCTTTGCTCACCGCTCGACACTCACGCCTGTTTTTTGTTGACGTTAGCGGGCGCGGCTTTTTGATTCGTCGGTGAGGGGCTTGCTTTGGGTTTCGGGCGTTGCGAGGCTTTTTCCGTTTTCTCCATTTGCTTGAGGAAGGCTTCGCGGCGTTGCGCGCCGGACTGTGCCTTGTCGAGGGCTTCGGTGGCGCGGAAGTTGTCGGGGTCGATGCTGATGGACTTTTTGAACGCCGTGATCGCTTCCTTGTACTGCGCCATCTTGCTCAGCGAGACGCCGAGCTCGTAGTGCATCTCGCTGTCTTCCGGCTCAAGCTTGGTCGCCTGACGGTGCGCTTTGACGGCCTTGTCGTGCTCACCGAGACGGCTGTAAGCCTCGCCGAGATGAAAATGCGCGCGAGGCTCTTTCGGCGTCTGCCGGACGATTTTTTCGTAAGCCTTGACCGCCGCCGCGAAAGCCTTTTCCGCTTCGTCGTCGCGACCCAACGACGAATAGGCGAGGCCGAGCCGGTAGTGCGCTTCGGCGTAGTCGGGCTTGAGCCGCAGCGCCTCTTGAAAGGCCGCGAGCGCATCCCCGTCGCGGTCACTCTTGTAATCTTCGATGCCCTTCGCGACGTACCCTTCGGCATCGACAGGCGCGGTTTGTGCGCTTTGCGGCGCGACTTCGAGAGCGGCGTTTTCAGCCGCCGCCGGCGGAGATGATTCCGGAGAACCCGCCGCTTCTGGTGTCCCTGCCGCCGGAGGTTGACTGCCGCGCGACGCG
The DNA here is from genome assembly GCA_041746175.1 of Pyrinomonadaceae bacterium. Classification (GTDB taxonomy): domain Bacteria; phylum Acidobacteriota; class Blastocatellia; order Pyrinomonadales; family Pyrinomonadaceae; genus JBGTHJ01. The sequence goes on from JBGTHJ010000224.1 coordinate 1,075, forward strand.
CACGCCGCCTGGCCGAGCGCGACCACACACGCCGCGACAATAACGAGGGTTTTTCTCATAAACTTGTCTCAATCGGTTTGGGGTGACAAAATTTTCTACGCCAAATCCCGCGACGAGTCAATGCGCGAAAACAGTCGATAGGAAGCAGCAAAGACCCAAACGCATTTCTACCGCCTTTCGCCTTTTGCCTTCCGTCCTGCCCGTCGCTTTATTCCGGCGCGCATTTTGCGCTAAGGTGTTGGCGAACCCCGGAAATTATAGCGAGTTGCAATAGCATGTAGCACCTAAAAGAGAGTCGCCCCCTGGGAGCGCGAGCCTCCGGCTCGCTTTGAGCGTGCTGGATCACGCTGGACAGCCGAGACGCTGGCGCTCCCAGGGTTCACCCAATTGCAAAGCACAATAAATTCATTACTTCAACAAGAGGAGCAATATCGATGCCGGAAGAAATCTTTACCCCGCAGACCGGATTCAACCGCCGCGCGTTTATGACGGCGACGCTCGCCACGGGTTTCGCGCTCGCCGTGCAACCCGTCAGCGCGCAGACCGCCATTACCACCGACACCAACGGCCTCGTCGCGGGCGAGGTCAAAATCCCGACCGCCGACGGCGAGATTCCCGCCTACCGCGCGATGCCCGCGAAGGGAAAGAATTTTCCGTTGGCGCTGGTCGTGCAGGAAATCTTCGGCGTCCACGAACACATCAAGGACGTGTGCCGTCGCTTCGCCAAACTCGGACACATGGCGATTGCGACCGAGTTGTTCGTTCGTCAGGGCGACGTTGCAAAGCTCGCCAACCCCGGCGACATCATCGGTAAAGTGGTGTCGAAAGTACCCGACGCGCAGGTTATGTCCGACCTCGACGCGACGGTCGCCTATGCCAGAAAATCCGGCAAGGCGGATGCGTCGAAACTCGGCATCACGGGCTTTTGCTGGGGCGGGCGTATCGTCTGGCTCTACGCCGCGCACAATCCGAAACTAAAGGCGGGGGTTGCGTGGTACGGGCGGCTCGCGCCGACCGAAAGCTCGCCGCGCTTCTCGTTGCAGCCCGCGTATCCAATCGATGTGGCGGGCAAACTCAACGCCCCCGTGCTCGGTCTCTACGGCGGCAAGGACACGGGCATTCCGCCCGACATGGTCGAGCAGATGAAGAAGGCTCTGAAGGATGCCGCGAGCAAGTCGGAAATCATCGTCTACCCGGACGCGCCCCACGCCTTCCATGCCGACTACCGCCCTTCCTATCGCAAAGAAGCCGCGCAGGACGGCTGGCGACGCTTGCAGGAGTGGTTCAAAAAGCACGGCGCAGCCTGACGGCCACCGAAGTTCATTCGTCGGGTGTTAGCCGCTCCAGCGAACGATTATTATTCAGTGGTACAGCGGAAAAGTATGGTTGGAATACAGCACGGCGGGAGGCCGATGGATGAGAAACGTGCTGGACGGAGATGATATCGTCGCCGGAGCCGCATTTTGACGGGCGTCGTGGCGTCGTGGCGTCGAAGCGGTGCCGGATGCCGGGCTGTGGCGCGGAAGTTGCAAAAGTGATGTCGTCTGACGACGAACACGGGGGGGCTTCAAGGGGGTTGAAAAGGGGCTGCGATAGCCAGCATGTGGAAGCTTTGGGGGAGGTTTTCACACGCTCTGTTTGTGACGGCGATTCTGTTGGGGGATGGGATTGCTATCAGAAGCGCTATCGAATGTTGGTCCCTTCGGGGCTGTCGGTCATCAACTTAAGTGGGCATCTGGGGGGACACCCGTTCAAGTTGACGACTGACAGCCCCGGTCGCCTTTTCCACCTCTGCTTTTTTTTGCCCCACCACCGCCGCATCCGCCTACAAACATCTCCGTTCGTCAATCCAAACCAAAAACAGGCGTGCCAAAAACAGGCGTGGCGACACGGTTGAGAGTTAAGCACGCTCGGATGCATCTTTGCATCCGCAACCGACTCAGGCTACATTACTGTCGAAGCCCAACACCGCCCGGCGACGACGCGACCTCCGGTCAAACTTCGTCGGCGATCATCATCTTTTCAATGCGCGAGTGCAGCCGCACGCGAAGTTGGCTGCCCTGAACGCGCCCGAAATTTTTTTACAGGAGATAAACACACATGGCAGCAGATATCGAACGACACGCGGATGCGACCTGGAACGGCGAAGTGCGCGGCGGCAACGGCCAAATCACGAGCGCGAGCGGCACGCTCGACGACGCGCCCTACACTTTTGTGTCACGCTTTGAACAGGGCACAGGAACGAACCCCGAAGAGTTAATCGCCGCCGCGCACGCCGCCTGTTACAGCATGGCTTTCGCCGCCACGCTCGGACGCAAAGGCCACGCGCCGCAGCAAATCACGACGCGCGCCACCATCTCGCTGACGCCACAGACGAGCGGTTTCAAAATCACACGGATGCGACTCGAAACGCGCGGGCGCGTCGAAGGCTTGGACGAGGCGACCTTTCAGGAAATCGCCCGCGAAGCCGAAACCACCTGCCCCGTCTCGAACGTCCTGCGCAACAACCTTGAGATCGAACTCGACGCCAAGTTGATGTGACGCGACGAAAAGCAAGGCACATCGACATCGACGGACAGAACCGACAAGCGGACACGACGGACGGGATAAGCATGGACACGGGATGATGACCGACCGGCGAGCGCCGTGCTCTGAGCACGTATCTTTCCGCGCGCATCGTCCGCGCGCATCGTCCGCGCACATCATGTGCTTTTCATTCCGAACATCCTGTCCGTCGATGTTGATTCTGCTTGCGGGTCTTTCCTCATGTAAATAACTTTTTACACTTTGGGCGCGTCAATTCTCGCATCGAGGGTTGTGCACAACCATCCTGAATTAGTAATCTCCGTTTCAAGATGGCGACAACCGGAGCGACTCTGCCAACGCAAGTGACGACGGCGCGCGAGCGGCTTGATGCGTGGGTGCGTGAAATCGTCGGGTGGCACTTCGACCCGGCGACGGGCAGCCCGTTCTGGCTCGAACACGCCGCCCGGCTCGATTGGGACCCGCGCCGCGAGATTCACGGCTATGCCGACCTCGCGCGGTTCGGTTTCTTTCAGGACGAAGTCTTGCGCGGCGGCCCCGTCCGGCGTTGGATTCCGAAAGCCTACGCCGGACGCCCCGTCTACGTCTTCGAGACGGGCGGCAGCACGGGCGTGCCGAAGTCGCGGATCAACATCGAAGATTTCCGGCTCGACTACGAAGCCTTCAGCGCGACGCTGCCCGACGAAGCTTTTCCGCACGGCGCGGACTGGCTCAGCCTCGGCCCGACGGGGCCGCGTCGCCTGCGTCTCGCGGTCGAACATCTGGCGCAGCATCGCGGCGGCATCTGCTTCATGGTCGATCTCGATCCGCGTTGGGTCATCAAGCTCTTGAAGATGGGTCAACCCCGGATGGCCGAAGCCTACAAGCAACACGTCGTCGAACAGGGCTTGACGCTTTTGCGCGCGCACGACAACATCCGTTGCATCTTCACCACGCCGAAACTTCTCGAAGCCCTCTGCGAAAAAGTCTCGCTCAAAAAGTTAGGCGTCACCGGTGTCTTCTGTGGAGGCACCGAGATGACGCCGCAGTTTCATCGTTTCGCGGTCGAAGAACTGCTCGACGGCGTCCACTTCGCGCCGACCTACGGCAACACCCTGATGGGACTCGCCGTCGGCAAGCCGCGACTGCCCGAAGATGATTACGCGATAATTTATTACCCGCCGTTGCCGCGCGCGATGATCGAGGTGGTTGACCCCGACGAACCGACGCGCGCGGTCGGCTACGGCGAGACGGGGCGCGTCCGCCTGACGACGCTGACGCGCGAGTTCTTCATGCCGCACTTTCTCGAACGCGACGAAGCGGAACGCGAGCCGCCCTGCGCGCTCTACCCGTGGGACGGCGTCCGCAACGTCCGCCCGTTTTCGCGCTTGCAGGCGACGGTCGTCGAAGGCGTCTATTGATAATAAGAGGCGGCGGTCGTTGCCTTTCGCCGCTTCGAGGCGGGTTGTGTTGTTGACGACTGGTCGATGCAAAAGTTGTCGGGTTATTGAAGCATGTTGCACATCCCTATTTTGCGAAAGGGCGAGCCGTACCGGAGTCTGGATGTTGCGCGCGTGGCGCACCACCGGACGCGCGACGTGTTCGTTGAGATCAGTCAGGCGAACGCGGGGTTGATACGGCGCGACCTGCTCGATCAAGCGACCGCGCGGCGCGCTCTGGCGGCGCACACGTCCGAAGAACTTCTGCTGATGTGTGAACGCGCGGCGGATATTTTTGCGCGCGAGACTTTGCCGCTCGGCGACGATGCGCAGACGCCGGGAGACTACCTCGCGCAAGTTTCGGCGACGACGGGTTTGCCGGTCGTGCTGGCGCGGCGGAACATGGAGAAGATTCGCGGCGTGCTGGCCGAGATGCGCGACGTGCTGGCGGGGCTGACGCGAAGCCTCGACCTCTCGATACTCGACGCCGGATTCGGCGAAGCGGACGGGCACGCGATCAGCTTTTTCCCGCGCGCCGACTCGCTCGGTGTTGTGCTGCCGAGTAACTCGCCGGGCGTGCATTCGTTGTGGATTCCATCGATTCCGTTGAAGATGCCGCTCGTCCTCAAGCCCGGCAGCGCCGAGCCGTGGACGCCCTATCGCATCATCCAATCGCTGATCCGCGCCGGTTGCCCGCGCGAAGCGTTCAGTTTTTACCCGGCTGACCACGCCGGAGCGGGCGAGATTCTGCGCGGGTGCGGGCGCGGCATGGTCTTCGGCGACGCGGTTTCGACCGGCCTCTGGCGCGACGACCCGCGCGTCGAAGTTCACGGCCCCGGCTACAGCAAAATCATCATCGGCGAAGACCGGATCGACGGCTGGGAAAAATATCTGGATGTGCTGGTCGCCTCGGTCGCCGACAACGGCGGGCGTTCGTGCGTCAACGCCTCCGGCCTCTGGGTCACGTCGCGCGCGGATGAAATCGCCG
>JBGTHJ010000225.1:0-2911 GCA_041746175.1 Pyrinomonadaceae bacterium
AGCCGAATCGCCGCCGCCAGCCCGCCCAACCCCGCGCCGACGACGATGACCGTCTTCTCGCTCACGTCGCGGGCACCGCCGCCGACGCTTCGCCGGTCGCAGTTGTGTGGAGGCAGTTTATCTGTAGCCCCCCGCGCGCGCGTCGAAAGCGCGTTGCACTTCGGGTCTCGTCAACGCCCAGATGGTGTAGACGCCAAGCGCGGTGCCGAACGGGAAGTTGAGGATGTTGAGCGCGCCAAGCACGATCGCCAGCACCCGCGCCCACGATTTGAATTTGAGCAGCCCGTAACCCGCGAGCAGTCCCGGCACGAATAACATGATGATGATCAGTGCGACGACGAATCCCACGCTCGATGCGACCAACGCGCCCACCGCCTCGCCCGACAGCAACCCGCCCCCGACCGCGCCGAAAAAGATCAGGATGGCGACCAGCACCCCCGACACGCTGAATACGAGATGCAGTATTCCCAGAATTTTGACGTGCTGTTCCATCGTGATTGCCTCCTTCAAAATTTTTGAATGACAGCGTTCGACCGGTCTGACCCAACATGCGTGCGGTCAGACGCGACTAACTCGCGGCGAGTAGGCGACGCAACTCGCCGATGCGCGTTTCGGGCGCGCCGTAACGCGCGCGGTAATCGCGTATCGAACGGGCGATGACATCGGCGGCCTCGGCGCGGTTGTAAACGTCTGTGATTTCGACGCGGCGCGGGGCTTCCGAAGGCAATTGCTTGTAGGTCAAAAAGTAGTGTTGCAGACGGTCGACAAGGCCGCGCGGGGCTTCTGTGATGTCATTGATATGGCCGTAGGCAACATCGTTTTCGAGCACCGCGATGATCTTGTCGTCGGCTTCGACGGCATCAATCATGCGCAGTCCGCCGATGGGTTTGGCGCGGACGAAGAACTCGCCGTGCGCGGCGTCTTTTTCCGTCAGCACGCAGATGTCGAGCGGGTCGCCGTCGCCGCGAATGTTGCCGATGCCGGTACGTCGGCGGCACAGTTCGGCCACCTCGTCGCCGCAGTAAGTTTGCGGAACGAAGCCGTAGAGCGTCGGCGAAAACGAGGAGAAACGCTGCGGGCGGTCGATGCGCAGATGACCGGAAGGCTTGTCTAGTTCGTACTTGACCGTATCGGTCGAGACGATTTCGATGTATGCGTTGACCACGTTGGGCGCGTCCGCACCCGGCGCGACGCCGTGCCACGGGTGCGCCTGAAACAGCAGCGAAAGCAGATCGTTCAGCACCACATCATTTGCCGCCATCGGGTGTGTCCTCCGTCGTCGGGGTTGGCGGCGCGTGTACCCCGTCCGTGTGTTAAAATCTCGCCGCGCCCATCGCCCGGACAGATTATGTACATCGCTGCGGCGCGTGTCCAACAGCAGAGCCGTCACCCCGGAAACTCAAACATGATCGGACAGGATAGACAGCATAAAAATGACTCATCGACTCGTCGGTTTATCGACTCGCTGCGCCGACGATGCGCAGACGATTGACCGATGAGTCGATGAGTGAATGTTGAGAGCTTCGATGTCCGCGACAGCCACCACCTCTACGACCATCGCCGCGCGTGATGCCGCCGCCGCCACCGCCGCCGCCGCCACTGCGAGCGCCGTCTCTGTGCGGTGGATTATCAGCGCGCGTGACGATCTGGTGTGGTTTATCGGTTCGGTCGCGTCGAGTTATGTGTTGTTCGCGCTCTACGTGACGGGGGTGCTCGCGCTCGCGCCGATGGTCGTCGCGTGGGCGATACTGATTGACGCGCCGCATGTCTTCGGCACTTACTCGCGGACTTACTTCGATCGCGAAGAGAGACGCGCCCGGAGACGTTTGCTCGTCGGCTCGCTCGCGTTCTTTCTGGTCGGGCCGCTGATGGTCGTCGCGGGTTTCGGGCTGGTCTTCTTTTTCGTCGCCGCGCTGTGGGCTTACTGGCATCTCGTCAAACAGCATTACGGCTTCATGGTGCTCTACAAAAAGAAGAACGGTGACCTCGCGCCCGCCGACAACACGCTCGACCGTCTCTTTCTGACGCTCGCCTTCGCTTACCCGTTCGTCGCCTTCGTCGTCGGCGACCAATCGGCAATGGCGCGCGTGCCCGTCGTCCTGCACACCGCGTTCGGCTACGCGGAGAAAGTTTTACTGGTCGCCACCGTGCTGGTCGCCCTCGCGTGGCTGTTCCGGCAAGCGCAGCGCGCCGTGCGCCGCCAACCTTTGAACGTCCCGAAGTATCTGTTGCTCGCGGCGGCAATTCCGATGCACTGGCTCGTACTGCTGACGCCGATGCCGAATCAACCCATCGCCATCGTCGCCATTCTGACGATCTATCACAATCTTCAGTATCACCGGCTGATCTGGTTTCACAACCGGAAGTACACCGCGCAACCCGACGCGCGCACGCGCTACGGCGCGGCGGAACTCATCAGCCGACGCCTCGTCTACTACGTCGCCTTCGGCATCCTCTTCGGCGTCTGGTATCAACTGCCGCGCCAGTACGTCAGCCGTTCGAGCGGCGAAGCGACGCTGCTCACCCAAACGGTCGCCGCCTTCTTCTGGGGCTACGCCTTCACGCACTACTACCTCGACTCGAAAATCTGGCGCGTCCGCCGCGACCCTGCGGTCGGCGAGGCGCTCAAGCTGTAACGCCCGAATCAACCGGGCGCGATGAACCATAATTAGCACCCAAGTTCTCGATAAAAGTCGCGCGATTCGCGCTCCGGTTCAATGAGTTGTTGGGCGGCGGGATGAAGAAGAGATTCAATAATGAAACCGGCACGCTATAGCGGTTTGCAATTGGGTGAATGCTGGGAGCGCCAGCGTCCCGCTGGCAAGCGTGCTCGGAGCACGTTCAATGGTTCGCGTTCTCCGAACGCTCAATGCGAGCGGGACGCTCGCGCTCCCAGGCGATGCCGCTCTTT
>JBGTHJ010000226.1:0-2724 GCA_041746175.1 Pyrinomonadaceae bacterium
AAAGAGCGGCATCGCCTGGGAGCGCGAGCGTCCCGCTCGCATTGAGCGTTCGGAGAACGCGAACCATTGAACGTGCTCCGAGCACGCTGGCCAGCGGGACGCTGGCGCTCCCGGCACTCACCCAATTGCAAACCGCTATAATGGATGTTCTCAGGCGCAGAAAAGTTCGATGAGGCGTGTCAAAATTGCGGCGCATTCGGAGAGTTCGGCACGCGGGACGAATTCTCCCGTCCGGTGTGCGACGCGGATGTCGCCGGGGCCGAAGACGACCGCGTGCGCGCCCATCTCGATCAGTTGGGGCATCTCCGTCCCGAACGCGACCGCACCCGCGCGCTGTCCCGTCGCCGCTTCCAACGCGCGGACGAGCGGTGATGCGGCAGGCGTCTCGCTGCTCGCGTCGAGCCGCAAGACTTCGATCTCGCAGTCGAAATCAGCGTCGTCCGCGCGCAGCAGTTCGACTTCGTGGCGGACTAATTCGACGACGTGCTCCGCGCGCTGCCCCGGCACGGGTCGCCATTCGAGCGTGAAACGGCACTCTCCGGCGATGATGTTTTTGGCCGTCCCGCCGCCGATGACGCCGATGTTGAGGGTCGTGTAGGGCGGGTCGAAGGCGTCGTGCGGATCGGACGCTTTTAGTCGTTCGGCGACTTCTTCGATGCGCGTGATGAGCCGCGCCGCGCGCATGATGGCTGACGCGCCGAGCGACGGATACGCGCTGTGCCCTTCGCGCCCACCGACGCGCACCTCCGCGAGACAGTAACCTTTCCCCGCGCGAATCGGACGCAACGATGTCGGTTCGCCGACGACCGCGTAGCGCGCTGTGAATGCGCGTGATTCCGCCAGTCGCTTCGCGCCGAGACATCCGACTTCCTCGTCCGCCGTCAAGACGAGCGCGACGGGTCGGCTGAGTTGCGCCACGTCAACCGCCTCGATTGCGGTCAGCGCCGCCGCGATGAATCCTTTGGTGTCGCACGCCCCGCGCGCGTAGAGGTTCGCGTCGCGTTCGGTGAGCGTTAGGGCTTCCGTCCACGCGGGGTCGAACGGCACGGTGTCGGTGTGTCCGACGAGCGCGAGTTCGACCGCCATTTCATCAGCCGGAACACCGGGCGAGACGGCGACCATGTTGAACTTCTTCGTGCCCTGCGCGTCGGTATACGGGAAGGCACGCGCGCACAGTCCCGCCGCTTCGACGCGCGCCGCCGCGTAGCGGAAGACTTCAAGGTTCGAGACGGAAGACCGCGAGTCGATACGGACGAGTTCGGTGAGCGTCTGTTCAATATTCATGATTGATACGAGGGGAAGAGGGGAAGCGTGGAAACGGAAAATACAGCGTATTCCGCGTCGCGTATTCTTCTACCCATCGCCCCTTTCACGCTTTCGGGTTATCCCCTTCTCGTTTCGCTACGTGCCGTTGAAACCGGCGCGCATCCGGCGGATGTTGGCGCCGGGATATTGTCCGGTGGCGCGGACAGTCGAGAGCATCCGCGCGGCTTGGGCTTGCGTCAGCCCGGCATAGACGGCCATGAACTGTGTGTTCGGCGCGGTGTTCGTGTAGTAGAGCGTGCCCGGTTCGGCGCACCGCGAAGTGAATACTTTGTGATGCGAAAACGTCCCCTGCGCGCGGATTCGTTCGGCGTCAGAAACAAACGTCTCGCAGTTTCCTTCGGGCACGCGGACGCTTTTCAAGATCACCGCGTAGAACAATTCGCTGTCCCAGATGACCGTGTTTGAATCCAGCATGAACGGCAGGTCGTGCGGCTCGAAGGTCGCAACCGTCCGGCACGTTACGGTCGGGTCGGAACAAACTTTGGCGGGTCTCGGCTTCGTGCGCCGTCGCTGCATTGCCCTAGAGAAATCCGGCGCGACCGTGACGAGCGACAACATCAGAACGCCACATAGAAACTTGATCTTCATCGGTGTTGCTCCCTTTTCAGATTTACCCGTTGACTCGGTGACTCAATGAGACACGGCGATTACAGCGATTTGCATTTGAATGTAGCGCTTGCAATGAGAGTCATCACCCGGGAGCGCAAGCACCCCGCTTGCCAGCGTGCCACACGCACGCTCAGTTATTCGCGTTCTCCGAACGCTCAATGCAAGCCGGAGGCTTGCGCTCCCAGCATTCACCCAATCGCGAAGCACAATAATCGGTAAGTCAATCCCATAATTTTCGTTGAAGCGCGACGAAACGCTCGATGATTTCGGGCGCATCGCGATGCCGCCCGTCTTCGATAATCACGCGCCCGCCGACCACTACGTCGCGCACCGCCGTGCGTGCGAGCGAGAAGACGACGGCGGCGAGCAACGTCCCGTCGCTTGCTCCGGCGATGGACATGTCGTTCAAATCGACGGTGAAAAAGTCTGCGGGGCGACCCGCTTCGAGCGTCCCTACGGGCGCGCCGATGCTCCGCGCGCCCGTAGATGTCGCGCACTCGAAGAGTCTCACGGCGAGCGCGGACAGGTCGAGTCCGGCGCTGCCACCATCGACGGCGGATGCCGCGCCGGTGTCGGGCGGCGGGGCGAGCACGGCGCGTTCGAGTTTGACGAGACGGAGATGATATTCGAGTTCGCGCGCGTCTTCGAGAAGGTCGATCTGCGTGTGGCTATCGGAGCCGAGCGCGATTGGAACCCGCGCGGCGAAAAGCGCGTCGGCGGGGATGATGCCGTCGCCGAGATTGCGCTCGGTGGTCGGGCAGGCGCAGACGCTCGCCCCGGCGCGTGCCA
>JBGTHJ010000227.1:0-6393 GCA_041746175.1 Pyrinomonadaceae bacterium
AAAGAGCGGCATCGCCTGGGAGCGCGAGCGTCCCGCTCGCATTGAGCGTTCGGAGAACGCGAACCATTGAACGTGCTCCGAGCACGCTGGCCAGCGGGACGCTGGCGCTCCCGGCACTCACCCAATTGCAAACCGCTATAACTCCCGTCCCGTTCCTCAGCCTTTTTTATTGACACGAAGAACGCACGGTTGTATACAAGCGCGCCTCAGAGGTATTCGCGCGGCGATAGACATCTTGACCCCCTTCGCATCGCGTTCCGAACACTGACAGGTCTGGCGCGACGTTTCAAAAGTTCGCCATCCACCTGCTCCCACTCGACCTATTTTGCGGCGCCCACGGCACGCGCACCCTCATAAACGCCATGACTATCCAATGCCTTGTCCCGAAAATCATCATCGAAGATTCGGACGACGACTTCACGCCGCCTATCTCCGACATCGTAAAATTAAATAAACTGAAAGCGGGTCAGCTACTCAAGTTCAACCCCGACGACAGTCCCGAAAATCGCACGATTGACGGCCAATCTTTCCTCGAATTGATTCAAGATAACACCCGCGACATCGCGAAGCCGGTGCGAATCGAAAACGCCGTCATCAACATTCAAAAGAAGCTCGACCTGCGCTACGTCACATTCAGACGCGAGCTATCCATCATCAACTCGATTTTCAAAGGCGAAGTGGACTTCTCGTTTGCGACCTTCGAGGGTCAGGTGCGGTTCGACGGTTCGACGTTTGAAAAGAAGGCTCGATTCGGCGCAGCTCATGCCAGATATAATTTCGACATCGTTGGCGCACGCTTCGTCCGCGAAGCGAATTTTGGAGGTCTTCGCGTCGATGAAGTCCTCAACGCGAGCGGCGCACATTTCGCCGACGTGGATTTCCAGCGCGTTCGTGTATGTAAGGATGCAATCTTTTCTCCGTATGAAGAGAAAGCTAAAAAAACTGATGACGGGACGGCGGATAGTGATGAGCCGGCGAAGGAGAAAATAGTCAAAGCCTATCCGGTGTGTTTCAAAGGCGATGCCAACTTCTCGGATGCCTTCATCGAATCGGTCGCCGACTTCAAGGGCGCACACTTCCACGGCAAGGCCACGTTCGTCCGCACCCGCATCGATAGCGCGGCTTTTTTCAGTTGTTACATCCGCGAACCGAAGGACGAATCGGATGAATCGAAGGGCGAGATTCTACGCACGGAATTCAATGGCGAAACCAACTTTATCGCGTCGCGGTTCGGCGGAAACGTCTCCTTCATCGGCGTCGTGTTCAAGGATGAGGCCGAGTTCGAGCGCATCCGCGTCGGCGGGCATGTGCTGTTTCGCCCGGCCAGATTTGGCGACCAATTTCACCGCGTCGAATTTATGAAGAGAGTTAGTTTCTTCAACGCTCACGTCCAGATCAACGCGGAGTTCGACGGGGTAATCTTCAAGGGCAAAGCCGACTTTGAACTGCTCCACATCGAGGGCAACCTATTCTTACGCGCCTCCTACTGTCAGGACAAAGCCGCTTGCAATCACCCGGCTCTGCCAGTCCGGTTCGAGGGCAGAACCGTGTTCATGGCCGCGCGCGTCAACGGCAGAGCCGAGTTCACCGGCGCCCAATTCACCAACACTAACGAGGACGACGGCCAACCCATCGAACGCGCCGGCGACGATCCGCAAGATGCAGAAGAGGATTGGAAGAAGGGGAATGTTTTCGAGAGTTTTTGTGTCGGCGGCAAAGCCATTCTCGACTCGTTTTCCTACCCGCGCCACCGCACCGAGGCACCCCTCGCCGTCACGTTCGGCGGCGTCGCTAATTTCAACAATACGTGCTTCAAGAACGAGGTTAGTTTTCAGGGCACACGGTTCGAGCAAGAGGCGCACTTCGTCCGCTCGGAAGTTAAAGGCGTGGCTTCGTTTCAGGGAGCCGTATTCAACAAGGATGTCAGTTTTCGCGGCGCGCATTTCGATGTCGTCCGATTTCGTGACGAGCTTCCGCCACTCAACCAAGCGACCGACATGACTCCCCCGGCAACACCACCGGAGGCCGCCGCGACACCGCCGGAGGCTGCTAAAAACGGCGTCGAAATTTCCGCGCAGGTTGCGCCGCCGACGCCAGCCGGAGTGGGAAACAACGGGAGCGCAATCCAGCCCGAGGGGGGATCGGCAGCGGCTGGAAGTGACGCCAACGCCGCTCTCGCTCGGCTCAATGCCGGACTCAATAGCGCTGTGACAAAGGTCCGCAATCTGAGGTTAAAGCGTCGCCCGCCGCTCGCCTATTCTTGGACGGTATTCGGAGATGACATCAATATCGACCTGCGTGGGTTCACCTACGAGCGCATCGAACTCAGATTGAATGACCTGTTGAACCGGTTGGAGAAAAGCGAGTCGATCCCCTTTGACCGTCAGCCTTACACGCAACTTGAAAAAACATATCTCTCGGTGGGCGACGACTACCGCGCCGGCGACGTTTACTATGCGCTTCGCCGCCGCGAGCACAACCAGAGTTGGAAAAAACTCTGGCTTGATATTCAGAACGGAAAAACCGTCACCGCCGGGTTCAGACTTATCGCGCAGATGTTCGATTTTATCTTTCTCCGGGGCGTGACGAGATACGGCGTGCGCCCTTTCCGTCTGTTGGTTATCAGCGTCGGTTTCATCATCGCCGGAACTATTATTTTCTCTCAGCCCGGCGCGGTGGTACTCAAAGAGAAGGCAGCAGTCGCAACCGAACAAACGGGCGCGGCTCCGCTGACTACGACGCCCTCTCCAGACCCCGTGCCAAATCATAACCCGCCACCTGTTCCGAATCCGGCGACGACTGCTAACAAAGAGCCGGACGACAATCCCGGTTGTTGCAATCGCACGCAGGCCATCGGCGTGAGTTTCAATCAGTTCATTCCCATCGTCGAAATAGCATCGGGCAGCCAGTGGAAACCTTCGTCAAAACTCCTCTGGGGAAACCACTTTTCCTACGCATTCTATGGTTCGCTGCATCGACTGGCCGGGGTGATTCTCGTGCCGTTGGGTCTTGCCTCGCTCACCGGACTGCTACATCGCCGTGAGCGGAGCGGGAAATAGTCGGGACGCCAGCGACGACGCGCGGACAAACCATCTTCGGAAACGCGCGTCACCAGATGGAGGGCAGCGTGGTCTCGTCGATTTCCAGCGTCGAGCCGTCGGGTAGGATGTGAATGATGCGCGCGCCGCGTGCGCGGAGCGGCGTGCTGAGCAGCCCGACGCGATGACAGTTGGCGCGCGGCTGCGCGTGGGACGTGAGCGGGTGCGACTCTGAACACATCAGCGCGACGCGCATCTCCGAGGCGAGTTCCATGATGCGATCCAACCCGCGCGCCAAATCTTCCGGCGGCGCAACCACCTTCCCGCCGCACTCCGGTAACCACTCGTAACCGATGCGATGCTCGCGCAAGGTTCCGGCCAGCACGCGCCCGTTGAACTGCGGCCAGCGTGAACGCGCCGCGCTCCGCACGTCACACAGCAAATCAATCCCGTGCCGCGCAAGCAGCGCGAGAAAAGCCGCGAATCCGTGACGGCCATGCCCGACGGTGTAGATGTTTGGCGCGGAAGACGACATGAATCAATGCGTCAATCTTTCATTGTGGCTTTCAGCGTCGCGCGAATCTCGTCGGTCGTTAGGTTGACGAGGTTGCCGCCGTTGAACATTTCGTCGTCGGACACGTCGAAGGCGACGAAGGGCGGGGTTTGAAAACCGCGCTTCTCATCGTCTGACGTGAACGTGGTTTCGGCGAGGATGAGACCATGAAGCGCGCCGAGAAACACGTCAATCGTGTAGGCGCGCCCGGCGTGCTCGTAGGGGTAACGGTTCTTGCGTATCTCGTTGGCCTCGAAGACGGCGAGCGTCTCATACTCTCCGCGCGCGAGATAGATGTCGGTGACGAGCGTGCGCGCGGGGTCGGCGGGGTCGGGCGCAAACTTCTGCGTCAGTTTCCAAATCCACTCGCGCGTTTGCGGCAAGCGCACCTTGCGGAGGCGGAGGCGGGTGTTCGTGATGTAGTTGTCGAAGAGTTGGAGGTGCGGGTCGGCACGCGTCAGGTCGCCGGGCAGTTCGCGCAGCAGAAACCGCCGCTCGCGCTCGACGCGCGCACTCTGTTCACGCTGCGCGCTCATGTCCGCGTCGGTGCCGAGATGTATCATCAGACACCGACCAACTCTTCTTCGCCGACGCGCAGAAACTCTTCCGGCTCGACGATGCGACCGGCAATCGCCGACGCCGCGACCACGTAAGGGCTGGCGAGATAGACCTGTCCCGGCCCGCTCCTGCCGGGAAAGTTGCGATTCTGCGCGCTCACCGTGACCTCTGAGGCAGAGCGCGACGCGCCCGGCCCGGCGTTGATACACGCGCCGCAACTCGGGTCGATCAACTCCGCTCCGGCGCGCTCGAAAATCTCGATGTAGCCACGCTCGCGCGCGTACTGCTTGATCTTCTGCGAGCCGAATTGGAGATAGAGCCGGACGCCCGGTGCGACGCGCCGCCCCTGCTCGACCGCGCGTTTGAGGACGGCGGCGTACATGTCCATGTCGGCCATCTTGCCGCCCGTACACGACCCTCCGTAGGCGGCGTCGATTTTGACTTCCTCCGCGAGTTCGCTGATGTTGACGCCGTTGCGCGGGTCGCCCGGCGTGGCGACCATCGGACGAATCTCCGCGAGGTCGATCTCAAACACGGCGGCGTATTCGGCGTCCGGATCGCTCTTGAGAAAACCCTTTTGAACTTCGGAGGCGTCGAGTCCGCGCGAGTTGACGAGGTATTCGAGCGTCACGCCGTCGGGTTCGATGATGCCGGTCGTGCCGCCCGCTTCGACGGCCATGTTGGTCAGCGTCGCGCGCTCGTCAATCGACATCTCGCGCAAGCCTTCGCCCGCGAACTCGAGCACCTGCCCGATGCCCTTGCCCTCTTTCATGTAGTCGGATGAGAGAATTTTGAGCATCACGTCTTTGGCCGAAACGTCGGCGCGGCGCGTGCCGTTCAAAACGAACTTGACGGTTTCGGGGACGCGGATGCGGATGTCTTTCGTGTACCACGCGTTCGCCATGTCGGTCGAGCCGACGCCGAACGCGAAGCAGCCGAGCACGCCCGCCATGCACGTGTGCGAATCCGTCCCGATGACGAGCTGACCCGGCAGCGCGATGTCTTCGACGACGGCGTTGTGGCAGATGGCCTCCGAGCCTTTTTCTTCCGTGCCGCTGTAGAGTTTGATGCCCTGCTCGGTGGTGAAATTTTCCTGCGTGACGGCGAGGCCGTCGGCGCGTTCGAGGAGTCCCATCCGGCGTTTCTCTTCAGACATCACGCGACCGAGAAACGTCAGGTGGTCGCGGAAAGCATAGACCGATTCCGGCGCGGTCACGCGCGCATCGTGTCCCAACGCCTGCTTGAACAACGACTCGGCCATCGGCGTCACGTACTCGTGCGAGAAACGCACGTCGGCGACCGCAAACAGCGCGTCACCCGGCTTGACGGCGGCGATGCCGACCTCGCCCGCCCTGACGAACGCGTGCCGCGCGATGATCTTCTCGGTGATGTTCATCGGTCGCGGTTTGGTCTCAAGCGGCGGCGGCGCGACTTCGCCCGCGAGCCGCGCCTTGTTGTAATTGAACAGCCCGCCGTATTCGACAATCGACCGCGAAATCGCGTCGAGTCCGCGCGTAAACTCGGCGAGCGGAATCTCTTCGCCGTTGCGGATGCGTTCGATCAGGCTGAAATCGGTCGAGGTTAACAACCCGATGTTTTGCGAGTTCTGCCCGTAGATTTTCTCGATGGTGCGGGCGATGACGAGTTCGACGCCGGCGGCGCGTTCGGCGTACGGCGCGGTTTCACGCGACGACCCGCAACCCTTCGACAGCCCCGACACGACGACCGAAAAGCCGCCGTTCCGTACCTCGTCCTTGTGCACCGCCGCTTCGCGCATCCCGACGTAAACATACTCTCCAAGCGTCTCGTCGTAATAAAAACAGACCCACCCCGGCGTAATCTCGTCGGTCGAGATGTTGTTCATCAGAGGCGTTGCGGGATCGAACGACAAGTCCTCGCCGCCTTCGAGTTGACGACGGATAAGCTGCGTGTCTTCGGTCAGAAACAACATCCGCCCGTCGAACTTTATCCGGTCGGGACGCTTGGCAATCTTCTCTCCGGTCATCTTATTCTTGGTTCCTCTCGGCGCGAATTTTATCAGTTGCTGAAAAGACGATTATAAACCGAACCGGAGCAAAAGTCGCAGTTAGCCGCCCAAGAGTGGAAAGCAGAAGGCAGCAGGCAAAAGGCAAAAGACAGTAGGCAGAAAGCAAAAAAACTGTGCGCTATAGCAAGTTGCAATTGCATGTAGCACATGAAAGAGCGGCATCGCCCGGGAGCGCGAGCGTCCCGCTCGCATTGAGC
>JBGTHJ010000228.1:0-24712 GCA_041746175.1 Pyrinomonadaceae bacterium
GGGGGGCGGTTCGGCTGTGGCTGCGTCGCGGCAGCCCGTCAGAGCGCGGCGCGGGATGGTCGCTTCGACGAGCAAGATTGCCTCGGAGGTCGGCGTTGACGTGATGCGTCGCGGCGGCAACGCGGTTGACGCCGCCGTCGCCGTGGCGTTTGCGCTGGCGGTGACGTATCCGGCGGCGGGCAATCTCGGGGGCGGCGGCTTCATGATGATACGTCTGCGCGACGGACGCACGACCGCGATTGATTACCGCGAAATGGCTCCGGCGGCGGCGCATCGCAACGTCTACCTCGACGCGCGCGGGAACCTTATCGAAGGCGAAGGCGGGTCGCTCATCGGCTATCGCGCGGCGGGCGTCCCCGGCACGGTGGCGGGGATGGAACTCGCGCTCAAGAAATACGGTTCGGGGAAAGTCAGTTGGCCGCAGGTGATTGAGCCGGCGCGCCGTCTGGCGTCGGGAGGGTTCCCGCTCAGTTATTCGCTCGCGCGTTCTTTGCGCGGCACGCGCGAACTGCTTGAGCGGTACCCCGACACGAAAATGATTTTGTTGAAGAACGGTCAGTTCTACGAAGAGGGCGAGGTGTGGAGACAGCCCGAACTAGCGGCGACTTTTGCGCGATTGCAGCAGGGCGGGGCGCGCGAGTTTTACGAGGGACGGACGGCGCAATTGATTGCCGCCGACATGAAGCGGAACAACGGTTTGATGACGCTCGCGGATTTGCGCAACTATGTCGCCAAAGAACGCGAGCCGTTGCGGTCGAAGTACCGAGAACATGAAGTTATCTCGATGCCGCCGCCGTCGTCGGGCGGAGCGGTGTTGATCGAGATGCTCAACATCCTCGAAGGCTACGACCTGAAGCGTTTGGGGTGGTCGTCGTCAGAGCGTTACCACTTGATGACCGAGGCGATGCGGCGAGCATTCGCCGACCGCGCCGAATACATGGGCGACACCGATTTCGTCAACGTCCCCATCGCCGGGCTGATCGATAAAGATTATGCGGCAAGGTTGCGCGCGTCGATTGGGATGGAACGCGCTTCGACGAGCGAAGAGGTGCGCGCGGGGCGTCCCGCCGGAGCCGAGTCCGAGGAGACGACGCATTTTACGGTGGTCGATGCAGAGGGCAATGTCGTCTCGAACACTTACACTTTGAACGGTGGCTATGGTTCGGGCGTCGTCGCGCGTGGCACGGGCGTGCTCTTGAACAACGAGATGGACGACTTTGCGGCGAAGCCGGGCACGCCGAATTATTACGGTCTGATACAGGGCGAGCGCAACGCGGTCGCGCCGAAAAAACGCCCGCTCTCGGCGATGACGCCGACGCTTGTGATGCGTCGTGATGGGACGCTCTGGTTTGCTGTCGGCTCGCCGGGCGGCCCGACCATCATCAATACCGTGCTCCAAGTCATCACCAACGTCGTCGATTTCGACATGAACATCCAACAAGCGATTGACGCGCCGCGTCTTCATCATCAATGGCTGCCCGACGAAATCGTTTACGAACCCTACGGGATGGCCGCCGACACGTTTCGCGCGCTCGAAAAACGCGGGCACAAAATCACGTCGCGTCCGCGCTACATGGGCGACGCGCACGGCATCATGATTGAAGAGAAGACGGGTGTGCGGCTCGGCGCCAGCGACCCGCGCAACGACGGCGCAGCGGCTGGTTACTGAACGTGCGGAAAACAGAATGCACAGGGCGGAATGCCTTCGTAATGAACGCCGGCAGCGCTTCGACGTTGTTCTCCTGCCGATTCGTGCGGTGCGTCCGCCGCCTTTTCGCGGTGGCTTGATTGTGATTGTCGATGAAGACGCTTTTTCTTTTGCGACACGCGAAGTCGAGTTGGGACGACCGCTCGGTGCGGGACTTTGACCGACCGTTGAACGAGCGCGGGTTGAACGCCGCGCCGCTCGTCGGCGAGTTGCTGCGTGCGCGCGGGATTCGACCGCAACGCATTATCTGCTCGCCCGCCGAGCGCACGCGGCAGACGATAGCGCTCGTGTTGCGTGCGGCGGGGCTGGCGGAAGAAGTGCATTTTAACGGTCGAATCTACGAGGCGAACTTGCGGCAGTTGCTCGACATCGTGCGCGAGATCGACGACGCGGTTGAGACGGCGTTGCTGGTCGGCCACAACTACGGGATCGAAAACCTTCTGGCGCATCTGACCGGCGACGCGCGTCACATGCCGACCGCCGCGCTCGCGCACATCGTACTTGAAGTCGAAGCGTGGAGGGATGCGCGTGAGAATGCCGGAAGATTGGAGTTTTTCGTCAGGCCGAAGGATTTGTCCGGCTGATGAATTTTGGTGTGCGGGTGTGAGTTTTGGCGACCGTCGCCCCCCTGCGCGCGTCTGTGCCCGGTGACGATGCGCAGACAACCGTCGAAAGCATCCCTCGCATCTCTTTTTTCAACCTCCGAACTCGTGACCATCAATCGAGGAGTTTTATTTTGAAAACCGTCACCTTTATTCGCCGCTTTCTTAATCTCTGTTTGGTTGTCGGGCTATGGTCGTCAAACTTGCCGTCGGTGCGCGCCGCGCAGAACGCGCAGACGCCGCCGTCGGTTTTGACGACGATACGCATCGCGCCGCCCGCGCCCGTCTTCAACGACGATGAACGGCGCGCCGAACTCGTCGCACGTCGCGCGCGTGTGGCGCAGGAGATCGGCGACACGGGCGTGCTCGTGATGTTCAGCGCCGAGCCGCGCATCTATACCAATGATGTCGATTACGAATACCGACAGGAAAATAATCTTTACTACCTGACCCATCTGAAGCAACAGAACGCGACGCTCGTCTTGATGCCGGGCAGCGCCACGCGCGAGATTCTGTTTCTGCCGCGTCGCAACCCCGCGCGAGAAACGTGGGACGGTTACATGTACAGTCCCGAAGAGGCGCGGCAGTTGTCGGGCGTCGCCGAAATCTGGGACGCGCGAGAGTTTCAACCCTTCGCCGAAGCTCTGCGCGCGCGGACGCTTTATCGACCCAAACCGGAAAACGTGTTGCTCACGGCGACGAGCGGCGCGAGCGATGCGTCCAAGCCCGCCCCGGAGTTTGCGAGCGCGTTGATGAAGGGCGCGCGCCGCAACACTGGCGCGCCGCAAAACGACTTATCGCTATATTTACTCGTCCCGTTGCGCGAAGCCGATAGCAACCAGTACGGAGACAGCCGCGAGTGGAAGCAAGAGCAACGCTTCGCCACCGGGTGGACGAAGACGCCGGGGGCGTTCAAAGTTCGCAGCGCGTTTCCAATCTTCAGCGCGATGCGCCTGCGCAAGTCGGAGAGCGAAGTCCGACGCTTGCAGCACGCCGTCGATATCACGAGCGAGGCGCTGGGGCGCGCGATGGCGGTGGCGGGTCGTGCGCAGTGGGAATACGAGGTCGAGGCGGAAGTCGAATACACTTTCAAGCGTCGCAATGCGGATTTCTGGGGTTATCCGTCAATCGTCGGTTGCGGTCCGAATGCGACGACGCTCCACTACAACGAATCGCAGGGACGCATCAAACCGGGCGAGTTGTTGCTGATGGATGTCGGGGCGGAGTACGACCACTACACGGCTGACATCACGCGCACGTTCCCCGTCAGCGGCAAGTTTTCGTCCGCGCAAGCCGACATCTACAACGTCGTGCTCGCCGCGCAAGAGGCCGGAATGCGCGCCGCTCGTCCCGGCTCGACCAAGTCGGAGGTGCACGATGCGGCGACCGAAGTCGTCAAAGACGGGCTGCTCAAACTCGGACTGATTACCGACCGCAACTCGATGCAGTATCGCCTGTGGTTCATGCACGGCACCTCGCACTGGCTCGGCATGAACGTCCACGATGTTGGCGACGGCAATCCCAAGCTTGAGCCGGGGATGATTTTCACCAACGAACCCGGTATCTACATCCGGGGCGACGCGCTCGACTATCTGCCCAAGTCGCCGGAGAACGATAAGTTCATCGCCGCCATTCGTCCCGCTTACGAGACATACAAAAATATCGGCGTGCGCATCGAAGACGACGTGCTCATCACCACCGGCGGGCACAAAAATCTGTCGCAAGCGATTCCACGCACCATCCCCGATATCGAAGCCTTCATCGCACGCGCCTCAAACGACCTTCGGGGCAGCGCGCCTGAGCTGCACCGGAAGTCTTTCAACGACTCGCACGCATTCGCCACGTTCATCGACTTGACGTTCGCGCCCCAACTTCTTCAGCATGAGCACTCAAATGGCCTCCAACATTTAGCCCCGTTCGGTGCAAACCCCGGAGGGCGCACCGCGCGTCGTCGTGGCATCAGTTTCGTTGGCTCGCCCACAGTCTACGCGCGATCCCCCCATGTGGGACATCATCACGCCGACTAACTCCGGCAGAACAGACACAGACAATCAAACGCCGCGATGAAGAATGCTTGCCAGCTTCTTCATCGCGGCGTTTGATTGTCTGCAAAAAATATCGAACAAGAATTTATAGCGAGTTGCAATTGCACGTCGCACATAAAAGAGAGGCATCGCCTGGGAGCGCCAGCCTTCGGCGGGCATTGAGCGTTCGGAGAACGCGAACAACTGGGAGCGCCAGCGGGACGCTGGCGCTCCCGGCACATGCCCATTTGCCAGACACAACAGATTCGAAACTTGAATCGAATCGTTTCGACGTGGCGTCTCTCATTACCTCGACGAGTCGGTGAGTCGGCAGCTAAACAACCCGATTTATTCTCATTCGTAACTCAGCGCATCGACCGCGTCTTGACGCGCGGCGCGGAGCGCGGGGTAGAGCGCGCCGATGGTGCCGCCGAGTAGCCCGATGATGAGCGAGAAGAGAATCCAACGCGGTTCGATTTCGACGGTCAGCGAGGTCATCCGCATCACGGCGAAGCGCGCCGCGAACGTCAGCGCGAGGCCGAACAGCACGCCGAGAATGCTGATAATAATTGCTTCCTGCTCGACCACCCACGCGATTGAAGCGTTCGACATCCCGAGGGCTTTGAGGATGCCGATTTGTCTGGTGCGCTCGGTGACGGTGGTGTACATCGCGAGCAGGATGACGAGCATACTGATGGACGCGGCGACCGCGACGATCACGCTGATGAAGATGTTGAGCGCGGGCACGCCCGATGAGTACAACTCCGGCAGGTCGCGTGTAAAGATGATCTGGTCGTCGGGAAATCTTTCGTGAATGCGCGCGGCAACCGCGTCCTGCTCTGCGGGATCAACGCACGAGACGAGCACGGTCGTGCAGCGGTCTAAGACGCCAACCTGCTCCTGCATCGTGGCGAGCGGAATCTTGATGCGGCTTCCGCCCGGCGGTTCGTAGACGCCGACGATGCGAAACGGTCGTTCATAGAGTTGCACGGTGTCACCGACTTTGGCCTTGCGTTCCTCTTTCCAGATGGCGTCGATCATGGCTTCGTCGCCCCGTTCCACCGCGCGTCCTTCGATGACGCGCAGCCCCGCCAGCTTCGCGTATGGTTCAAACGGGATGCCTTCGAGCACGCGCACCCCGAAGCCCCGGTCGCTGCTGACGGTGTTCTGTCCGATGGGCACCGCGACGCGCACGCCTTCGAGCCGCGCGATTTCGGCGGCGCGCGAAACTTCGAGATTGAACGGTTGTGCGCCACTCAAACCGAGCGTGCCGGAAGCGCGCAACCAAATCTCCGCGCCGACTCCGGCTTCGCGTCTGCCGCGTTCGCGCAGCACGCCGTGCGCCAGCCCGACCGTAAAGATTATCAGCAGCACGCCGACCGCGATGCCGACGATGCTGACGAGGGTGCGCGCCGGGCGATGAGATATGTTTGAGAGTACGAGATTGTCCATAGCTTTGTGTATACGCGGATGACGGTCGATAATGCGCCGCGCCGCCGTCGGAATCGCGCGCCACGCGAGCAGCACGAGTCCGATTCCAGTCCAAAACACCGTCCCCGCTTTGCGTACCAGTGCGAGCGTCACGCCGGTGGCCGCCGCGAAGCCGAGCGTGTGCAGAATAAGTCCGGTTCCGCCTTCGTAGACGCCGATTGTACCGGGGACGAACCCGAACGCGAAGTTGATAACTTTGGTCAGTGATTCGATGACGAACGGCGCCTGCCAACTCATCGTGTGGCCGAGCATCCGCAGCGTCACGTAAACCTCGACGACGCTCGACGCATGCGCCAGCAAGTCCATCCCGACCATCGCGAAAAACGTCCCGGGACGGTGATGATAAAAGTCGTAGACGTTGGCTTCCAGCCGGTGGACGTGCTCGCGGCGCGCGGCGAGCAGTTTCTTCTTCAAGCCCATCCGCACCAACCCATCGACGACCCGCGTCAGCAACATCACGCGCCGTTGCACGGCCAACGCCGCCGCCACCAGCGTCAGCAGCGACGCCCCCGCGATGCCCATCAGTGCGTATTCAGCCCAATCCGGCAGGTCGTAGAAGACGAGCATCGCGCACGCGCCGCTCAGGATAAACAGCGCGACCGAAAGGTTGTAGAGCAGATTGTCGACGACGAGCGCCTGCACGCCCGAAGCGAGCGGGACGCGCTTCTTCAACAGCGCGGCTTTGGTCGCTTCGCCGAGCACGGGGCCGGTGAACGTCAGAAAAGTTATCGCCTCGCCGCCGAGTCGCGCCGCCAGAGCTTGCGGAAAATTGAAGCGTCGGTGTTCGAGGGGGACGGCGATGCGCATCGAGAAGGTGCGGAACACGTGGCGCAGTCCGCTGATGCCGAGCAGGACAAAAAAGCCGAAGCCGATTTGCGCGAGGGCATCGAAAATCGGCTGGATGCCGACGCGCCTGAGCACGTAAACGAGCAGCGCGACGCCGAGCGCGAACGCGACACCCTGAAGGTAGACGACGATGCGGCGCGACTTCGAGGAAGATTTGGTCGACGACGTTGAAGCGACCGCGACGTGTGGTGGCGGGGCGTCGTTAATCAAGGCTCGTCCCGGTTCGTCGGCGTCCGCGCGAAGGGTGCCGAATCGCGTCTGTTGGGGTCAAAAATTTCTTCGATGATGCGCCCCGGAAAAGTGCGAAAGCCCTGTTGCCAGAGCACGGGGAGCGGGGTTCGCCCGTCGTTGAGTTGTCCGGTCAGCGCGAGCACGGTCGGCATAAAACTCAGGCTGTCGTACGGCTCTTCGACGACTACTCCGCGCGGGACGCCCGTTTGCTCGCCGCCCGTCAGCATCAGCGTCGAGTGCGTTGAAACGCGGAAGAACGAGCCGTGATTGCCGCCCGGATTGAAGCCGCGAACGTCGAAGTTCCAATGGTTGTTGGCGAATATCAAGAGGTCTGTTTCGACCAGCAAACGCTGGCGGCGACGGTGACGGCGGATCAAATGCTCGTCGTCGGCGAGTCCCGGCGCGGCGGGGTCGAGCGCGGGCAAGGCGTGTCGCGCGAGTTGTTCGTGAATACCGACGACCGCGTTGGAATACTGCGTGCGGTGCGTGGCGCGCAGCCAATCGATGTCGGTGTGCCAGCCGCCGAGCCACGTTTCGCGCGTGACGCCATCGGGCACGGAAAGATTTTCATCCTCCCAAATACCGAGCGGCAAATTTTTACGCCACGCCGCCAGATCGAAGCGGACGCGCCCCGACGCCTCCTGCACGAGCCGCGCGACGGGCAGGTAACGAAGCAGCAAACGCCCCGCATCGTCCTGACGCGCGAGCACGAGAGCCTGCGTGTCGCGCCCACCGTAGAGCCAAATCACGGTTTCGGCCTCGGGTTCTTCGCCGAGCGCGCCGCGCACGCTCTCTGTCGGCAGGAGCACGGCAACAAAATCCACGGGCTTGTTTGAGATGAGCGGCTGGACGTTGTTCTTCACCGCGACATCGCCGAGCAAGTCGAAGTAGTTGACGCGCGCGAAACTCTTCTCAATGTCGAGCGAGCCATCGCGGGCGAGCCTCAAACCCCCGGCAACCAACCCCACGACGTAGTTTTGCAGATCATAGACCGAATTGTGTTCGCCCATCGAACCCACTGCGATGATGTCTTCGACGCGAATCCTGGACGGCTCGAAATTCTCACGACGCAACGCGACGAGATTCGCGAGCGTCCGCAGGAATTCCGTATATTTGCGTTCGTCGGTCTGCCACGAATCGAGTTGCGCCGAGAATCGCAACGAAGCCTTGTCGCGTCCGGCGTCGCTGTCGGCCTTCGTCCACTTCTTCGGCTGCGCCTGCACGATGGTCTGCTGGCGTTCAATCAGACGGCGCAGCGCGACGAGTTCCTCGCGCATCCCGTCGATGATGTGCTGCCAGCCCGCGCGTCGTCGTTCGAGCGTCGCGAAGAACGCGGCGGTCGCGGCGCGTCGCACGTCGGCTGGTAAATTTTTGTTTTGAAGTTCTTGCAGCAGAATGTGGAGCGTGTTCAGGTCTGAGTCGCGCAGGTGAATCGACGCGCGCTCGTTGCCGTCGAAATCGACGAGCGCGGTCGGATAGTCTGTGCTCCGGCCTTTCAGGTAAAACGTCTCGTCGGTGGTCGTCGTAATCAGCGGCACGAGCGGATAGACGCCCTTGATCGCGTAGTCGTTCAAGAGGCGTCGCTTGGTGATGACGTGATGCCCGCCACCCGCCGCCGTGCCGAGCAGCTTGACGAGATTGTAGCCCTGACTGTAGACGCGCTCGTCCGTGTTCGTGCCGTGGTCGGAGACGACGACGAGCGCGGTTTCCGCCGCGAGCGTCGGTGACTTTTCAATCGCGGCCCAGATGCGTCCGAGTTGTGCGTCGAGTTGTTGCAGCGCGTGGAGGTGTGTCGCGCGGTCGCGGTTGTGGTGCGCGGCGTGGTCGAAATCAGTGGTGTAGAAATCGAGATAACGCAGGCGCGGGTCGCTGAGTTTCTCCAACAACTCGCGCTCAAGCTGTTCCATCACGATCGAGCGCGCGTCGAAACCCGTGTTCCATTCGTCGAACAGTTCGCGCGGGCTGCGCGAGGTGACGCGGTTCTTCGGGCCGCGCGCCAGCGTCGTCCAACGCGAGCCTCGCTGGTAGAGTTGGAACGTCAGATGGCGCTCGTCGTACGGGTACGCATCGACGAGCAACGGCACGCGCAACTCGTCGAGCAACTCTGTCCCCGGCATATCGACGCGGACACCGCCCGCCGTGCCGAGCCAGTACGGGATAAAGTTGAGGTAGTCGTAGGAATGGAGCGTGAAGCGGTCGAATTCGACGTTGCCCTTGATTTGCAGGTGCTGACCCGTGTCGAGCAGCGACCACGACGGCCCGGAGAGACTCATCCCACGGACGTAAAAATTTTCGACGCGCGTGCCGCGTTCGTAGAACAGATGTTCGATCCACGGCAGCACGCTCTTGCCCGTGCGCGGGTCGCGTTCGCGCACGAATCGCTCGATCATGTCGTGCGGCAACCCGTCAACTTTGACTACGACGATGCGTTTCGCACTCGCGCCCAACGCCGCACCGTAAACGAGGACGATGAGCGATAGCGCGACCGTCAACCGACGCAACAACGCCGCTGTCCTGCTCGTGCGTGCTGAAAAAAGAAGATTCATTGGCCGATTACCGAGACGATGATGCGCGCGTCGGCGGGGGCGATGCGCTGTTCTTCGCGGACGGCGTCGCGGAGAAACTGCGCGGTCAGGAGTCGCATTTCGGGTTCGAGTTCGGGCGCGCGGTAGATGCGCAGGAGTTCGTTTTTAGCCGTCTCGTTGTTGATGCGATAGAGCGCATGAAGGCAGACGCGGCGCGTTTCTTCATCTCTGGTCTGGGCGAAGATGCGCGCGGCGGCGTTGGCGGTTTTGGCGTCGGAACGCGCGCCATTTTCCGCGACGTAGCGGAGCGAGCGGCGCACCTCTTCGATGTCCCAGACCACTTCGACGCGGGGCGTCGACTTCGATACCTCGCGGAGAAAGCGACGGTGAAAGTCGAGCCGTCGTCCGGTGTCGAGCCGGTCGCGCAACTTCGCGGGCGGTGGGTCTTCGCGATGCGTGTACAGCCCGAAGCTCGCGACGTTGGCAAAGCGCAAAAGGATGCGCCCCGCGCGCCCGTGCGCCTGTGGAACCAATTCGGCACGGCGGTCGCGCGCGAGTTTCGCGGGCAGTCCATCGGGGCGTCGCGCGTAATCGAGGAGCGCGGCGTACTGCTGGCGCGCGAGTTGCGCCTCGCGGTCGTAATCGTTCTCCAGCGGATTGAGCGCGACGCGCTCGACACGGCGGCCAATCTCGTCGCGCAATTCCGGATCGAGCGACGCGCTCAGCGATAGCAGCAATTTCAACTGCGAGTAGGCGCGCAGACGCGACGGCTGGCCGATGTCCATGCCGCGCCGCGCGGTGATGAAGTCGAACACCGTTCGACCGAGCAAATAATGGAGGTCGCCGAAACGCGAGAGCGCGAGAATGTTGCGCGTCACATCTTCGATGACGCGCCGCGCCGCCTCACGTTTTTTCGGGTTCGCGCCGTCGCGGAAATCGACGAGCAGCGCGGGGATCTTCGGATGATCGAGACCGTAGAGCGCGAGCGGTATCATCTCGACGCCACGCGCTCCCGGCGTCTCAGGCGCGACCGGACGATTGTCGGCGTCGAAGTAACGTGTTTCGGTGTAACCCTTCCAATTCCGCAGACGCGGGTCGCGCCACGGGTCTGCGATATTGAGAAAGCGTCCGTGGAAACGGCGCGTTCTGTTGCCGCCCGCGCCGATATCTACGCGCGAAGCCCAGAGCATCGCGTGCGTCGCCTCGCCGTCAGGCAGCAACAACGGCTCGAAGAGTAGTCCTTCGGCTTCGGCGCGCTGGCGAAGGAGTTCCCAGTTGTGGCCGCGCGTATCGCGCCACGCGGTCGTTTGGTTCTGGTAGGCACGGTCGAGAAACTGGTCGTCAACCAGCCCGCCGAACGTCTTTTCGGTCAACATCAAACGCGCCTGAATGTCGCGCATTTCGCCGGGGGTGAACGCGCCCGCCACATCGCCCGACTGGGCTTCGTACAAAGAGAGGACGGCGAGCGCGCGGATGATGTGCGCCTTGCGGTAGTTGTTGGCGTTGCGTTGGAAGGTGACGCTCGACGACTTGGCCGCGATGCCGTACGGGTTGATGAAGATGTTTTGCAGCGCGAGCCAGAAGAACTGCTGCCAGATGTCTTTGCTCGGCGCTGCCAGATCGATCACGTAGGGCGGTGCGCCCTTGCCCGCCTTCGGTTTGTTGCCCGTGCGCGCGTAAAGAAACGGAACCGCCGAAGCGATGCGCTGCCCGGCGCTCGGTCGCGTGTAGGTGAGCATCCAGACGTAGCGGAGACGGTCGTTCTCGGTGTCGGCGTCGCCGAGCGTGTCGCGCACGATGCTGACGAGCGGAACCGGCGCGGCGTCGGGGGAGTCGCGTTCCAACCCGTTCAAATTGCCGAAGATGGTCAGCAGTTCCGCGCCGCCCGCAACTTCGACGCGCTCCATGTGAAACAGCGGAGCAGGAGGTGCGGCGGAAGCTTCCAGGTCGGGCGCGGGCGTTGCGGGAGCCGTTTGTGCTCCGACGAAGAAGGGTTGCGCTCCGGTCGAGAGGACGAGGAACGTGGCAAAGATTTTTGTGAGGAATGGTCGCGCTCTCAGTGCGTCGGGGGTGACTTTCATGCCTTGTGCGCTTCCTTGATTATGAAAAAAAAATGTTCCGGTTGGAGCGAAACGACTGCGCCGAGCCGCCGTGAGAGCCAACCGGCTTGAGCCGTGCCGTGTGTTCAATGTTTACGGAGGATCATCATTTGCAAAGCCCGTGCCGGAAATAATGACACAACCGCGTCGCGGGTGCGTGAGGGACGGGAGGAATACTCGTTGTCCGGAGCGTTTCTCATTGGCACTTGCGATGCTCGCGAAATAGCGTTCGTTGCCACGCGCCGCGCGGGTTGAGGGTTGAGAACGCCGGAAACGGCTTCGCTCGCCGCGCGGTCGAGGATGAAGACGCTGGCCGACGGTGTTTTGCCCAACGAGATGTTGACTGCGGGCGCGCTCGTCTCGCGCAGCTTATTGATGATCGCGTCGTTGCTGAAATAACGACGACCCCGCGCCACGACGACGACATCCCCGGCGGAGAATTGGCGCATCGCGACGTGGTCGGAAAGCGACACGGAAAGCAAATCGTCGCGCCCCGCCAAACGTGCGTAATAAGTGAAAAGTTCGGGCGTCTCGCTCGCCACGCGCGCACCGGGTTGTGCCCGCGCCGCGATGGCTTCCACCGTCGCGCGCGTGCTCGCATCATAAAATTCGTCGTGCGGGAAGTAGCTTCCGGCGCGCACCATGCCGCCGCCGAGCGCGTTGGTGTAGAGACGATAATGAGGCGCGACGGTTGCCGAAGCGTACAGCGCGAACGCCAGCACGACGCCCGCGACACACGTCT
The DNA here is from genome assembly GCA_041746175.1 of Pyrinomonadaceae bacterium. Taxonomy (GTDB): domain Bacteria; phylum Acidobacteriota; class Blastocatellia; order Pyrinomonadales; family Pyrinomonadaceae; genus JBGTHJ01. The sequence continues at coordinate 12,269 of JBGTHJ010000228.1, forward strand.
GGACAGCGCCCCGCGAGAAATCACGGGCGGCGAGGCGGGACAATCCCCCCGTCAGATATTTCGTCGTCGCATGAATGCCGAGAGCGGCGGTCATCACAACGACGGGCAACGCGAGCGTGAAGTAGCGCGTAAACTTTCCGCCCATCACGGTGAACGGAAGAAAGAAAAAGAACAACCAGAACAGGATGAAGAAACGTCCGTCACCGAGGCGTTTGAGAAACAGCACGGGCACCCCAACGACGAACATTAAGACGGTCGTCACCGGAAGCTTGACCCCCATGAAGACAAAATAAAAATACCACGGGACGCCGGTCAGCCAGAGCGTCACTTTGTTGCCGTAAAGCGCGCCGATGAACTCGTAACTATCATGCCCGATGCGTCGCTCGCCCGCGAAAATCCCCATCTCGCGCCAAGTGCCGGGCAGCAATATCGTCGGGTTACAGAGGAGAAACGTCGCGCCCATGACGCCGAAAAATATCAGCCAGCGACGTTTGCCCATGCGCCAGCGCGTCGCGCCGACGCCCTGAAATATGTAGTAGTAACTGATGCTGATGCAGATGAAATAGGGGAGATATTTTGAGGCGACCATCGCGCCGAAAGCGGCTGCGGTCGCCCAGTAGAAGCGCGCCGGATCGCGGCGTCCGGCCTCGGCGATGCGCTGTCCGCGCAACCAGAAGACGTTTGCCAGCAGAAAAAAGAAGATGAAAAAGGTGTCTTCCTTGGCGATGCGGTTGAAGCCGATGGCGGACGGGTCGAACGCCCACAACGCCGCCGCGATGAAACCGATTTCCGTGCCGAACAACTCCGCCATCACGAGAAAGATGAGCACCGAGGTGAGCGCACCCAGCAGCGCGCCGGGCAGACGCGTCGCCGTCTCGGTCGAGACACGCATGTCGGCGTTCGCCTGCGCCGTTTGGGTAGCGTTCCAACGATCGGCGGCGAGCGTGCTCAGCGTCAGCAGAGCCTTCATCACGAAAGGATGCTCGCCGTTGGCCGAAGTCAATCCTTCCGCGCGATACTGTTCGACGGCGCGCACCTTGTTGAGTTCGTCTTCGCTCAAGCTCTCGACGCCGAGCCGGTACGCGCGCAAGCCGAAGCCGACAACCAGCACCGCGCCGAGCGCAGCGATGACCACTGCGCGGCGCATCGCGCGCACGTTTGGCTCGGCGAACAGTTCGGGCGTGATGCTCGCCGTCGTGACGGTGGCGGTTGTGGCGGACAAGATTTTACGCGGTCTCCGATTAAAGACATCGACGGCGCCGCGCATATCAGCCCGCACACCGTCTCACAAAAGTCGCAAGGTTATCCCGTTTCAAAGCCCCGTGTCAAAAGAGGCCAGTGGCGTGGCGGTCGTTTGCGGATGGGGATTTCAAAGACGCGCGGCGGTTCATCTCTCGGTGGAGACGGCGGCGGCGGCGGCGGTGCGCGCATCTTTCGGCGCGACATTAGAGATGGTGTTGGCGGGGTCTTCTTCCTGTTTCCAACCGGCGCGCGTCAAAAGCGTCAGGGCATACTTGGCGGGCACGGCGTAATTGGCATCTTTGATTTCGATGAATAGGGCGAAGTTGACGCCGATGACGCGCCCCGATTGACCGAACAACGGCGCGCCCGAACCGCCCTCGGCGGTGCGCGCGTCATAGACGACGCGGCGTCCCTCGATGTCTGTGATGTTGCCCTGCGTGGTCAGCGGCTTGATGAGATTGCGTTCAGCCAGTTGGCCGAGCAGCGACTCGTTCGACGCCCCGAAACGATTTTGCAGCCCGCGCGCTTCGGCCTCCGGCAGGTTCGCCAGCAAGCGGTCATAGCCCGACGGAAAGCCCATCAGCACCACACGCGTCCCGACCGTGATGTTGTCCGAACCCGTGTCGAGCGGCAGGGCGGGGATTTCGCTCACGTCCTCTTTCGGATCGAGCACGCCGACCGCCACGTCATCGCGCTGCGAGGCTTGCGCCGTGCGAAACGAAATCGGCTGCTTGCGACCCGGAAAGTACGCGAGTAGCCGCATGACGCGAAAACGCGCGTTGACGCTGCTGCTCAATGCCTGCAAACGCTCGTCGGCCTGCCAGGGTTCGACCGCGACGTGACGGTTCGTCAGGATGTAGCCGCCGCCGACGTAAAAGCCCGTCCCGTAGCTGTAGAACTGCGCCAGTTCGCCGCCGCCGCTGGGCGTCAGGATGGGAGCTTCGCCGCCGTTCTGGAGCGTCGTCCCGTCTTCGGTCATCTGCTGTTCGGGGTAGCGCAACGGGCGTCCGGTTCCCGACTCGACCAGTTCGTACTTGCACAGAATCAGAAACACGCCGTTGCTGTAGTCGCCGTAGAGCTTGGGGGCGAGCGACATGCTGTTGAGGATGTTCTTGTTCGACTCGCCGACCTGCGTCAGGCTCTGTTTGGTTTGATCGACGAGCGCCTGCATCTGCCGCAGTTGCTCGGTCGTTTCCGCCATCTGGCGACGCGTCCGCTGCTGCTCTTTGTAGGCCGCGTAGCCCCAATAAAAGACGCTTCCGACGAGCGCGACCGCGATGAGCAGCCCGATGATTTTGGTGCGCGTGTTGATCTCGCGTATCAACTCGCGCGTAAACTCGCGGAGGAAAACTTTGGCGTCGTCGCGGCGCGCGGTCGCGGCGGCTTCGATGGCCGCATTCTCGATGAACGGGGCGACGATGATATCTTGGCGGCGGCGTCCGCCACCACCGACGACGGCGGGCAAATCTCTCACGGGAAAGAATTGCATCGCGAAGTCAGAATCGCCGACGCGCACCTCGTCGCCGTCGGCGATGGGGGTGCCGATGGTCAGGCGTTCGCCGTTGAGCGTGAGGTCGAGCGAGTGGTCGTAGTCTTTGACGCGGTAGTGGCCGTTGGCACGCGCAACCTCAAGCAGCAGCGCGGCGTCCCCGGCGGTCAGCGGTTGCAGCCGGAGGTCGCAATCTTCACCCGCGCCGATACGGATGCGGTCATGCGAAATAACCTCGGTGTGCCTGTCTTGACCGACCTCGATGTGAATTACCAGACCGCTAGCCATGTAAGGAAATCAACCTCTGTGACCTCGAACCCCGTCGCCGACGATGCGTCACGTCGCACGCTCGATGTGCGTCCGCCGGTGGCCTGCGCCGGGTCGCCCCGGATGGTCATTTTATACTAAGATTAAACCTCTAGGCCAGACGTGACGGAAGCGGACTACATGTGCCGGAGGACGAACGCGGTTTTCGGATGGCGAGCCGAATACGTCGGAGTTTTCTTCTATACATTCATCGGGCATCCCGCAACCTCCCGTGCTCCGGCGTGCAACACGGTCGCCCGCCGTGTGCATCATAGCCGTGACCGTGTGATGTGCTCGCCCGCTATTTCTAGCCGCTGGGATGTTTAACTTTTTGGAGACACTATGAGATTAATGAATCTGGCGTTGAGCCTCTGTCTAGTGTTCGGCGTCGCGGGCTCGCAGAGCGCGCGCGCGCAAACCTTCGACGTGAAGACGCACACGCTCAAAAACGGGATGAAGATACTCGTGCAGCCGGACAACTCGATCCCGAACGTCGCCTTTTACATCTTCTACCGCGTTGGCTCGCGCAATGAGCGCCCCGGCACGACCGGAATCTCCCATTTCTTCGAGCACATGATGTTCAACGGCGCGAAGAAATACGGGCAGGGGCAGTTCGACAAAGTGATGGAAGCCGCTGGCGGGCGCAACAACGCCTACACCAGCAACGATGTCACCGTCTATCAGGATTGGTTTCCGCGCACCTCGCTCGAACTTATCTTCGACCTCGAAGCCGACCGCATCGCGAATCTGGCGTTCGACCCGGAGGTCATCAAATCCGAGCGCGGAGTCGTCGCCAGCGAGCGGCGCACCTCGGTCGATTCAAATAATTTCGGCATCCTCTACGAACAACTCTACGCGACGGCCTTCATCGCGCACCCTTACCAGTGGCCGGTTGTCGGCTGGATGTCGGACATCGAAACCTGGACGCTGGACGACCTCAAGCAGCATTACGCGATGGGCTATTCGCCGAGCAACGCGACGATGGTCGTCGTCGGCAACGTCACGCCCGACGAGATTTTCAAGCTCGCCGAAAAGTATATCGAACCCATCAAAGCCAGCGCGCCGCCGCCCAAACTTACGACCAAAGAACCCGTACAGCAGGGCGAGCGGCGCGTGTCCGTCAAGAAATTCGCGCAACTCCCGATTTCGATGATCGGCTATCACGTCCCCGAAAATGCCGATGCGGACTACTACGCGCTCAAAGTGCTCGACACTATATTGTTCGAGGGGCAGAGTTCGCGCATGTACCAGCGGCTCGTCGATAAAGACCAGTTGGCGATTTCAGTCCAGAGCGACTACAGCCTGAGCTTCGACCCGACGCTCTTTACGGTCATCACGCAGCCCAAAGAGGGCGTCGCGCCGGAGGCGGTCGAAAAGGCGGTCTACGACGAATTGAACAAGGTGCAAACCGCGCCCGTCACGGATCAGGAGATCGAGAAGGCGAAGAATATTCTGCTCGCGAATTTCTATCGTCAGATGAAAACCATCGACGGCAAGGCCAACACGCTCGGCACCTACGAGGTCTTCTTCGGCGACTATCAAAAACTTTTCACCGCCGCCGAAAGCTTCAACAAGGTGACCAAAGAGGACGTGCGCCGGGTCGCGCAGAAATATTTCACGGAGAAGAACCGTACTGTCGCGACGCTCATCCCGGAGAAAGAAGCCGCCGGAGAGCAGCCGAAGCCGGCAGGTCAGTGAGGCGGCCAACGCGTGGACGGAAGGCGCGGCCACGAGTCGGCGATAGGTTGACGGTGTTTGAGAGCGTTGGTGTATCGAATTTGGTTCGACGTGCAGCGAGGAAGAGTGAATATGATGAAGCGAATGATTAGCGCAGCGTTGGCGGTTTTGGTCTTGTTCTCGACGGCGGTTTCGACGCGGGCGCAGGACGCGACGTTGAAGTTGCCGCCGTCGAAAAAAGTCACTCTGAAGAACGGGATGACCGTACTGTTGCTGGAGCAGCACGAAGTCCCGATCATCAGTTTCAATTTCATCGTGCGCTCCGGTTCGGTCGCCGACCCGTCGGGCAAGGAAGGGCTGGCGTCTCTGACGGCGGAGATGCTGCGCAAGGGGACGAAGACGCGGACGGCGGATCAAGTTTCAAACGAACTCGACTTCATCGGCGGCACGCTCGACGCCGATGCCGGACTCGACTTCACACGCGGCACGGCGGAGTTCATCAAGAAGGACACCGGCAAAGGTCTCGACCTGCTGGCCGACGTGCTGCTCAACCCCACCTTCCCGCAGGACGAAGTCTCCAAACTTTTGCAGCAGCGCATCGACGGCATCAAGGCCGCCAAAGATCAGGCGCAGGGCGTCATCAACAACTACTATTATTCGTATCTTTACGGCAAACATCCGTACGGGCGACCGACCGAGGGTGATGAGAAGACGCTCGCCGCGATCAGCCGCGACGATGTGCAGAGGTTTTATCAGGCGTACTACGCGCCGTCGAACATGATTCTCGCCGTCGCCGGCGACTTCAACACCGCCGAGATGGAGCGGATGTTGACCGATAAGTTTAGCGCGTGGGCGGGCAAGAGCGCCGCCGTTCCCGTCGTGACGGAAGTCGCGCCCGTGTCGGGCAAGCGGCTCCTGCTCGTCAACAAGCCCGATGCGACCCAGACGTTTTTCCAAATCGGCAATCTCGGCATCGCCCGCACCAACACCGACCGCGCTCAAATCGGCGTCATCAACACGTTGTTCGGCGGTCGCTTCACGTCGATGCTCAACACCGAATTGCGCATCAACAGTGGTCTCTCCTACGGCGCGCGTTCCGCTTTCGAGCAGCGCAAGGTACGCGGGCCGTTCCTGATCGCCTCCTACACGCAGAACGACACGACCGAGCGCGCCATCGACCTCGCGCTCGACGTGCTCAAGCGGCTCCACGAGAAAGGCGTCACCGAAGAGGAACTGAAGTCGGCCAAGACTTACGTCAAAGGACAGTATCCGCCGCGCATCGAGACGACCGACCAACTCGCCGCGCTCATCTCGGAGCTTGAGTATTACGGCCTCGACGCGAGCGAGGTCAACGACTACTACGCCAAAGTCGATGCGATGACGCTGGCCGACGCGCGCCGCATCATCAAAGAATATTTCCCCACCGATAATCTCGTCTTCGTCCTGATCGGCAAGTCCGACGCGATTCAAACGGCGGCGAAGAAGTACGCGCCCAAGTTCGATACCAAGTCGATCAGCGATACCGGATTCTAAACAGCGAGGAGTTTTGAACATGGCGATAAAGTTCCGACGCGGAAAACCGTTCGCATTTATCTTCGCTTTGCTGATGATGTTGTGTACGAGCGGCGCGGCGCGTGCGCAGAACGCCCCGTCGTCCGATGAGTTGGTCAAACACCTGACGAGCCGCGATACGGACGAGCGGCAGCGCGCGGCGGAAGAATTGGCGCGGCTGGCCGAGCCGCAACATCGCCGGATGGTCGAAGGCTATCGCTTGCAGGAGAAGGACGCGCGCGTCAGGCTCGCGCTCGATTGGGCGCTCTACCGGATGGGCAAACCCACGACGCTGTTCGCCGTCGTCCGCGACCTCGATTCCAAACGCTCGAATCAGGCTTTGACCTATCTCAACGCGCTTGAAAGCCCGCGCCCGCTCTACATCTTTCTTCCGCAGGCGAGTTTTAATACGCAGGTCAAACTGCTCGAAGTGTTGGCGCGCGTCGGCGACGCCGAAACGATTGAGCGAATCAAGCCGCTCGCCGTATCGCTCGACCCCCTTATCGCCAACGCCGCGAAATTCGCCGAACGCGAAATCACGCGCCGCCTCGAACAGCCTCCCGCGTCGCCATCCGAACGCCCGCGCACTACTACTACAGGTCAGAGCGAAATCACCGAACCATAAACTTCAATCGACAATTCCATCCCACCCGACTGACACACCACGGAAGCGAGCACCCCGCTCGCCCCCGTTGGCGTTTGTGTTGAGAAACCATTGAAAGTCGGTTGCCGCGCCTGAGAATCCCCCATCACGCGCGCGGCACAAGTTATACTCGCGTCATGCATCGTAACCTGCGTTCCTTTCTCGATCTTCTCCGGCGCGAGAACGATCTCGTCACCATCAAGGCGGAAGTCGACCCATATCTGGAACTCGCGGAAGTTCATCGCCGCGTGATTGAGCGGGGCGGCCCCGCGCTGCTGTTCGAGCGCGTCAAGGGCAGCCGTTATCCGGTGGTGACCAACATGTTCGGCACCGCGCGACGCATCGAGCACGCATTCGGCGCGAAGCCCGAAGCGTTGGTGCGCGAAGCCGTCCACGTCTTCGAGTCGCTGCTGCCGCCGCGTCCGAAAGAATTGTGGCAGCATCGCGCGCTCGCGCTCGAAGCGTTGAAGCTCGGTACGAGCCGGGTGCGGCGTGCGCCGGTCACGGAAGTCGTCGATAGCCCCGCGCGGCTCGATGAGTTGCCTGTGCTGACGACGTGGCAGGAAGACGGCGGCGCGTTCTTCACTCTGCCGCTCGTCTACACCGAGCATCCGACGACGGGCAAGCACAACCTCGGCATGTATCGACTCCATCGCCACGATGCGCAATCGACCGGCATCCACTGGCAGATACATAAGGGCGGCGGGTTTCATTATCACGAAGCCGAACGCGCGGGGCAGTCGCTGCCCGTAAACGTCTTTCTCGGCGGGCCGCCCGCGTTGATCCTCGCGGCCATCGCTCCGCTGCCCGAAGACGTGCCCGAACTCGTGCTCGCGTCGGTGCTCGCGGGTGAGCGCGTGCGCGTCGCGAAGAATCCCGTCGAGGGTGGTCAACGTCTGGTTGCCGAAGCCGAATTTGCGCTCGTCGGGCGCGTCGCGCCGCACGCGCGCAAACCCGAAGGGCCGTTCGGCGACCACTACGGTTATTATTCATTGCAGCACGACTATCCGGTCTTTCAAGTCGAGGCGGTCTGTCATCGCCGCGACGCGATTTACCCCGCGACGGTCGTCGGCAAGCCGCGACAGGAGGATTTCTTCATCGGCGACTATTTGCAGAAACTGCTCTCGCCGCTCTTTCCGCTTGTGATGCCGAGCGTCCGCGACCTGTGGTCGTACGGCGAGACGGGGTTTCATTCGCTCGCGGCGGCGGTCGTGCGCGAACGCTACGCACGCGAAGCGCTCGTCTCAGCCTTCCGCATCCTCGGCGAAGGCCAACTCTCGCTCACCAAATTTCTCATCCTCACCGACACGCCGCAAAACCTCTCCGACTTCAAAAGCTTGTTCGAGCATGTGCTCGCCCGCGCGCGTTTCGAGAGCGACCTGTTCGTCTTCTCAAACGTCTCGATGGACACGCTCGACTACACGAGCGGCAAAATCAACGAGGGCAGCAAAGCCGTCCTGCTCGGTTTGGGCGACCCGGTGCGCGACCTGCCGCGCGAGTTTCGCGGCGAACTGCCCCGCGACGTTTCGCGCGCCGAAGTCTTTTGCGGCGGGTGTCTCGTCATCGAAGGCGTGCCCTACGCGCAAGACCCGGAACAGCCCGCCCGTCTCGCGCGCGAAGCGGTCTTCGCCGGGTGGCCGCTCGTCGTGCTCCACGACGACGCGCGCGTCGCCCGCGCCGCATCGGATTTCCTCTGGGCGACGTGGACGCGCTTCAATCCCGCCTCTGACATCTACGCCGCCGCGACGACCGTTTCGCGTCACCATCTTTCTTATCATCCGCCCATCGTCATCGACGCGCGGATGAAACCCGGCTACCCCGACGAACTCATCGTCCGTCCCGACATCGCCCGCCTCGTAGACCACCGCTGGCGCGAATATTTTCCGCAGCAGCAAGTTTGGGAAGACGGCTGTGACGGATGAAAAGGCGGAACTTGAAGGCTGATGAGGGCAGGACGCTCAAACGTCTGCCTGCTGCCGTTAGCCTTTTGCGGGCTGCCCGATGAATTTAAGCGAGCGTCTGCGCGATGGGTTTGGCGGTGACGCGGTGAGCGTCGCTCTCTTCGGTGGGTCTGGCGAGATATATCGAGTCGAGCAGCTTGTTATTGTGAATCACGGGCTTGTCGAATTTGCCGAGACGCATCCCCTTCATCTCGCGCGGCGTGGCGGCGAGGTGGCGTGCGAAGTCCATGTCGTCTTTGACCTCGTACCAGCCCATCAACATCGCTGCGCGTTTGACCAGAGGCATCATGAACCGCAAGCGCGGGGCGTCGAGCCTGACAAAGAGGAAGACGTGAAAGCGCGTCGTGCGCTCGGTCTGAGGCGTGATGTAGATCATGATTTTGAGTTTGAGGGGACGCTCCGCGCCGGTCTTCGCGTCCGTCCACGAAAAAGAGAAGAGAGCGCGCAGCGGGTCGAAGCGCGTCACCCAACGGTTATGGAATCGGTCGCCCGGTTTGACGAGCAGCAGCCGGATAACCCACGAAGCGCGTTGCGCCCCACGATAACTAACCTCGCTGCGGTCGTCGAAGTTGTCGGCCTCAAACTCGATGTCTGCGAGCATCGAGTCGTCCCATCCGAGCCGCGTGTGGACGTACGGGAAATGTTCATCCTCGCTGAAGTTGGCGAGCGCAACATGGACGGGCGTTTCAAACAGCGTCGAAAAAGCCCCCGCGTATTCGTAGCCGTCCCAATCCATCGCGGGAAACTCTTCGGGCGCGGTCTCGCGCGCGGCCAACCACAGATAACCGTAACGCTCGACGACTTGGAACGAGCGGACATCGCACTTTGCGAGCATCGGCTGCGACGGGCTGCGCCCGTGACCTTCGCCATCGAAGTTCCATCCGTGATAGCCACACGCCAGCCGTCCATCTTCGCGCACGCGCCCCTTCGACAGAGGGGCGAAACGGTGCGGACAGCGGTCGAACAGCGCGGCGGGCGTGCCCCGTGCGTCTCGAAACATCACGTAGGCATGACCCGCAATCTCGATTCGCACGGGCTGCCGTCGTAAATCCCTCGCCGCCAGCACGGGATGGAAAAAGCGCGAGAGGTCGGGCATGGCTTCCATTTTCATCTTCTCCGAGTTCGGCGATTAGGACATGAGCACTCACAAAAATCTCTACGACTTGAGCTACGTGGACGTGAACGAAATCAGATTCAACGGCGGACTCGGCAAGCACGGGTCGGTTCGGATAAACTCTTCCGGGTTGAACTTTGTTCACGGTGTGGCTCGCCGAAATTTTACCGCAAGTTGCGAGTCTAACCATACAATCTTTGTGCGGGCGGCAAAGCGACTCGCGCAAAGACGCGCTGAAAAGTGGTGCGCAGAGAAAGTCTTTCGCTTTGCGTCCGTTGTGGCTTTCTCGTAAAAAGCCTTTGTCTGAGGTTCGACCAATGCAGACACCAACGCACATCTATGCCGTCACCTTTTAAGAAACTATCTGTGCTCAAAGTTGTCATATCGCTCCTGATGCTCGTCGCGATTTTTCTGGGCGTGTGGGCGTTCGTCATCGAACCGGACAGGCTGGTCGTCCGCGAGGAGACGATTCAAATCGCGGCGTGGCCGAAATCGTTCGACCGTCTGCGTATCGTCGCGCTGGCGGACATCCACGCCGGAGCGCCGCACGTCAAGACCGACAAACTTCGACAACTCGTCGCGGAAGTCAATCGCATCAAACCCGACCTCGTGGTGTTGCTGGGCGACTTCGTGATTCAGGATGTGGTCGGCGGCGACTTCATGGAACCCGAAACGATCGCCCGCGACTTGAAAGAATTGAGCGCGCCGCTCGGCGTCTACGCCGTGCTCGGCAATCATGATTGGTGGCTCGACGGCGAGCGCGTGCGGCGTGCGCTGGAGGGCGTCGGGATTCGCGTGCTGGAAAACGACGTGACGCGAATCGAGCGTCACGGGGCGTCGGTGTGGCTCGCCGGACTCGCCGACCTCTGGACGCGCCCGCAAAACATCGACGGCACGCTCGGTCTGATTCCGCCGGGACAGACCGTCATCGCGCTAACGCACAACCCTGACATCTTTCCGCGCATCCCGCGCGGGATCGCCTTAACCCTTGCCGGTCACACGCACGGCGGGCAGGTAAATCTCCCGTTCGTCGGTCGCCCGGTCGTGCCTTCGACATACAAACAACGATACGCGATAGGTCACGTCAGGGAAGACGCGCGCGACCTCTACGTAACCTCCGGCGTCGGTACGAGCATCATCCCCGTGCGGTTTCGCGTCGCGCCTGAGATAACGGTTTTGACCGTGACTTCGGGAAACTGAATCGCGGCAGCGGATGATGTGACGGTCGATTCTGCGCCGGGGCGGTTTCGGCGGTGGCGTCCGCTCGCGGCGAAACCGCGCGATGATGTCGTCGAGTTCGAGGATGGCTTCTTCGATGTGTTGCGCGGGCGCGGTGGTCTCCAAAGTTTCGCGGACTTAGGTGACGAACTGCGAGACGTACCAGCGGACGATTTGCGCGCCGACGAGCAGGCTGATGATGGCGCCGATGCCGAGAAAAATTCCGAACGGCAAGAGCATCTGCATGTCGCGTTCGCGCTGGCGGAGCATCATCACGACGCCCGCGACCGAGCCGGTCAGGACGGCGAGAAAAATCGTCAGCGCCGTCAGCGGCCAGCCGAGAAACGCGCCGACCATGAACATCATCTTCACGTCGCCCAGTCCCATCGCTTCGACACCGCGCAGACGCTTCCAAAGCCAACCAACCAACCACAGCGAACCGCCGCCGACGAGCGCGCCAACGAACGCCCCCGCGAGCGAGACGACCCACGCCGGCCAACCCGCCAACGCACCGTCGGCGAGCCAGCCGCTGCCGTCGAGATTCGGGACGACGATGCGTGCGACGAGCGCAAAAATCAGACCGGGGTAGGTGATGACGTTGGGCAGAATCATGTGCTCGGCGTCGATGAAGACGAGCGCGACGAGCATCGCCACGAAGACGAGTTCAAAGGGCAGCGCGAGCGTCAGTCCGGTGTGGAGAAAAACGAACGCGAAGAGTATCGCCGTCAGGGCTTCGACCGCCGGATACCGCACCGGAATCGGCGCGCGACACGCGCGGCACCGACCGCGCAGCACGAGATAGCCGAGCACCGGAATGTTATCGTAAGGTTTGATTCCAGCGCCGCATTGCGGACAGTGCGAACTCGGAAAGACGATGGATTCATCGCGCGGCACGCGATGAATCACGACGTTGAGAAAGCTGCCGATGATCGCTCCAACCGCCGTTACCGCGAGCAGGAAGAAGGCGAACGAGAGCGTTGACCCGTCGTCAAAATTTGAAGGAAGCTGAAATAGCAACATGCAGGGCGATTCCGTGAAGCGCGTTTTAGAATGGAAGGTAGTGGGTCAGTTAGAAATCACGCTGATGTGCGTAATGGCGGAGGCCCGCACTTCGTCAAGGGCGCAATCGCCACCACCATTGACACCCTTGACGAAGTGCGGGTTTCCGCAAAGTCGTTGAAGTCCCGCAGCTTGCACCTGCCTCGGATTTTCAAATTGACCCACTACTCGGCGTCGCTGCGGG
>JBGTHJ010000229.1:0-2415 GCA_041746175.1 Pyrinomonadaceae bacterium
GGCCCCGTCCATATCCGCGTCAATGCCCGCAGTTGGCGCGGGCGCGGCGCCGACATCCGGCTCGCCCGCGGCGACCTGACACTCGAACTCCCCGCGAACTTCAACGCCGACATCGACCTCGACGTACTCCGCGCCGGGCGCATCGAAAACTCTTATTCGTCGCTCGTCATCCGCGAAGGCTCGAAGCCAACCCCGCAATCGCAACGCCTTCGCTCCGGGGCGGGCGGCGCGACCCTCTCCTTCACCGTCGGCGACGGTACGCTCCGCATCAAACAAGCGAGCAACAATCCGTGAGCAGAAAACCGTAGGCCGTAAGTCGTAGCCGGAAGACAGCAAGAACCATCCTCGTGCTTCGACTGCTTGCTACCTTATTGCTCACTGCCTTCTGCGCTCCGGGGCTTGCGACTTTGGGCTGTGAACCTTAGACTTGCGGCTCGCGCTATCCCAAATCCACCCCGACCAAGAATCTGCAAATGAGCATCAAATCAGACAAATGGATACGCCGCATGGCGCAAGACCACGCCATGATCGACCCCTTTGAGCCGAACCAGATCAAAGAGCAGGATGGGCGAAGCATCGTCTCTTACGGTACATCGAGTTACGGCTACGACATCCGTTGCGCCGACGAGTTCAAACTCTTCACCAACATCAACAGCACCATCGTCGACCCGAAGAATTTCGACTCGAAGAACTTCGTCGATGTCAAAGGCGACTCGGTCATCATCCCCCCCAACAGTTTCGCGCTCGCGCGCACCGTCGAATATTTCCGCATCCCGCGCAACGTGCTCACCGTCTGCCTCGGCAAGAGCACCTACGCGCGGTGCGGCATCCTCGTCAACGTGACGCCCTTCGAGCCGGAATGGGAAGGCTACGTCACGCTCGAATTCTCCAACACGACCCCGCTCCCCGCCAAAATCTACGCCAACGAAGGCGTCGCCCAGGTCATCTTCTTTGAATCCGACGAAGTCTGCGAAACCTCCTACAAAGATCGTGGCGGCAAGTACCAAAAACAGCACGGCGTGACCCTCCCGAAACTCTGATTGACAGGCGACCATGCAACTGGAAGCATGAGTTGGAACTCCCGCACTTTTGATGAGGGCTGGATAGTTCCCGCTTGATAGCCCCTTTTTCGTAAGGGTTATGCCGCGAACAACACTTTCGCTCTTAACAGGTCGAACTTTGCTCGTCCATACATTTGCCTCTTCAACACCTTGAGCCGATGTACCTGCCCCTCGGTCTGGCCGTTGCTCCATTCTTCACGCAGCGCCGCGTCTATTGCCGCCCGGTCTTGTTCCAAGCCGCGAGCGAACGCCTTGAGTTCCGGCAACCCGCTAGCGGCTACTTCGCTCATCCACTCGCTCAGTTGATGCGCTTGCCGCTCCCGTACCATCTGCATAAAGCGGCGTGCCGACGCCGTCGCCTGCTCCACCTCCGGCGACAACCGGCATAAAGTTTCGACCACCTGCTGCTCCGCTTCCTTCAGTCTCTCCGGCTTGAGCAGCATCCATAGGGTGCGGCGCGGGCTGGGTGCGGGCATCAACGGCGGGTCAGTTCGCGGTCGAGCGTTCTTTCTACGCGGAGGCTCTACTGCCGGTAGCGATGGCTGGCGATGTAGATAGTTGTTGAGCGATTTATACGAGCCATGATAGCCGCGCTCCACCAGTTCGCGCCACAACTCTGAGACGTTGCGGCAACCTTCCTCCCACCGGGCGCTGATGTATGGAAAGTAAGAATCAAGCAGGCTGCGGCGATGTCTCCTGAGTTCGCGGAACTTATCCAGTCAGAGCCAGCGGCGGACAGTACGGCAGCACTTCCCGACACGCGGCGCGATCTCTTCGGTGGACAGCCCTTCGCTCTTGAGACGGACGACCTCGTTATACAAGGCCAGAGAGTTATCCCGACGTTCGGCGATACCGGGACGCGGACATAGAGGAGGCAAAAACGTCGGCTGTGATATTGCCGGTGGCTCGACCTGTGGTTGCGAGGGGGATGAAGGTTGAGGAGGCACCGCGAGCGACTGAACGGACGCGCGAACGAACTGATGCTGACGGGTAAGCAAACGCTCTAACGCTTCACTCAGATTCTTCAGGATGTGGAAGCGGTCGGCGACTTGGAGGGCTTGTGGAGCGCCATCCGTGATGCCTTCGGCATAGGCGCGTGAGCGGTCACGCGTGACGATCTCGACACCCGTATGCGCTTTGAGCCAAGCGGCCAATGTCCCGGCTTCACGATCCGGTAACAGGTCAACGGGGCGGCGGCGTTCAAGGTCAACCAGAATAGCCGCCATGAACTGCCGCTTCTCCACCGGCAATGAAAATGTTCGTCTCTGCGCGTATCATCACGTCCGGCTGTCGGCGTCCAACAGGTCGAGGTATCTTGGTACCACCAGAGTCCGTTGAATAGCCTGACCGGAGA
>JBGTHJ010000230.1:0-9075 GCA_041746175.1 Pyrinomonadaceae bacterium
TCTTGCCCGTGCCGCCCGTCGTGATGTTGCCGACGCTGATGACGGGCGCGTCGATGCGGTGCGAATGGAGCGCGCCCGCGCGGTAGAGCGCGAGCCGTAAGCGAGTCGCCGCGTCGTAGACGACGCCGAGCGGCGCAAGCATGGAGGCGAAAGACATAATGGAAGATGGCCGATGTCCGATGTCAATGATCGGATGTCGGATGTCGGATGTCGGATGTCAGTTCATTCGTTCAGACCAAAGATGGCGCGCATCACCGCGTGGCAGACCCGATAGCTTTTTCGACATCTGGCCTCTGACCGTCAGCCTCTGCCTGCAACAGCGGCGCGAGCATGTCGAGTGTGCGGCGGGACGCGCCGCGATTTTGTTCGAGCACGGCACGGGCGTTGTGGCCGAGTTGATGTCGGCGCGCGTCGTCGGCGAGCAGGGTCGAGAAGATGTGCGCGAGTTTGTGGGGCATCCGCGCGTCGTCCGTGTCGGTGAGTTGGACGAGCGCGTCATGCTCGCGAAAGACGCTGACGATGGTTTCAAAGTTGAACGTGTGCGCGCCCGTGACGATGCACTTGGCGTCGGTGGCGGGTTCGAGGACGTTGTGGCCGCCCGTGCGCGCGATGCTGCCGCCGACGAAGACGAGCGCGGCGAGCGGATAGACGGCGCGAAGTTCGCCGATGGTGTCGAGCAGAATCACGTCGGCGTCAGGGTCGCTCGCGGCGTGCGGTGCGGCGCGACGCGACCATGCGAGGCCGGAGTCGGCGAGTAGCGCGGCGACTCCGGTGAATCGTTCGGGGTGACGCGGGGCGATGAGCAATCGCGGACGCCTCTCGCTCTCCGACTCGCAGATGCGTTTGAAGGCGTCGAGCAGGATTCGTTCTTCGGGGTCGTGCGTGCTCGCGGCGACGATGAGCGGACGGTCGGTCGCGAGTCGGTATCGCTCGCGGAGTTCGCCCGTCGTGAGACTGTTCGATTCCTCTCCCGCGTCAAATTTTATGTTGCCGGAAACCTCGATGCGTTCGGGGGCGAGTCCGAGCGCCGCGATGCGTCCGGCGTCCGGCGCGGCCTGCATGATCGCGCGCGTAAGATTGTTGACCACGTCGCTGATGAAGAATCGAATGAGTCGATAGTTGCGAAACGAGCGCGGTGAGATGCGCCCGTTGACGAGCGCGACGGGAATCCGGCGTGCGCGGCAGACGCGCAAGAATCGCGGCCAGAGTTCGGTCTCCATGACGAGCACGACCGACGGGTTGATACGGTCGAGCGCGCGGCGCACCGTCCATGCCCAGTCAAGTGGAAAATAGAAGACGGATGCCGCGTGCGATTTGAAAACGTCGCGGGCGACGCGCTGCCCCGTCAGCGTGGTGGTCGAAACGACGAGCGCGTGCGCCGGATAAAGTTTGACCAGCGATTCGACGAGTGGTCGCGCCGCGTGCGTCTCGCCGACCGACACGCAATGCAACCAGACGACCGGACGACCGCCCGCCTCCAGACGCGCCACGCCTCCCAGACGCTCGGCCAAACCCGTCGCATATTTTCCGTACCGGATGGCGTCGCTGATGACGCGCGGCAGATACAGCGTGACGCCGACGAGGAGCAAGAGGCTGTAGATGAAATACATGACGGGCGACGTGTGACGGGCGACGCGCGACAGGAAGTTGTTATCTTGTCACCTGTCACCGTTACTTGGCTCGTTCGATGTAGCGGCCTTCGACGGGATCGACGCGGATACGGTCGCCTTCGTTGACGAAGGGCGGCACGGAGATGGTGACGCCGTTTTCGAGCGTCGCCGGTTTGTTGACGTTCGAGATGGTCGCGCCTTTCATCGTCGGCTCGGTGCTCGTCACGGTCAGTTCGAGCGCGGGCGGCAGCGTGATGCCGATGGGCGCGCCCTCGTAGAACTCGGCCTGAATCCGCAACCCCGGCGAAAGCCACTGCGCCATGTCGCCGAGGTCTTCTTCGCTGAGCGCGGTCTGTTCGTAGTTCTCGGTGTTCATGAAGTGGTGCTGCGAACCGTCTGAGTAGAGATACTCCATCTCGTGCTGTTCGAGCGCGGCGCGCTCGACCGAATCGACCGAGCGAAAGCGATGCTCGAACGTCGAGCCGCTGCGCAGGTCGCGCATCTTGGCCTGCACCATGGCGCGCAAATTTCCGGGCGTGTGGTGGCGAAACTCAACTATTTTACAAAGCTTGCCTTCAAAAAGAATGACCATGCCGCGTCGAATCTGGGTGGCGGGAATTGCCATAAAACTTGCTTCTCCGTGTCGAATAAAATTGGCTTGCGACCGACCGGCCAAACCGACGCCGTAAGGCGAGCGTTTGACCCCTATCGTAAACTGCGTAGTCTAGCGAGCGCGGCGGCTTTTTGTCCAGCCGGGAAAAATCGACCGGTTTATGCAGCGGCTCATTTGGTTCAATGAACCGTTGCATAAACTAATCAAACGGGCTGTTCGCCTGCGTCGAGTTTGAAGAAGACACGGAGTGTCACCTGATATTCGAGGCTTCCAAACTGCAAGCCGCCGCGTTGTTCTTCGACGACGAACCACGAGAGTTCGCGCAGGGTTTGCCGCGCCCGCGTCACGGCGACTTCGATGGCATGACTAAAACTCTGGTCAGACGTGCCGACGATCAAGACACCCTTAAAGACGTTTTCGCTCATAAAGTTTCTCCGTAGTTTTCAGTAGCGCCGCTTTCAGCAGTCGTCAGGAAAGCCGGACGGCGGCGCGAAAGGATGCTCGTTTGAATCAAAAGTTGGCGGACGCTAACACGCGCGCTCGAAGGGTGTCAAGAAATCGGTAGGGTTCGAGTGAGGCCGGAGACGCTCTCCAAAAACCCAGAGAGCGGGCGGACACTTGAGAAACGCCGGAGGGATTGGCGCTGTCTTTTGTGTCCGTCCGCTCTTTTCGGAGGAGCCCACCTTCCTAGTCGATTAAACGATACGTCGTACTTAAAGTTCTGAAAATGTTTGTAAAAAATAGAAGACGGGTCGTCGAAAAACTCGAAGTTCGTGGTCAAGCGATTTCGGGGCTTTCGAGTACAGGCTTCGCGGCGGTCAACCCGCTGCCGCTTACGCCGCGCGGGCGCGGAGAGAACGCCCCTGGTGCGCAAGGTTGTCGAGCCATTCCTGTGCGGCATCGTAATGCGGGAAGCGTTGTTCTTCGGCGCGGAAGGCTTTAGTGTGATAGTAGCGGCGACCGTTGATGAGACGCGCCGGATGTTTGATGTGGAGCATTTCGTGATACAAAATGTATTCGACGAACCAAGCGGGGATGTTGCGAGCGTCGAGCGTCTTGCTGATAACGATGGTATCGTGGACGCCGTCGTGGTGGCCGAGGATGGTGCGCGTGCGACGCTGCGACCACGTCAGCGTCGGGACAGGAAGTTTGCCGTCGAAGAATTGACGATTGAGCCGCTGGAACATGCGGTCGAGGTCGTAGCAACTTCCCTGCGCCGACGAGATGAATTTGCGCCCGCGCTGGCGACGCGCCAGGTCAGAGGCGCGCAAGACTTCGGGTTTGCAGGCATACTTGCGATAGATGCGGTCGTGGACGAGCGGTGTCCGGCGGCGAAGAAGTTTGGCGACGAGGATGAAAGCCAGCGCACGGTGGACGTTGTAGGGCGCGTCGCGGAAAATGTCTGAGACGCGGACGTAGACGCGCCCCGAACGCAGGCGGATGGTGTGGTTCAATCCGGCGTAAGGATAGTATCGAACGTCCACCTCCGGCGCGGGACGGTTGCGCTGAAGCTGGTTGAAAGCCTCAACGAAAAGCGTGCCCAGAAGTGGTTGAAAGTCAGACATAAAAAGATTCTTTGTCGGGAAAATCGCGTGACCCGCGGGTCGCCTGCGATGGTCGCGACAAACGCCGTCGTCGTGCGGCTGCGCGACGAAACGCCGTTTGCAAACCGTGTTTGATATTAAGAGCGGGCGGGGAGGCGAGTCAAATGGCGGTTCGCCGCGTGACTCTAAGCCGTTCAATTGCCGTTAAATGGAGTTTGGGTCGGGCGTCCGGGCGGGCGCGGGCGCGACTTATGGAAGGTTTAAGTTCTGTGGGTGCAATGGTTTAGGTCGAGCGAGCGGGCGCGGGCGGCGTGGCGTGGGATAAAGCCTGTGGCTGCTTTGAATTAGCCGCGCCGGACAAAGCGTCGCGGCAGAGACGGTTGCGGATGGGCTGGCCGTTTGCAGCCTTTTTCCACAATCCGTTATACTCGTCTACGCATCGTGCGACGGCAGCGTCGTTCATGCCGGGGCTGCGGTAATCGGTCAGTTTCGGGAGCATTGTTTTCAAACCCGCACTTCAGCTTGTGCTTCGTTGGAGGCGGTGAACTAAATCTTGTACCTCGAAAGCGGTTCTGCTCCCGAAACTGACCGATTACGGGCTGCGGAATTTAATCCTTGACAGTGTGCGGGCAGGACGCTATTAAATCCCACAGTGCCGGTGGATGCGTCGTTCTAGAACTCCATCGATATTTCCCGCCTGTTCCCGTCTGATGCTCTGCTGATGGCTATCTACGTTTCCACAACTGCTAATGATTGGCTGCCCGACGCGCGCGGGCAGGCGGTGCTCTCGGCGATCATCAAAGAGCATTTGCGAACCGGCGAACCCGTTGGTTCGCGGACGGTGTCGGAGCGTTGCGCGGGCGCCGCGGGATGGAGCGCGGCAACGATTCGCAACGTGATGGGCGAACTCGAAGAAGCCGGGCTGGTCGAGCAGCCGCACACCTCCGCCGGGCGCGTCCCGACCGACAAGGGATATCGTTACTACGTCGATCATCTGGTGGGCAGCGCCAAACTCTCGAAGGCCGACCTCACGGCCATCAACCGCACGCTGTTCCTCCCGCAATCAGATAACAGCGGCTCGCCCTCGCGCTTGATGGAGCGCGTCTCGCAACTGCTTTCGCAGTTGTCGGAGAACGTCGGCATCGTGGTCTCGCCGTCGCTGGCCGACAATCGTCTCCAACACCTCGAGTTCATGCAACTGGCGGACGGGCGTATTCTGGTGGTGCTGATTTTCTCGTCCAACGTCGTGCAGAACAAGATCGTCCGCATCGACGAGCAGTTGAGCCAAGACGAGTTGGAGCAGACCGCGCGCTACCTGAACGCCGAGTTCAGCGGCAAGAGCCTGCTCACGATACGCACCGAACTACTGGGCATGATGCGCGAGGAAAAGGCTCTCTACGATCGTCTCTTGCGCAACGCCGTGATGCTCTGCGAACGGAGTTTGGAGGGCGAAGAGTCGGCGACGGGTGAGGTTTACGTCGGCGGCGCGTCGAACATTCTCGCCAAGCCGGATTTTGCCGACCTCGAACGGCTCCGCGAACTCTTCCGCACGTTTGAAGCGAAGTCACGGCTGGTAAAAATTTTGAACGAGTGTCTGGCGCACGATTCCGTGTTCGGCGACGTTCACGTCGTCATCGGGCGCGAGCACTCTGCGCCGTCGATGCAAAACTGCACGCTCATCACCGCGCCGTACCGCACCGGGTTCGGCATGACGACGGGCACCATCGGCGTCGTCGGCCCGATGCGTATTGAGTACGCGCGCATGATGGCGGTCGTCAATTACGTCGCGCACGTCGTCGAGCGGATGACGCGGGAGGACAATGCTCGCATCTGAAACAGCACCGGAAAACAACCTCTTCTATGGCGCGTCGCGCGGGCGGGCCGCGCTCTTATCCAACTTACCCAAATATTTCAGTGGTCATATCAAGATGATGAACAAGGACAAGCAGACGCCGGGTCGGATTCCGATTCGTTTTGTCGATGAAGACAGCGCGAAGTCGGATGACAACGGCACGTCCGAGCAAACTTCGGACAACGACCTGACGCCGCAAGAGATCGGACGCGCTTCCATCTACGAGGACGAGACGGAAGTCCAGCGGCGCATCGACCGGGGCACGGAGCGCGAAGATGGAAAGGGTCGTGCCGACGATGCCGATACGGCGGGTGCGCCCGATCCGTCCGACCTGCCGGAGAATCGTGAAGACCTCGACACGACCCCGCCTTCCGGCGGCGGCGACATCAAAGACGCTTCGGGCGGCATCGTCCCCGACACGGGCGAGCCGCCGGAGACCGCGCACCAAGCGGCGGACATCGCTTCGGGGCCGGTAATGGCCGAACTGGTTGCGACGCGCGCCGAGTTGCGTCGCGTCGAAGGCGAGTTGCAAAAACTGACGTACGAGCGTCAGGACTTGGTCAACACGGTGGCGCGGCGACAGGCCGACTTTGAAAACTACCGCAAGCGGGTCGAGCGCGAGCGCGGCGAGAGTTACAACCGCATTGTCGGCGAGGTGGTCGGCAAACTCTTGCCGGTAGTCGACAACTTGCGGCGCGCGCTCGACGCCGAAGCGATGATGGAGGCGGGCGAATCCGAAGAGTTCCGTCACTTCCTGAGCGGCATCGAGTTAATCAGCAAGCAGTTGAACGGCGTGCTGGAGGGTCTCGGAGTGGTTCCCGTCGAAACCGTCGGCACGCCTTTTGATCCGCACTTTCACGAAGCCATCGCGACGGAAGCATCGAGCGAGTTCGCGCCCGATATCGTCACCGCAGAGATCGTGCGCGGCTATCGTCTGGGGGCGAAACTGGTGCGCCCGGCGATGGTCAAAGTGGCGAAATAACGAGGGTGGCGGTCGCCGGCGTCGCCAAACGCCACGCCTGATAGGAAACTGCTATGGGCAAAGTTGTCGGGATTGATTTGGGAACGACCAACTGCTGCGTCGCCGTGCTCGAAGGCGGCGCGGTGCAGATCGTACCAAACAAAGAGGGCGGGCGGACGACGCCGACGGTGGTCGGTTTCACCGACAAGGGCGAACGTCTCGTCGGGCAAATCGCCAAACGTCAGGCCGTGACGAACGCGGCCAACACGGTCCACGCGGTCAAGCGTCTGATCGGTCGCAAGTTCAATTCGGAAGAGGTGACGCGCGCCATCGCTACGTCGCCCTTCGAGATCATCAACTCGGACAATGGCGATGCGCGCATCCGTGTGCAGGAGCGCGTCTACAGCCCGCAGGAAATCTCCGGCATCGTGCTCCAACGGCTCAAGGCGGCGGCGGAAGATTTTCTCGGTGAAGCCGTTTCCGAAGCCATCGTCACCGTCCCCGCCTACTTCGACGACACGCAGCGTCAGGCGACCAAAGACGCGGGCAAACTCGCCGGACTCAAAATCGAGCGGATCATCAACGAGCCGACCGCTGCGGCGCTCGCCTACGGTCTGGGGCGGACGGGCGCCGAGCGCATCGCGGTCTACGATCTCGGCGGCGGCACGTTCGATATCTCGATCCTCGAAATGAACGACGGCGTCTTCGAGGTGCTCTCCACGTCGGGCAACACTTTTCTCGGCGGCGAAGATTTCGACGAGCGAATCATCAACTGGATGGTCGAGCAGTTCCGCGACGAGACGGGCATCGACCTGCGCCAAGACCGGCTCGCGCTCCAGCGCATGAAGGAAGCCGCCGAACGCGCCAAGTGCGAACTCTCGTCACTCACCGAAACCAACATCAATCTCCCCTTCATCGCGGCGGACGCTTCCGGCCCCAAACACTTCACCAAGACGCTGACGCGCGATAACTTCGAGTTGCTCGTCGGCGACCTCGTCGAGCAGAGCATCGAGCCGTGTCAGAAGGCTCTCTGGGATGCGAAGTTGCAGCCGCGCGACATCGATAAGGTGCTGCTCGTCGGCGGGCAGACGCGCTCGCCCATCGTGCTGCGAACGGTGAGCGAGATTTTCGGGCGCGAGCCGTCGGCGGAAATCAATCCCGACGAGGTGGTCGCGATGGGCGCGGCGATTCAGGGCGGCGTCCTGACCGGCGACGTCAAAGACATCGTCCTGCTCGACGTGCTTCCGCTCAGTCTCGGTCTTGAGACGCGCGGTGGGTTGTTCACCAAAATCATCGAACGCAACGCGACCATCCCGCTACGCAACAGTCTGACATTTACCACGGTCGTCGATAATCAATCGACGGTCGAGATTCACATCTTGCAAGGCGAGCGCGAAATCGCGCAGGGCAATCGCTCGCTCGGCAAGTTTGAACTCGTCGGCATCCCGCCATCGCCGCGCGGCGCGCCGCAAATCGAAGTCACTTTTGAAGTCGACGCCAACGGCATCCTACAGGTCGCGGCGCACGACAAGGCGAGCGGGCGCGAGCAGCAAATGCGCATCACGCCGACCTCCGGCTTGTCATCGAACGAAATCGAACGTCTCATCGCCGAAGCCGACAACGCCGCCGATAGCGACCGTCGCATCAAAGAAGTCATCGCGCTGCGCTCCAAACTTGAAACGCTTGTGCGCAACACACGGCGCACGTTCGATGAGTTCGGCGGCTCGCTCACGCAGGAGGAACGGCGCGAAGCGCAGGAGACGCTGAACGGCTCCGATACCGCGATGCAGTCACAATTTCCCGGCGAACTTCAGGAATCTCTCCAATTGGTCGAGGGCGTCGCCACCCAACTCACGCTGGCGATGATGAACCCGACCTCACCCAAAGGTAGTACCGATATCAGCGAACCTCAAGACCCTAATGAAAGGCTATAAATAACGTGACGGGTGGCGGGGCAAAAACAAAGGTCTTTTTGTCGTCTGTCACCCGACATCTGTCACTAAATTTAATATGAGTAGCAAACGCGATTATTACGAAGTGCTCGGCGTCGGGCGCAGTGCGTCCGATCAAGAGATCAAGAGCGCGTACCGGCGTCTGGCGGTGCGTTACCATCCCGACAAAAATCCCGGCGATGCGGCGGCGGAAGAGAAGTTCAAGGAAGCGGCGGAAGCTTATTCAGTGATCTCGGTCGCGGAGCAACGCGCACGTTACGACCGGTTCGGCCACGCCGGAGTTTCGAGCAGCGCGGCGGGCGCGAGTTGGGGGTCGCCGGGTTTCGGCGGCATCGAAGACATCCTCGGCGACCTGTTCGGCTTCGGCGACATGTTCGGCGGTGGGACGGGACGCGGCGGCAGCGGCGGCGCACGACGTTCGACCGCGCAACGCGGCTCAGACCTCCGATATGATTTGGAGATGACGCTCGAAGAGGCGGCGGCGGGGATGAGCGCCCAACTGCGCATCCCGCGTCTGGACACCTGCGACACGTGCAGCGGCAC
>JBGTHJ010000231.1:0-4124 GCA_041746175.1 Pyrinomonadaceae bacterium
GCGCGCCTCAACCTCGACCAGCCTGACGGTCACGTCTGGCTGACGGAAGATTCGCGCCGCGCGATGGTGCGCGTGTTTCGCGCGCTCCGCCCGAAAGTCGTCTTCACGCAACACTGGGACGACCCGCACCCCGACCACGCCGCGACCTGCCGCATCGTCCGCGAAGCCGCCCGCCTCGCCACCATGCGCCGCTACGACGAAGAGTTTGGGCAGAGCGCGATTCAAATGCCCGCGCTGGCGCACACGGTTTATTCGCGGCTCGTCGTGCCGTCATTCGTCGTCGATGTTTCGGATTTCGTCGAAGCCAAGATGGACGCCATCCGCGCGCACACTTCGCAGTTCTACCGTCCCGAATCGGAGGAGCCGCAGACTCGCATCAGCGGCGAGGGCTTTCTCGATCAGATCGAATTTCGGATGCGCTACTACGGCTCGCTCATCGGCGCGGCGGCGGGCGAAGCCTTCTACGTTCGTGAAGCCCTCAACGTCGCCGACCCAGTCGCGCTGCTGACCCGCCCGATGAACATCTATTCATGAGAAGAGGGCGGCCTCATCAACAGGCCAAGACGCAGAAATGCCAAAAGGCGCCAAGAGAGATCATGCTCCTGGCGCCTTTCACGCTTCTTTGGCTCCGCCTCTCCCGCGTGCCGTCTTTTCTCACCGTGCGGCGCGAACTCAGTCGCGGACGCCGACCTCGCGCTGCAAAGTTTCGCCGCGCGGTGGTTCGCGCTTCTTGCCGTCGAGCACGGCGCGCGCGATGGTCAGCACGGCGACGGCGCGGGGCGACTCGTTCGCAAAACTCTTTGCGAGTTCGATGGCGCGGTTGAGGTCTTCGCCCGTGAGCAGATCGAAGATGCCCGCGAGGTTGAAACTGTCTATATCGTTGCCCGAACGGATGACTTGCCGCTTCGACTGTAGCTGAACTTCGATGCCGCCGTCCTCGCCCGTAAAGCCGTTGGCCGCGTTCGCGGCTTTGACCGCTTCGCTTACGGCTTCCCACGCGCGTGGGCGGTCGATCCCGGCGAAATGCGTCGCGATGGCGACGAGCGCACGGGGGCGTTCGGGCGAGGCGGGGTCGATGCGGCGCGCTTCGGTGGTCGCTTCTTCGAGCAGTTCGGTGGCGCGTCCCGGTTCCGACTTCGCGAGGATGCGCGCGACTTCCGTCAGCAGCCACACGCGTTGGATGGTCGTCAGTTCGCCGCCGCGCGCGATGCGCAAAGCTTCTGCCGCATCCTTCCTGCCGAGCGCGCGTTCCGATAATTCATAATCGACATAGGCGAGCGCCTGCCGCCGCAAATCTCCGTCTTCGATTTTGCCCGCGAGTTCGCGCGCCCGCGACGGCTCGCGGCGCATCGCCACCTGCATCGCGTTCAGATAAATCTCGTCGCGCTCCGCCGCCGTCTTCGCCTTATCGAGACGGTCTAAATACTCGTCAATCGTCTCGCGCGGTCCGTCGCCTCCGCCGCGCGTCAGCCCGCGCGTGAACGCGCTATTGTTTGGGTTGCGCAAGTCCTCCGGCGTGTCTTGCGTGAGCGTACTTAGTTTGGTGCGCAGCACGGCGGCGTTTTGAGGCGCGTGTTGCTCGAAGAGCGGCAGCAGGCGCGCGATGACCATGTACGTCCCCATGCGCCCGCTCGTCGAACGATCCTGATCGAGCGGCGGAACGGGGCGCAGCAATACGGAAGCGGCGGCGCGGAAGAAGGCCGCGCGCAGGGCGGGCGGGATGTCGTCGGGCGGCGGCACCGGCTCGCCGAGCCGTCGGCTACTCGCGCCTCCCCCGGTCGCGAAGGTGATGTAGAAGCCCGGGGAGAAGACGTACGACGAAAGCAGCGAGACGGTGTTGGCGTCGGCTGACGGGTCGCCCGCGACGGCGGCGAGCAAGGCCGCGTATCGCTGGTCGGCGGCAGCGGCGTCGAGTGGTCGCAGACGACTTAAAAAGTCTATCGCCAGATCGTTGACACTGTTCAGAGCGGGGTCGGCGAATTGGATGGCGCGCTCGACATCGCCGTCGTCGAGCAATCCGCGCGCGAGCCGCAGACGACGCGTGACGGCGGGCAGCAACTCATCTAAACCAGATCGTGAGTTCGTGATCGGCGGTGCGTTGTCGGCTGGTGGCGTCGTGGCGGCTTCCTGCTTTCGCGCTTCGCCGAGCAAGTTGAGAAACTCTTCGCCGAGCGCGCGGTCGCGCTTCGCCGCGAGCCGCAACACTTCTCCGCGTAAACTCGGAAACGGGCGAAACGCCACGGGGCCGTTCGCCGCCTGTTGAGCGCGAATCTGCTCTTCCATGAGGCGGTCGTTCTCGCGGTCGGCGGTTTCGGCGGCGTCCCACGCCCGGCGGAAGAGTCCGCGCGCTCTCTCCTGTTCGACGTTCCACAGCACGTCGGCGGCACGCGCCTGTATGCGTGCGCGCAACAGCGGGTCGCGGAAGTTGCGCGCGTCGTCGGCGAGCGTGTTGACGAGCGCGATGGCCGTTGTGCGCTTCGCTTCAGCGAGCGGGTCGGGCGCGGCGCGCGGCGTCGAAGTTTTAGCGGGCTTAGTCTTTCCGGGCGGAGCGGGTTGTCGCTGCGCTTGAACCATCACGGGAAACGCGACGAAGATTAACATCGCGACGTAGACGCTTGGCCGACGTGGTGTCATGGCATCTCACTCCTCATGTGTGCACTGAATCTGGCGAAGGACTGCGTTTCGAGGTATGACCGGCGCGTCGTGGCGATAACCAGCAGGCTAGCAGCAAGCCGCGCCCCGGACTGTTCCGACGGATTGAGTCGAATGGTATACGCCCGCTCCGCCGGGGCGGTTCCAAAACCTTTGTCAAATATGAAGAAGCCGCAGACGGGGCAAGACAAAGCCCCGGCTTTGATGTCCCGGTAAAGAAAAGGCTGTGCCGGAAGACGGATGCGCCGCGCGGGCAACATGACCGCGCGGCGCATCTCGCTGGCTAGAAAGGGGAGTGGTTAGACCGCGACGACTTCGATTTCGGGATCGACTTCCTGTTTGATCATGCCCTCGATTGCCATTAGCGTCCCGGAGAGCGAACTCGGACAACTGCCGCACGCGCCCTGATACTTGATGGTCAGCGTGTCTTCTTTCAGGCTGATGACTTCGAGCCAACCGCCGTCGCCCGCGAGCGCGGGGCGAATCCGTTCGTCGAGAATCTGGTTGATCTGTAGCAGTCGCGGGTCGTCGCTCATCAATGCGCCGAGCGCGCCCCCGACGCCCTGCGCCGCCGGAGAAGATGCGGGCGCGCCCGCGCCATTGGCGGTGGTCGATTCGGCGGCGCGAATCGGCACGGCGAGTCGTGGCAAAAGGTCGTCCCAATCCGCCATGTCCTCTTTCTCGATGGTAATCATGCGATCCATGTAGAAGACGGAGACGACCTCGCCGACCTCGAACAGCGACTTGCCGAGCGGGTCGTCGGCAGCTTCGGCGGCGTTGTGAAAAGAGCGCGTCGTGCCGTTCGTCAGCGGCTCTTTGAGGACGAACTTAACGGCGTTCGGATTCGGCGTCTCTTCGATGTTATCAATCTTGGGCATCTTTTTAGCTCCTGAATTATGGCAGCGGCAAACGTCCGTTCCCGTTGTCTGAAAATCAATCTGTAAACTATTGGGTCACCGATGACAGTATAACCTTTTCGGCGGCGGGTCGCAGCCCGCGAGCGTGCCTGTCACACCCAATGCAGAGCGAACTTTAGAAGCCTCCCGGCATCTCTTAGATGTGAAAAAAAAGTATTGCTTTCGGGGACGAAAAAAAATCTAACGTGGGGTCAAAAATTCATTTGTCAAAATTTATAGTTGGGTCTATAGTTCGACATCTCGCTTGTCCCCCTTTGCAGGTAAGACAAGTTGAGTCGAGAGGCAGACGATAGCGAGGGTCGTCTGCCTCTTGCTTTCTCCGGCGCACAGACAGACAGCCGATACGACAGGGGCGGGAAACCTGGAAGTTTCCCGCCCCTGTCTTTTTGTATCAGCCACCGACGGGCTGGTTAAGGCGTACCGAAGCGTCCGCGGTATTCGGTCGAGGTGATGAACGCCCTGACCATCTCCGCCGCGCGGAAGTCGCCGTTGAACTGGTTCAGTTTGTTGAGCCAGAAGTTGTAGCCGTCGAAGTTCGTGTCGGGCGCGGCGTCA
>JBGTHJ010000232.1:0-8607 GCA_041746175.1 Pyrinomonadaceae bacterium
GCAAATGCCGATGCCGCCCGCCGTCCAGCAACGCCCGCGCCGCGTCGGGACAGCCGCCCCGACGCCGACGCCGGCGACGAAGCCGCCACAACAGCAGCGCGTGCCGGCGTCGCCACAGGTCGGCGACGAGATTGACGAGGACACGGTGGTTCGCGTCGATACGCAACTGGTGTCGGTTCCGGCGGTCGTCACCGATAGTCAGGGGCGTCCGCTGACGGGGCTGCGCGCGGAAAACTTCAACCTCTTCGAGGACGGCAGCCCGCAACGCATCGCCAACTTTGCGACCACCGAAGCGCCGTTCGAGGTCACGTTGCTGCTCGACACTTCCGGCTCGACGCGCGCCGAAGTCGGCTTGATTCGTCGCGCCGCGCACGACTTCATCGAGGCTCTCAGACCCGGCGACCGCGTCGCCCTCGTCGCCTTCAACACCGCACAGGCAGGCACGGACGACCTCGCCACCGTCGAAGTCAAAACGCGCTTGACGAGCGACCGAGAGCGTTTGCGTGAAGCCCTCGAAGCCATCGGCACGAGCAACGGCACGCCCTTTTACGACGGTCTTGAGCGTGTCGCGAAAGAAGTTTTCGGGGGCGCGCCGCGCGCCGAGGTGCGCGGACGGCGTGCGCTCGTCGCGCTCACCGATGGCGTCGATTCGACCAGCGTCGCGGATTTTTCCGATGCCCGTGAACGTCTCAAACGCGTGGGCATCGTCTGTTATTTTATTCAGGTCAACACCGAGGATTACGTCGAAGAACGGCTCATGCAGGACTGCGCCGACTATGGCACGCTCCGTCTGTCGCGCGCCCAACTCCAACGCTATCGAAGGGTCTTCGCCCCGCGCACAGACGCCGCCGACTACGGCAACTTTTGCCGTCTCGGTCCCTTCGAGCGGATGCATATCAGCCGCACACTCTACACGCTCGCGCGGCAGGAGATGAACGAACTGGCGCGCAATTCCGGCGGCAAAACTTTCCCCGTCGGCGACCTCCGCGCGGCGCGCACCGCCTTCGCGCAGGTCGCCGCCGAAATCGGCACCCAGTACAGTCTCGGCTATTACCCGACCAACAAAACGCGCGACGGTCGCTTCCGTGAAATTCGCGTTCAGGTCAAAGGCGTCAAAGACGCACAGGTGCGCGCCCGCGAAGGCTATCAAGCGCCGAGTTCTTGAAACAGAAGATACAACTCAGGAGCCAGCACGAAACGAGAACACCCCCCGATTTTTGTTCTGACTACCGACTCCAAACGATGAGGAATTTGATGAATCATAACGGCGAGGCATTCGAGCGCATCGTGTTGATCGTGCTCGACAGTTTAGGGATGGGCGAGATGCCCGACGCAGACAAATGGGGCGACGCGGGTTCGGACACGGTCGGCCACATTCTCGAATCGCGGACGGTGCGTCTGCCTAACCTTGCGGCGCACGGACTGGGAAACATCCGTCCGCTCGAAGGCGTTCCGCCGGTCGGGTCGCCACGCTCGGCTTACGGGCGTTGCGCGCTGCGCTCGAACGGCAAGGACACGACGACGGGGCACTGGGAGATGGCCGGGATAATTCTCGACGAAGCCTTCCCGACCTACCCCGAAGGCTTTCCGCCCGAGGTCATCGAGCGTTTCATCGCGGAGACGGGCGTGCCCGGCATCCTCGGCAACATGCCCGCCTCCGGCACCGAAATTATCAAAGACCTCGGCGCGGAGCACGTGCGCACCGGCAAGCCGATTGTCTATACCTCCGCCGATTCGGTCTTTCAAATCGCGGCGCACGAAGGCGTGATTCCGGTCGCGCGGCTGTATGAGATTTGCGAAAAGGCGCGGGCGATTCTGCGCGGGCGACACGAAGTCGGGCGCGTTATCGCGCGTCCGTTCGAGGGCGCGGCGGGCGCGTTCCGCCGCACCGAAAACCGTCACGACTACGCCGTCCCGCCGCCGCGCGAAAACCTCCTGCCGACGCTCTCCGAAGCCGGACTCGATGTCGTCGCGGTCGGCAAAGTCGCCTCGATTTACGACGCGCTCGGCGTCACGCAAGACCTCTCCGCCAAGAACAACGACCAGTCAATCGACCAGACGATTCGCGCGCTCAGCGATGACTCGCGCGGACTCATCTTCTCGAACCTCGTCGATTTCGACATGCTTTACGGACACCGCCGCGACGTTGAAGGCTACGCCCGCGCGCTCGAACATTTCGACGTGCGCCTCCCCGAAATCGAAGCCGCGATGCGCGAACGCGACCTCTTCATCATCACCGCCGATCACGGCAACGACCCGACCTTCCCCGGCACCGACCACACGCGCGAGTACGCTCCGCTCATCGCTTACGGCAAGCGAGCACGCGCGGGCGTCGATCTCGGTATCCGCGACTCGCTCGCCGACATCGGCCAGACCATCGCCGACAACTTCGGTTTGAAACTGAGCGCGGGCGCGAGCTTTTTGAGCGACGTAACGGATGACAGGTGACATGAAGAAGCTGAAAACAATCGCTTCTCCTTGTCACCTGTCATTGTCACCTGTCGCCCGTCACGATTTATGCGTCCGGGTCTTTCAGCACAGCGATGTAGGGAAGGTTGCGGTAGCGTTCGGCGAAGTCCAGACCGTAGCCGACGACGAAGGCATCGGGGATTTTGAAGCCGAGATAATCGATCTCGACTTCGCGCTCGCGCCGCTCGGACTTGTCGAGCAGGGCGGCGAGTTTGACGCTCTGCGCGCCGCGCGCGTGAAGGTTCGGCAACAAATAGGAGAGGGTCAACCCGGTGTCGACGATGTCTTCGACGACGAGGATGTCGCGTCCCTCAATCGGCACGCCGAGGTCTTTGACGATGCGCACCTCGCCCGACGTGCGCGTCGATGAGCCGTAGCTGGAAATCGCCATGAACTCGACGCCGAGCCGAAGGTCGGTGGCGCGCACCAGATCGCTCAGAAAAATAAACGCGCCCTTGAGGATGCCGATCAGCAGCGGGTTGCGTCCCGCGTAATCGCGCGCGATCTCCGCGCCGAGTTCGCCGATGCGCGTCTGAATCTGTTCGGCGGTGAACAGCGGTTCGAGGTTCGGATTGCCGAACTCCGAGATGGGGCGGGCGGAAGAAGAAGACACTTATCGACTCCAGATAGAGAACGAACTGTTGACTGACTCGACGGCGCATCGATTCGATGAAGAAACGAAAAATATCCTTGAATCGATGAACCGTCGGATTGATGATTTGATTGCTGACGTTTGCTCGCGCGGCGCGTCGTACGACATACTAAGAGAGCTTTATCCGTCAGGTCAATGTTTGATAACAGATGTCGGATGTCGGGTGTCAGAAGTTCAGCGAGAGATCGGCAGCTATCCCTCCGGCGCGGTTTTATAGCGCCCGACATCCGACCTCGAAAGTCTAAATTTCATGGCAGACGAACAATCAACCCGCGACCGTGTCCGCGCGCTCGTTCGCGACGTGCTGGCGAACGCACTCCCCGCCGACGAACCGGTGGATAGTTCCGCTCCCGTCAATTCGCCGCCGCTGACCGCGCACGCCGCGAAGCGCGAAGACGACGCCCCCCCGCTGCACGACGAATCCTCCAAGACGATCATCACCGAAGACGACGTGCGCGGGTTGGAAGCGGGGGCGCGTTTGCGCATCGCCGAAGGCGCGCGTCTGACGCCGCTCGCCGCCGACATCGTGCGCGAACGCCGCATCGAACTCCTCCGGCGCGTGCCCCGTCGCGGCTCGCGCCGGCAAAAAATCGTCGCCGTCGGCGCGGATCACGGCGGCTACAAGATGAAAGAGGAAGTCAAAAGGCTTCTCGCCGAACTCGGCCACACCGCGCGCGACTTTGGCACGCACTCCGCGACCGACGCCGTCGATTACCCCGACTTCGCGCACGCCGTCGCCCGCGCCGTCGCGGAAAACTCCGCCGACCTCGGCATCATCATCGACGGTGCGGGGGTCGGCTCGGCGATGACGGCCAACAAAGTCCCCGGCGTGCGCGCCGCCGCTTGCTACTCCGTCAAGGTCGCCCAAAATTCACGCGAGCACAACGACGCCAACGTCCTCACGCTCGGCAGCGGCACGATTACCGACGCTGACATGCGCGCTATCGTCGGCGTCTGGCTCGCGACCGAAATAACCGAGGACAGACACAAAAAGCGTGTCGCCAAAATCGAAGCGGTTGAAAGACAGTACAGGTGATAAACTTCCATCATGGCTTATCCACAAAACGGAGATTTGGAACGGCTCGTCGAGCAGATTACGGATGTCATCGTCGCGCGTCTGAACGGCGACGCGGAAGGGCAATCGGCGATGTGCGGGTGCGCGTCGGAGTGTTTCAACCGGTGTCCTGAGCGGATGCAACGGGTGGTGGATGCGGGGGCGGCGCGTATCGGGCTGGCGCTCGGCGAGGCGGCGACGGCGCGCGATTGGGCGAGCCTCGTTGACCACACGTTGTTAAAGCCGGAGGCGAGCGATAAAGACATCGAGCGTCTGTGCGCGGAGGCGGCGCAGTTCCGTTTCGCGTCGGTCTGCGTCAATCCGACGTGGGTGCGCGCGGCGGCGTGCAACCTGCGCGGGACGAACGTGCCGGTGTGCACCGTGATCGGGTTTCCGTTGGGCGCGACGCTCGCCGACGTGAAGGCGTACGAGACGCGGCGGGTGATTTTAGACGGCGCGCGTGAGGTCGATATGGTTATAAACGTCGGCGCGCTCAAGAGCGGCGACGATTGCGCCGTCGAACACGACATCCGTTCGGTGGCCGAGGCGGCGCACGAGCATGGAGTGCTATGCAAGGTGATTATCGAAACCGCCCTGCTGACGGATGAAGAGAAGGTGCGCGCGTGTCTGGCGGCGAAGCGCGCGGGCGCGGACTTCGTCAAAACTTCGACGGGTTTTTCCAAAGGCGGCGCGACCGTCGCCGACATCGCGTTGATGCGGCGGACGGTGGGCGCGGAGATGGGCGTCAAGGCTTCGGGCGGCGTCAAGGGGTTGACCGACGCACGGCAAATGGTCGAAGCGGGCGCGACGCGGATCGGGGCGAGCGTCGGCGTCAAAATCGCTCAGGAAGCGGCCGGCACACGACCGGCGACGGCAACCGCTAACGCCTACTGAAGTCAAAAGCAAACGGGCACAAGGCAAAAGGATGGAAAGTTTCCGCTTTCTGAACTTTTGCCTTTCGCTTTTCCAAATGTCCTTCCGCTTTCTTTGGAAATCTCCTTGTAAGGCGCGGGGGGTTGCGTCTATGCTCGTCGCGCCCTAACCATCCGGCAGACATGTTGGAGAGCAATGATGAAAGCAAAAGGCAACATCCTCGCGGTGATTCTCGGTGGCGGCGCAGGCTCGCGCCTCTTTCCGCTGACGCAGCGACGCTCGAAACCCGCCGTCCCCCTCGGCGCGAAATACAGGCTCGTCGATATTCCCATCTCGAACTGCATCAACTCGGATGTCGATAAAATCTTCGTGCTGACACAGTACAACTCCGCCTCGCTCAATCGACACATCGCGCGCACCTATCGCTTCACGCAATTCTCGGACGGCTTCGTCGAAATCCTCGCCGCCGAACAGACGCCCGAAAGCCCGCAGTGGTTTCAAGGCACCGCCGACGCCGTCCGTCAAGTCTTGCCCCACATCAGCGACTGGGGCATCGACACGCTGCTGATTCTCTCCGGCGACCATCTTTACCGGATGGACTATCGCGAGTTTCTCGCGCGCCATTTCGAGACCGACGCCGACGTGACGGTTTCCGTGTGCCCGCGCGGGCGGCAGGCGGCGGAGGAGTTCGGGTTGTTGAAGGCAGACGCGACGGGGCTTATCACGGAATTTCGCGAGAAGCCGAAGGGCGAGGCGTTGGAGGAAATGCGTGTCGACACGCAGTCGTTCGGGTTGAGCGCGGAGGAGGCTGAGGAGCGACCGTTTCTGGCGTCGATGGGGATTTACGTTTTCAAGTATGGGCTGGTTGAGAGGCTGTTGTCGGAAAATCCGTCGTGGGTCGATTTCGGGCGCGAGGTGATTCCGGCGGCCATCGAGTGCTGTAACGTGCAGGCTCATCTCTTCAACGATTACTGGGAAGATATCGGGACGATCTCGGCTTTTCACGCGGCGAATCTCGACATGACCGCGCTCTTGCCGAAGTTCAACTTCTTCGACACGGAGGCTCCCATCTACACGCGTGCGAGGTATCTGCCGCCGTCGAAGTTGCACAACTGCGAGGTGCGAGATTCAATCATCAGCGAGGGGTGCATCATCAACCGCGCGAAGATCGAACGGTCGGTAATCGGGCTGCGCAGTCGCATCGACCACGGCGCGTACATCGAAGATTCATATCTGATGGGCTCGGATTACTATCAAACCATCGAAGAGATGCGCGTCGAGACCGGAGAGGGAAAACCGCGCATCGGTGTGGGCGAGGGGAGCGTGATCCGGCGCGCCATCGTCGACAAGAACGCGCGCATCGGGGCGGGGGTGCGGCTGGTCAACGATGCGGGCGTCGAGGAGTTCGACGCGCCCGACGGCAGCTACTACATCCGCGACCGCATCATCATCGTCCCGAAGAACGCGACGATTACGGACGGCACAGTCGTCTGAGGCGGCAGGCAGCGACACCGGTGGTTTGGGACGAAAAGTTTGAGGCTGGAGACTCGGGGCCGGTAAGTGTTTTACGCTCGCCCCCGGGCTTCCAGCCTCTGCGTTTGTTTGGCATGTCTTCAAGCCCGCCGGCCACGCGACGCCGCTTTTTCAACGGCTTCCGTCGAAGGGTCGGCGGGTGCGGATTTCGGGGGGCGCGGATGTGTTCTGGCTATCTTGTGCGGTCGTCTGTGGCGTGCCGTTCGAGGGTTTGTAGATGTAACTGTCGCGGGCGCGAACGGCGAGATTGGGACGGTTGACGCGCACCCTGATTTGACGACGCGCCGCTTCCTGCGTCTGTCGCTTGGGGTAGTAACCGAGGCTGTACTGGCGTCTGAGTTCTTCGGCAATCGTCGTGAAGGCGTTGGACAGGTAGCGCACGTCGTTGGCCTGTTGCAGCCGCCCGCCGCTCTTTTGCGCGAGGTCGCGCAGATATGCCCCGGCGCGCTGGTACTCTCCGCGACTCGAACCGCCGCCGCCGCGACCACCCCCACCACCACCACCACCACCACCCGCGCCGCCGCCCGGTGCGGGAATCGGAATCGTAATCGGCCCGATCCTAATCGAAGGCCGCCCGCCGCCCGCGCCCGGCCACCCACCACCACCACCCTGATTGGCGTCGTAAGTATCGTATTGAATCGGATAGATGCTGGCATCGAGTTCTTCGGCTTCGCGGACGGTGCTGTCGTAGGAGGCGCGCTTGCTGTCGGTGTCAACGCCGTCGGTGAAAAGCACGATGGCCTTGCGTCCGTCGATGCGGTTCAGGCGCTGCTTGATGACGAAATCAACCGCATCGTAGAGCCGCGTGTTGCCGCCGGTGCGTGTGCGACGGATGGCGTCGCGGAGGACGTAGCGGTCGTTGGTCGCTTCGGCGTGGACGCGGTAGTCGCCGTCGAACGAGACGACGAGAACGCGGTCGGCGGGTCGCAGTTCGTCGAGAAAGGCGATGGCGGCATCCTGCATGTCTTCGATTTTGAAGCGCGTCGATCCGCTCGTGTCGAGCACCAGCGCGACGGTGAACGGCTGATCGACGGTCGCGAAGTAAGCGACCTGCTGCTCGACGCCGTCTTCAAAGATGCGGAAATCTTCTTTGCGAAGATTCGGGATGAATCTGCCGTCGCGGTCAACGATGCTCACCGGAATCGTCACCAGCGTCGTGTTGACGCGCACCACGCCGTCGTCGCCGACCTCTTCGGAAACCGTGTCGGGCGATTGTGGCGCAGGCTCGGCGGATGTCCGCTCGCTGCCGGGCGTCGTCTTTGAAGACGACGGCGGATTGTTGCCGACGCGCCGCGCGCGTGACTGCGCGCCGGTCGAAATCTGCGCGGAAATTAAAAGGGAGAGGAGCAATACGAAGGCGGTAAATTCTCTCATGATTTGTGAACTCCCTACGGGCGAGACGCGAAAACCAAACCGACGAGGCGACAGAGGCATCTGACGACTTCTTTGATGCGCCGAACGAGTTTTAGATGCCCCCGGATGAAGAAGTCAGGAATCAGGAGTCAGAATTAAGCCGTCAGCGACGCGCCTTTATTCTGACTCCTGATTCCTGATTCCTTTTTTATTCTTCTCGATTCAGGGCGTTGAAGACGAAGGGAAACGTGCCCCACGTTTGGGCGCGGTGTTGCGGGCGGAAGGCGAAGAGGATGATGCGCCCGCGTTCGTATGCGACTTCGGCGAGCGCGATTTTGCCCGCGATAAGTTTTTCGCCGAGCAGCCAACCGGAGCGGAGCGCGTCGCGTTCGGCGTAGCGCGCGACGACGCGGACGCGCGCGGGGTCGGTCACTTCAAAGGCGCGACTGTTGATGAAGTAGGCGTCGGTCGCGCGTTGGAGTCCGCGAGCGAGCGGGTGCGCGGTGTCTACGTCGAGGCGGACGATGGAACCCGGCCCGTAAAACTCCGACGTCTTGACGCCTTCGAGGACGTTGCGCAGCGGAAGACTAAACTGCTTGATGGCGAGTTCGGTCGAAGCGTCGAAGCAGACGAGCGTGCCGCCCGCCGCGACGAACGCGCGCAGGTTGCCGAC
>JBGTHJ010000233.1:0-7320 GCA_041746175.1 Pyrinomonadaceae bacterium
CCGCAATCGCGGCGAGCACCGCGCCGACCGTGCCGCCGATGGCCGAACCGACGCCCGCGCCTTCGAGAGCCTTATCGCCGAGTTCGGTGTCGCGTGCATCGTTCTTGAAATAACGGTCGCGCGTATCGTCAGACATCATCAAGTTGACATCCTCATCACCGTAGCCACGATCTTTCAAAGACCGATACGCGCTCTCCGCGCTGTCCCTGTCTTTAAATAATCCGTTGACTCTGCGTGACCGTCCGGTTGATGTACCCATTGTATCTGCCATCTCTTAAACCCTCCCCTGAAATTTGTTGTATGAGCGGCGCGTTGAACCAGTTTCATTCGGTGCGCCGGTGTACCATTTCGCGTCTCAAAAACGCTTCATACACGGATAATCGCAAACACCGTGCCGCATGTGCGTGAGACGCGAACGCTGCGCCGCGCGCCTTCAACCAGTGCGCGGTAAAAGATAGCGGATGGGCTTAACCGCTGAACGCTCGCGCGTGCCGCTAAATCTATTGATGCTCGACACGGAGCGGCAAATCGGTATAATGCGCGTGCGCATTACCCCTTGCAGCCAGCGAGCAGTATTCGGTCGCGCCGCGAGATGCTCGTCATCCGGGCGGCGACGAATCGCGCGGGGCGCCTGCCGGGGCGGACGAATGGTTTTGCAAAACGGCGCGAATCGCGTATTATTCCGCCACTCTTTTACGCGATGAATATCACGTATCCCCTGAGCACTAACTTGACCGAAACTGAACTCGCGCGGGCGCTCACCCGGTTGATCGTTGCCGCCCGAACCTTTAACTTGAAAGGAGCGCGGGCGGCGGCGTTTGTGAGACCGCCCGAATCGCGAAAATCAGCATGAGTAAATTTGCATCGCTCACCATCACTTTGCTGCTGACGGCGGGACTTTCCCTCAGCGGTTGCGTCAACAACAACGGCGGCGGCGCGGGCGGCGACAAAGTGAGAATCGGCGTCTTCATGTCGCTCACCGGCAGCACCGCGCAGTTCGGCATCTCTTCAACCAACGGCATCAAAATGGCCGCCGACGAAATCAACTCGAAGGGTGGCATCAACGGCAAGATGGTCGAACTGCTCGTGCAGGATGATCGGTCGGACGCCGCCGAAGCCGCGACCATCGTCACCAAGTTCGTGACGCAAGACCGCGTCAACGCGATTCTCGGCGAGGTCGCCAGTTCGCGTTCGATAGCCGCCGCGCCGATTGCGCAGAACGCCAAAATCCCGATGCTCACGCCGTCGTCAACCAATCCGGAGGTGACGCAAAAAGGCAATTTCATTTTCCGCAGTTGCTTTACAGACCCCGTTCAGGGCGCGGCCATCGCGCAGTTTGCCGCCAACGATTTGAAGGCCAAGCGCGCCGCGATTCTCGTCGATAAAAAGAATGACTACTCGGTCGGGCTGCAAAAGTTCATCGGCGAAGCCTTCACCAAAGCGGGCGGGGAAATCGTCATCGAACAGAGCTACAGCGAAGGCGATTCTGATTTCAACGCCCAGCTGACCTCGATCAAAGTCACCAACCCCGACGTGATTTTCGTCCCCGGCTACTACGGCGAGGTCGGTCTGATTGCGAAACAGGCGAAGCAAAAAGGGATCAACGCCCCGCTCGTCGGCGGCGACGGTTGGGACTCGCAACGTCTCTACGAAATCGGCGGCACGTCGCTCGAAGGTTCATACTTCTCGAACCACTATTCGGTTGACGACCCTGACCCGAAGGTGCAGAAGTTCGTCAGCGACTATAAGACGCGCTACGGCATGACGCCCGACGCGCTCGCCGCCACCGCCTACGATGCCGCGAACATCATGTTCGACGCCATCCGTCGTGCAGGCTCGCTCGACGGCACCGCGATTCGCGACGCGCTCGCGCAGACGCAAGCCTTCCCCGGCGTCACCGGCACGGTCACCTTCAACGACCAGCGCAACGCCATCAAGCCGATCGTGATGATTAAAATCGGCGCAAACGGCAAATACGAAGTCGGCGGGCGCGTTTCCCCGGAGGGCACGTTGATGCCCGCCACCGGAGCCTCGCCTGCCGCCGGAGCATCACCCGCGACCGAAGCATCGCCTTCCGCGTCACCTGCGACGGGGGCATCGCCTGCCGCCGGAGCGTCGCCCGCATCGAACACCAACAGCGCGACGACCAATCGCAACGCTGCTAACACCAACGCGACGCCGTAAGTCGAGCGTGGCGCGTCGGCGGCTTCTTGCGACCGACGCGCCGCGAAACTTGTTCGAGCCGCCGGGCGGTTTGCAAAAAATCTCCCGGCGGCTCGTTCGGAACTCAGAACCGCCGATCGTCTCCGACGCGGTTTATCAAAATCCATCTCACAAGCATGAGCACGTTTCTTCAACAGCTTATCAACGGCATCTCGCTCGGAGCGATTTACGCGCTCATCGCGCTCGGCTACACGATGGTTTACGGCGTGCTGAAGCTCATCAACTTCGCACACGGCGACATCTACATGGTCGGCGCGTTCATGGGCTACTACCTCGCCAACGGCATCGGCGTGCGCGCCGCGCAAGCCCTGATGAACAACCCCGAAGCCAATGCCTTCGGGCGTCTGCTCTCGAAGGGGTTGCTCGGCGGCGGCATCATGGAACCTTCGCTCGTCACCGCGCTCGTCGTGATGCTTTTGGCGATGGTGATTTGCGCGTTGTTCGGTGTCGTCATCGAACGGTTCGCGTATCGCCCCGTCCGCAAATATTCGCGTCTGACCGCGTTGATTACCGCCATCGGCGTTTCGCTGTTGTTGGAAAACGGCGGGCAGGTCGTCTTCGGAGCCGACCCGAAATTCTTTCCGCAGTTGATCGCCAGCCGCAACATCGAATTGCCGGGCGGCGCGGTCATCACCAATCAAGACCTGATCGTGCTCGTCATCGCGTTGATTCTGATGGTCGCGCTGCAACTGATCGTCTACCGGACGAAGGCCGGGACGGCGATGCGCGCCGTGTCGTTCAACCTGCAATCGGCGAAGCTGATGGGCATCAACACCGACCGCATCATCATGTTCACGTTTGCGCTCGGCTCGGCGTTGGCCGCCGCCGCCGGGGTGCTCGTCGCGATTCGCATCCCGAAGATCGACCCGCTGATGGGCATCCTCGTCGGACTCAAAGCGTTCGTTGCGGCGGTGCTCGGCGGGATCGGCAACATTCCGGGCGCGGTCTTGGGCGGGCTGCTCATCGGCATCACCGAAACGATGATCGTCGGCTACGGCGACCCGACCTACCGCGATGCCGTCGCCTTCGCAATTCTGATTCTGGTGCTTCTCTTCCGTCCCTCCGGTCTGTTGGGTTCGGTCGCGCAGGAAAAAGTCTAAGGATGAAAAGCGGCATTCAGGAACCGGAATCCGGGAGTCGAAAGATAAAAGATCGCCTTTTATTATCCTGACCCCCTGAACCTCCGACCCCTGACTCCTCGAATTTATATGTCTCGCACTGTGCGTAATCTCGTCTTCGCTCTCATCGCGCTCGCGGTCTTGTTCGGGCTGGATTTCCTGTTCAATCTCGGCACGATCGACCCGTACGTCAGCCGCATCATCATGCTCGCGGGCATCGCGATTACGCTCGCCGTATCGTTGAACTTGATCAACGGCTTCACGGGGCAATTCTCCATCGGGCACGCCGGATTTATGGCGGTCGGCGCGTATTCGTCCGCCTACTTTACGGTGAACTACGGTGAGCGTCTGGCGGCGGGATTGGGGGGCGGGGCGCTGGGTTCGCTCGTCGAGTTTTCGCTCGCAACGCTCATCGGGATGCTCGCCGCCGCCATCGCCGGACTTATCGTCGGCGTGCCGTCGCTCAGGCTCAAAGGCGATTACCTCGCCATCGTCACGCTCGGCTTCGGACAAATCATCGTCGTGCTGCTCAACAACATCGACGCCGTCGGCGGGGCGCGCGGCTATAGCGGCATCCCCATCGTCAAAAGCTTCTTCTGGATTTTCCTGATCGCAGTCGCGACGATCGTCATCGTTTACAACATCGTCAACTCGGCCATCGGTCGCGCGCTCATTTCCATCCGCGAAGACGAACTCGCGGCGGAAGCGATGGGCATCAACACGACGCGCTACAAGGTGATGGCCTTCGTCATCTCATCGTCGTTGGCGGGCGCGGGCGGCGTCCTGCTCGCACACTTCGACGGCTACCTGAATCCGAAGTCGTTCGAGTTTCTCAAGTCCATCGAGATTCTCATCATGGTGATTCTCGGCGGTCTGGGTTCGATCATCGGCTCGATACTCGGCGCGATTCTGCTGACGGTGCTGCCCGAAGTCCTGCGCGGGTTCGCCGAATATCGGATGGTCATCTACTCGCTGTTGCTCATCATCCTGATGATTACCCGACCGCAGGGACTTCTCGGCAACATCGACCCGTTCAAGGGCTGGCGCACCCGCCGCCGCAACAAGTCGCGCACCGAAGCCGAAGAGATTACGGCGGAAGACACGCGCGACAAGCCATCGGTTGAGAAGGCGACGCTCGGCGACCGCGACGGCACAAGCAACGATCCCACGAGCAAGGAGGGAACGCCGCGATGACGACGACATCCAACGGCGCATCCGGCGCATCGACCGCGACGCCCGCCGCCAAATCGACGATACTCCAAACCGAAAAATGCACGATTCGTTTCGGCGGTCTGGTCGCGGTCAACGAGTTGGACATGACCGTCCGCGAGGGCGAAATCTACGGTCTCATCGGCCCCAACGGCGCGGGCAAAACGACCATCTTCAACCTTCTCACCGGAGTTTATAAACCAACGTCGGGCGCGATAACTTTTCAAGGCGAACGTATCGACGGCCAGCATCCCTACGAGATTGCGGGGCGCGGCGTCTCGCGCACGTTCCAGAACATCCGCCTGTTTCCGAGCATGACCGTGCTCGACAACGTAATGACGGCCTGTCATATCCACTGCCGCCAGTCGCTCGCCGACGCCGTGCTGCGCACCCCGCGTTTCGAGCGCGACGAACGCGAGCACCGCGAACTGTGTCTCGAACTGCTCGGAATTTTCGACCTTGAGCGTTTTCAACACGAAGGCGGCACGAGCTTGCCCTACGGCAACCAGCGACGTTTGGAGATCGTCCGCGCGCTCGCGACGCGCCCCAAACTGCTCTTGCTCGATGAACCGGCGGCGGGCATGAATCCGGCGGAAGCGGTCGATCTGATGGACTTGATACGCCAGATTCGAGACCGGTTCGGTCTCACCATCCTGCTCGTCGAACACAACATGAAAGTCGTGATGGGCGTCTGCGAGCGCATTCAGGTCGTTGACTACGGCAAGTCCATCGCGCTCGGTCTGCCCGAAGAGATCAAGAACGACCCGAAGGTCATCGAAGCCTATCTCGGCGATTGATTCACCATCTCTTTCGCTCGTCTAATCAATGAATCAATGGCCGGATGAGTAAATTTTTTTATGCTTACCCTCGAAAATATCTCGGTGAATTACGGCGCGATTGAAGCGTTGAAGGGCGTGTCGATGCGCGTCGAACGGGGCGAAGTCGTAACGCTGATCGGCGCGAACGGCGCGGGCAAAACGACGACCTTGCGCACCATCACCGGGCTGCTCACGCCGCGCATCGGTCGCGTCGTCTTCGAGGACGACGACATCAGCGGCACGCCGACGCACAAACTCGTCGCGCGCGGCATCTCGATGTCGCCCGAAGGTCGCGGCGTCTTCGCCAACCTCTCGGTGCGCGAAAATTTGCAGATGGGCGCGTATCTCAAAACCAACAAGCGCGAGATCGCCGAAGACATGGAACGCGCCTTCACGATGTTTCCGCGCCTCAAAGAACGCGAGTCGCAAAAGGCCGGGACGCTTTCCGGCGGCGAACAACAGATGCTCGCGATGGGACGCGCGCTGATGTCGCGCCCGCGCCT
The DNA here is from genome assembly GCA_041746175.1 of Pyrinomonadaceae bacterium. GTDB lineage: Bacteria > Acidobacteriota > Blastocatellia > Pyrinomonadales > Pyrinomonadaceae > JBGTHJ01. The sequence continues at coordinate 5,872 of JBGTHJ010000233.1, forward strand.
GCTGCTGCTCGATGAACCCTCGCTCGGTCTCGCCCCGCTCGTCGTCCACACCATCTTTGAAGCCGTCGAAGATATCCGCAGCAAGGGTACGACCATCCTGCTCGTCGAACAGAACGCGCACGCCGCGCTCAAACACTCAGACCGCGCCTACGTCCTCGAAACCGGCCAGATCGTCATGGAAGGCGCGTCGAAAGACCTCGCCGCCGATCCGCGCATCAAAGAAGCCTACCTCGGCGAATAATCCCGCCCCTTTGAAATATTAAAATTAGAGATGCCCGGAATTTAGGGAAGCACGTTGTTGGCGGCAAGGACGCGAAGGTAGGACAAGCGATAGGATTTGGGCGCGCGGTTTTTCCGCTTTATCGTGCTTTGCAAATGGGTGAGGGCTGGGAGCGCCAGCGTCCCGCCGGCAAGCGTGCCCCCCATGCACGCTGCAAGTATGCGCGTTCGGCGAACGCTCAATAGCGAGCCGGAGGGCTTTGCGCTTCCGGGCGGCGCCCCTCTTTTGGGTGCGACATTTCATTGCGACTCGCTATAATCTTCCAGTCTTCTCCCCTTCACAGCTTCCGTTTTCTCGTCGGCTAAAGAGGCACGCGCGGCGGCGAGCGCTTCCGCGACCCGCGCGGGTGAAGTCCCGCCCGTCTGCGACTTTGAGGCGAGCGTTTGCTCGAGCGATAGCGCCGGGTATACGTCTTCTTCGACGAGCGTCGAGAATGAGCGAAACTCTTCGAGCGTCAGTTCGTGCAATTCGACGCCGCGCTCGATGGCGCGGAGCACCAACCGCCCGACCGCTTCGTGAGCCGCGCGAAACGGCAACCCGCGCCGCACGAGATAATCGGCCAACTCCGTCGCGTTCATGTAGCCGCGCGTCGCCGCCGCGCGGGCGCGGTCTTCACGCAGACGCACGTTGGCGAGCACCGTCGCGGTCACTTCGAGCGAAGCGCTGATCGTGTCGGCGACATCGAAGACCGCTTCCTTGTCCTCCTGCAAATCCTTGTTGTAGGCGAGCGGCAACCCTTTGACCAGCGCGAGCAGCGACGCCGCGCGCCCGAAGACGCGCGCCGCTTTGCCGCGTACGAGTTCCATCGCGTCCGGGTTCTTCTTCTGCGGCATCAGGCTCGACCCGGTCGCCACCGCGTCGCCGAGTTCGAGAAAGCCAAACTCGGTCGTCGAATAGTTGATGATGTCTTCGGCGAGCCGCGACAGGTGCGCCATGATGAGACTCGCGGCGGACGCAAACTCGATGCAGAAATCGCGGTCGCTGACGGCGTCGAGACTGTTGCGCGAAACCGACTCGAAGCCGAGCAGCCGCGCGACCCCCGCGCGGTCAATCGCGTAGCTCGTCCCGGCCAGCGCCGCCGAACCGAGCGGCATGACGTTCGTCCGCCCGCGCGCTTCCCCAAGTCGTTCGCGGTCGCGCGCCAGCATCTCGAAATAAGCGAGACACCA
>JBGTHJ010000234.1:0-2947 GCA_041746175.1 Pyrinomonadaceae bacterium
ACGCCGCAACAGCCGCAACAGCCGCCGCCGCCGCCGGAAGCGTCGCCCTCGTCGTCGTCGTCGGAACTCATCGACGACGACGAAGTTATTAGCGTTACGTCGAATCTGGTCGTCGTGCCGGTGTCGGTGACGAGTCCGCAGGGCGACCCGGTGCCGGGTTTGACGACGACCGATTTCCGTTTGGAAGAGGAAGGCCGCGCGCAGGAAGTCGCGCAGGTCGGCGACGCGGATCAAGTCCCGCTCGACATCGCGCTGTTGTTCGACGTTTCGAGCAGCGTCAGCGAACGCTTCGAGTTCGAGCAGCAGTCAGCCGCACGTTTTTTGAAACAGGTTTTGAAGCCGATAGACCGCGCCGCCGTCTTTACGATCGAACAGAAGCCGCAGATGGTTCAGGCGCTCGCGTCGGCGGACGTGGCCGCGTCGAAACTGTTGACGATTCCGCCCGCCAAAATCTCGACGGGGACGGCCTTTTATGATTCGGTGGTGAGCGCGTCGAAGTATCTGGCGACGAACGCGCCGGGGCGACATCGACGCGTCATCGTCGTCATCTCGGACGGCGAAGACAATTTCAGCGACCGCATCCGCTCCGCCGTCTTCGCCGAAGCGCGTGGCGAAGTCGACAAGACGACCGCGCAGAAACAACAGGAGACGCTCCATCGAAAAGCCGTCGCCGAAGTCTTGCGCGAGGTGCAGCGCGCCGACGCCGTGTTCTATTCCATCAATCCGAGCGGGCAAGCCCTCCGGCTCAACCGCATCAGCCAGCGCGCACAGGACGGGATGAGCCAACTCGCCGATTCGACGGGCGGCGCGGCCTTCGTGCCCGAAGAGTTGCGCGACCTCGACGCCGTTTTCCGTCGCATCGCCGCCGAACTCCGCGCACAGTATTTGATTCAATATCTCTCGAACAGCGGCGCGCCTCCCGGAAAGTATCTCTCCATCAAAGTCCGCGTCCCGGCGCGCTCCGAACTCCGCATCCGCGCGCGTCAGGGCTACTACGTCGCCGGACAAAAATAGAAGCTCTGGAAAAAAAAGGTGACTTATATCAAGTTGCAATTGCATGTAGCACATGAAAGAGCGGCATCGCCTGGGAGCGCGAGCGTCCCGCTCGCATTGAGCGTTCGGAGAACGCGAACCATTGAACGTGCTCCGAGTAAGCTGGCCGGCGGGAGGCTGGCGCTCCCGGCACTCACCCGATTGCAAACCGCTATAGGGGAACGGCGAAAAGGGAAGCAGGCTTCGGCCATGTTGCTTCTTTCCCTTTTCGCCGCAAATTTTTATTGCATTTCGAGGAGCACGTCGGTGAGTTGGTTGACGGCTTCGATGAGGGCGCGTCCGGCCTGATCGAGTTGTTTGGCGGCGGCGCGGCTCTCGGCCTCGGCGGCGCGTGCGGCGACGCCGCGAATCGCCGGATAATAACTTGCGAGCGTGGGCGAGAGGCGAAACTGTTCTTCGAGTTGGTCAAGCCCGGAGCGCACGTTGCGCACGCTGGCGACGAGCGACGCACGCGAGCGCGTCGTCACGTCAGCCGATTCCGACTGCGCGCCCGTCGCTTCGATGTCCTTCGACGCGCGCCCGTAGACGTACAAAAAGCGATTCATGTTTTTGATTTGGTCGGCCACGCGCAGACGCGCCCCGTTGACCTCGGTCGCGTTGAGCCGCGCCCCCGCCGAAGTTGCCGGAGCACGACGTTTCGCGGGTGTCGTGCGGCGCGTCCGCGATTGCGCGAAACCGTCATCAGTTGCGACGAGCAGCAGCAGCAGCGCGCAAGCTGCCGCGTTGGCGATGAAAGATTTCAAAACAGACTCTCCTTTGAATCGCGTCTCAGGCGGATGCTGAAGAACTTTACTCGGGCGCTCCCGCCGACGAATTTCCGACAGACTATTCCCTCATTGAGCGGCTGCGTCAAGCGCAGCGCGCGAGCCAAGCCGCGCACGCGCTGTTACAATGAGGTGAGGAGCGGGAGATGATGGAAGCACACACTGCGATGCGCGCCGGGACGTTGCGGGTTTGCCGCCTCGGACGACTCGAATACGGCGCGGCCTACGAAATCCAGAAGGCGACCGAACTCGCCGTGCGCAACGGCGACGAACCCGACACGCTGCTGCTCGTCGAACATCCGCACGTCTTGACCATCGGACGCCGCGCCGCGCCCGACGCCGTGCTCGCTACGCCACAGGAGCTGAACGCGCGCGGCGTCGCCCTCGTCGAGACGAATCGCGGCGGCAAGATGACCTATCACGGTCTCGGCCAACTCGTCGGCTACCCCGTCATCAATCTCAGCCCCGGACGCAAGGACGTGCACGCCTACGTCCGCGACCTCGAAGAGGTTTTGGTGCGCGCGCTCGCCGATTTCCACATCGAGACGTTCCGCATCAAAGGCTTAACCGGCGTCCACACCGCGCGCGGCAAAGTCGCCGCCATCGGCGTCCACATCGCGCGCTGGATAACGACGCACGGCTTCGCCCTCAACGTCAACACCGATCTCGATTTCTTCAACCTCATCATCGCCTGCGAAGGCGAACCCGTGACCTCGATGCGAGAAATTCTCGGTCGCGAAATTTCCCTCGGCGAAGTCGAAGACCGGATCATCGAACGCTTCGCTGAAGTCTTTGAAAAAACTGTGACGGGCGACGCCTGACAAGATAAAATCAGGTCTGCGCTTTCTGCTTTTTCCCGTCACCGATCATCCGTCACAATTCTTATGCTGTCACTCGAAACAATCAAAGAAGCGCACGCGCGCATCGGTTCGCGGATTCACCGGACGCCCGTCGTCACCTCGCGCGCTTTTGACGAAGCGGCGGGACGCCGCGTCTTTTTCAAATGCGAGAATTTGCAGCGCGCGGGGGCGTTCAAGATTCGCGGGGCGACGAACCGGATTCTCGCGCTCGCCGACGACGAACGGCGGCGCGGCGTGGCAACCTTCTCATCGGGCAATCACGCGCAGGCG
>JBGTHJ010000235.1:0-5227 GCA_041746175.1 Pyrinomonadaceae bacterium
GTCCGGGTCGCGGCGGCGCGGGCGGGCGACCGGGCGCGGGCGTTCAGGTGCGCGATGGTGGTGGTGGTGGCGGCAAGCGCGGACGGTTCGACCGCGACTACATCACGCCGCCGAAAGCCCTGACGCGCGAAGAGCGCATCGTGCAATCGCTCAATCTCCCCGATACGGGCGGCGAGACGAAACAGGTGCGGCTCATCGAAGGCTCGACCGTCAAAGAGTTCGCGGAGAAGCTCGGCATCAAGCCGAAGGATATCGTCGCGCTCCTGCTCCAACGCGGCGTCTTTGCGACCATCAATCAGGCTTTGAACGACGAGGTTGCGGTCGATCTCGGACGCCGCTTCGGCTTTGAAGTATCGTTCGTCGATTTCGAGGAGATGGTCGCCGAAGAAGAGTTCGAGGAACTGATCGCGTCCGACTCCGACGACGTTGAGGAAGACCGCGCTCCGGTCGTTACCGTGATGGGACACGTCGATCACGGCAAGACCAGCTTGCTCGACGGCATCCGTATCACCGATGTCGCGGGCGGCGAAGCGGGCGGCATCACCCAGCACATCGGCGCGTACAGCGTCAATGTACCCAACCCTGACACGCCCGGCCAGACGCGCCGTGTCGTTTTTCTCGACACGCCCGGCCACGAAGCTTTTACGCTGATGCGCGCACGCGGCGCGAAGGCGACCGACGTGGTCGTGCTCGTCGTTGCGGCTGACGACGGCGTGATGCCGCAGACCGTCGAAGCCATCGACCATTCGCGCGCGGCGGGCGTGCCCATCGTCGTCGCCATCAACAAGATTGACCGTCCCGATGCCAACCCCGACCGCGTCAAACAGGAACTTTCGACGCACGGCTTGCAGCCCGTCGAATGGGGCGGCGACACCGAGATGGTTCTCGTCTCGGCCAAGAAGCGCGAGAATCTTGAATCGCTGCTCGAAACCATCTTGCTGACGGCGGACATCCTGAATTTGCGCGCCAGCCCGACGCGGCTCGCCTCCGGCGTCGTCCTCGAAGCCAAGCTCGACCGTGGTCGCGGCGCAGTTGCCACCGTCCTCGTTCAACAAGGCACGCTCCACATCGGCGACCCATTCATCGTCGGCCAGATTTTCGGCAAGGTGCGCGCCATGTTCAACGACCGTGGCGAACAGGTCACGGAAGTCGGTCCGGCGACGCCCGTCGAAGTCCTCGGATTGCAGGGCGTGCCGCAGGCGGGCGAATCTTTTCAGGTCGTCGCCGATGTCACGCGCGCGCAGCAAATCTCCAGCCATCGCCAGATGGTGACGCGCCAGAACACGCTGCTCCAAACGACCAAGCGCGGCATCGAAGCCCTCGGCGAACGCGAAGTCAAAGAACTGCTGGTGATTCTCAAGGCCGACGTGCAAGGTTCGGTCGAAGTCTTGAAGAGCACGCTCACCAAGCTTTCAACGGATACGGTCAAGGTCAAGGTCATCCGCTCCGGGGCGGGCGCGATCACCGAATCCGACGTGCTGCTGGCATCTGCCACGCAGGCCGAATCGACGAACCGCGCGGTGGTCATCATCGGTTTCAATGTCCGACCCGAAGTGCGCGCCGCCGAACTCGCCAAACAAGAGCACGTCGATGTGCGTCTCCATTCGATTATCTACAAGGTCGAGGAAGAGATTCGCGCGGCGATGATCGGAATGCTCGAAGCCATCGAGAAAGAGCGCATCATCGGCACCGCGCAGGTGCGCGAAGTGTTCCGCGGGCCCCGCATCGGCGCGGTCGCCGGGTGCATGATCACCGACGGCCAGATTCGACGCAACGCACGCGCGCGACTGATCCGCGACGGCGTCGTCGCATGGGAAGGCGGCATCTCGTCGTTGCGTCGCTTCAAGGACGATGTCGGCGAAGTCCGCGAAGGGTTCGAGTGCGGCATCGGCCTCGAAAACTTCAACGACGTAAAGAACGGCGATCAGATCGAAGCCTACGTGATCGAGAAGGTCGCCGCCACCGAACTCTAACAAGCCGTGACGGGTAACAGGTGACCAGAAGCACGCTTTTGTCCTGTCACATTTTATCTGTCACCTACTTACCTGCTGCGGGATTTATGCGTCGCCCCGAAAAAGTCGCAGAGTTGTTGCGCGAAGAGATTGTGCAGATCGTCGGCTACGAGTTGGACGACCCGCGCATCGAGACGGTCACGGTGACGGACGTGCGGATGACCGATAACCTGCGCGACGCGCGCGTCTACGTGACGGTCGAAGGCACGGAAGAAGAACGCCTGGCTGCGCTCGTCGCGTTGCGCAAGGCGGCGCCCTACGTCCGCCGCCAAATCGGCGTCTCGCTCAATCTGCGCCACACGCCCGAAATACACTTCATCCGCGACACGGTCGAAGAATCGGCCACGCGGGTTGACGCACTGTTGATGGAAATCGGACAAGACCAACCGCCGCCCGCTCCCCCTGCGGAAGCGTTGGACGAAACAGTTGAGAGAGGAGAAAACGAGTGACCGTTGACGGACGACGAAAAGCTTTTTCCTGTCGTTCGTCAACGGTCGCTTGTTCTGATTGTGATGCTCAGTCAAGTAGTTGAGTTGATCGAATCAAAGCGACGCTTTGCGATTACCTCGCACATCCGTCCCGACGGCGACGCACTGGGATCGTCGATTGGCCTGTACTGGCTTTTACGCGCGCTCGACAAAGACCCCGAAGTCATCATGCGCGATCCCGTCCCGCATTCGTACGAGAAACTTCCGGGCGCACAGCACGTCCGCGTGACCCCCGCGATTGACCGCGACTACGACGCGGTCTTCGTCATCGAATGTTCCGACATCACACGCCCCGGACTCGTCGATCTCGAAAAGCAATTCGTCGTCAACATCGACCACCATTCGACCACTTCGCTCTTCGGCGCGATCAACTGGATCGACGCGACCGCTTCCGCCGTCGGCGAGATGATTTACAACCTCTGTAAAGCCATCGGCGTCCGCCCGACCAAAGAGATTGCCGAGTGCGTCTATACCGCGCTAATCACCGACACGGGTTCGTTCCACTACTCGAACACGACCGCGCGCACCTTCAAGGTCGCCTCCGAACTGGTGAGCGCGGGCGTCAAACCCGCGAAGATTTCGCAGGCCGTCTTCAACAATTACCCATGGGGCAAAATCGAGTTGCAGAGCCGCGTGCTCTCGACCGCCCGGCGCGATGCTTCGGGGCGCGTCGCGTGGCTCCGGCAGACGCTGGCGATGCTCGACGATACGAGCGCGTCCGACGAAGACGCCGATGGCTTCGTCAATTACCCGCTAAGCTGCGGCGAAGTCGAAGCGGTCGCTTTTTTGAAAGAGTGCGCGCCCGGCGTCTACCGCACCAGTTTGCGCTCGAAGGGCGACATCAACGTCGCGCGGATCGCCGAGAAGTTCGGCGGCGGCGGCCATCGTAACGCCGCGGGATGCACGCTGTACGGCGAGTGGGACGAAGCCGAAAGCATCATCGTCGGGCTGTTGCAGGAAGCCGTCGAACGTCACGCCGACGGCGACCACCTCGCGCATCATCACGACGTACACGAACCCGCGCACACCGTTTGAACGAGCCGGTGTCGGATGTCGAATGTCGGGTGTTCCGGGTTTTGTTCGAGTCGGACATCTGACATCCGTTCTTTTCTGTGTTAACCTCTGCTTCCATCCGAGCAGTCTCCAAACCAGCAAGCGGCGCGCACCGGTCACGGACGTTTAGAGCGTATGTCGTGGTTTCGTAAAAAAAATCAGAGGATCGAATCCGTCCCGGCAGACGAGCGGCGCGTGAAGACGGAGGGCATCTTCGTCAAGTGCACCGAGTGCGACGCCGCGCTCTACAAACGCGAACTCGAAGAGTCGTTTCAGGTGTGCCAGCACTGCGGCTTCCACTTTCGTCTCGACGCGCGCTCGCGGCTCGCGATGATTTACGACGAGGGCGATTACGAGGAGTACGACGGCGACATCATCTCGTCCGACCCGCTGGAGTTCGTCGATACCAAGCCATACCCGGAGCGTCTGGAACAGGCGCGGCGCAATTCCGGGTTGCCCGAAGCCGTTATCAACGCGCACGGACACATCGGCGGGTATCTCGTCCACACGGCGGCAATGGATTTCTCGTTTCTCGGCGGCTCGATGGGTTCAGCCGTCGGCGAAAAGATCACGCGACTCATCGAGCGCGCCATCGAAGAACGCGCGGCGGTCATCTGCATCAGTTCCTCAGGCGGCGCGCGAATGCAGGAGGGCACGCTGTCGCTCATGCAAATGGCGAAGATCGCCGCCGCGCTCGCGCTGCTCGACGAAGCCCGGTTGCCCTACATCTCGATCCTGACCGACCCGACCACCGGCGGCGTCACCGCGAGTTTTGCGATGCTCGGCGACGTGCAAATCGCCGAACCCAAAGCCCTCATCGGTTTCGCCGGGCCGCGCGTCATCGAACAGACCATCCGCCAGAAATTGCCGAAAGATTTTCAACGCGCGGAATTTCTGCTCGACCACGGGATGCTCGACGCCGTCGTTGACCGTCGCGAGATGCGCGCCTTTATCATCAACCTGCTCAACTTCATGGTCAACCCTGAGGTTCAGTCCCACACCGAAAAGGGACATCTCACCGGCAACAACCCACGCAACAACGGCGACGGCTCGACCACCCCGCAAGTCCAAACCGTGAAGAAGACCAGCCGGTAGGCCGGTCGCCGGTCGCCGGAAGTCAGTAAAACCGCGCCCGCCACGCTTTGGCGAAGTGCCGCCGACTGATTACTCTCCCCCCGCCCGCTACTTTTTATGGATTTCGACGCCGCGCAAAAGTATCTGCTGAGTTTGGGGCACGAGATGCTCGCCATCAAGCTCGGTCTGGGAAACACCGTGCGGCTGCTCGGCGCGCTCGGCGACCCACAAACGACGTTCGCGTCGGTGCAAATCGCGGGCACGAACGGAAAAGGCTCGACCGCCGTGATGCTCGAAGCAATGGCGTGCGCCGCTGGACTCGTGACCGGGCTTTACACCTCGCCGCACCTCGTCTCGATCACCGAACGCATCCGCACGGGCGGGAGAGAAATCGAGACGGCGCGCTTCGCAGAGATCGTCGAAGAAGTGCGCGCGGTGGCGCTCGATGTGCAGCGCGCGAGCGGTGCGCTGCCGACCTTCTTCGAGCAGGTCACCGCCGCCGCGCTCGTCGCGTTTCGCGAAGCGCGCGTCGAACTCGCCATCCTCGAAACCGGACTCGGCGGGCGTCTCGATGCGACGACGGCAGCCCGCGCCGGGGTC
>JBGTHJ010000236.1:0-1655 GCA_041746175.1 Pyrinomonadaceae bacterium
CTCGACGCGGGCGGCACGCCGCCGCCGTTCGTAAATGTGAGCGTCGCGGGGTTGGCTTCGCGCGCCGCCGCGCGCACGACGAGCGGAACCGTGCCCGCACCGCGCAAGACGCGCGTCAGACGGACGTGCAACTGTTGGAGACCGGGCAGGTCGGGCGAGGGAAGCAACGCCTCCAACGCGACGGCGCGACCGTCAATCGTGACATCGACCTGCGTCCCGCTCGCCTTGCTCAAACCCGTCACGAAGATGATGAGTCGTTGCGGAGCGCCTGCTTCGCTCGTCGCGTCGAACGGCGCGCGGCGAAACGTCTGTTCGTCGAGCGCGATGGCTGCGCCGTCGTCATTATTAGTACCGCCGTTGTCGGGGTCTGTGAAGATGCCGGGGGCGACCACCGACACGTCGATGACCGCGCGCGTCTCGTAGCCGTCGGGGTTGCGGACGACGATGTTGGCCGTGCCCGCTTCGGTCTCCGCCGGGACGTGGAAGTTTATCTGCTCCGGAGAGACGTAGAACAACTGCGCCGCGCGTCCGTTGACCTCGACGCTCGTGCCTTCGAGCCGACGCGGAAACGCGCCGCTCTCATCAAACTCGCCATTAGCGGTCTTGAAAGCGAAATTGTGTCCGCGCGCGACGGCAATCGAATCCGGCGCGATGGCCTTGAGGGTCGCACGCTCTCTGCCGAGCGACGCGCCGTTGAGTATTTCCACGTCGGTCGAAAAAGGCGGGCGCGGTTCGAGCGCGGCGACGAAGATTTCGGAATTGTTGGCGAACTCGGTCGGGACAGTCTCACCCGCGAGCGAGCGCGGAAAATTGAACGCGACGAACGCGCCCGCATCGTCGAGCGACGAGACGATTTCGGCGTTGATGCCTGACGGCGCGCTCGTCACGCGACGCAACAAGTTCGACGGGATGTCGTGGACGTACAGCTCGACGCTCGCATCCGGGTTATCTCGCGTCGCATTGCGTCGCGTGGCGAAAGCGACGCGGGTGCCGTCGCCGCTCAAGGTCGCGTGCAGCGGCACGTCGCTGGAGCGCGAACCGAGCGCGGTCAACCGTCGCGTCGCGTCGTTGCGTCCGTCGAACAGATAGACCTCGCTGCCGCCTTGCGTCGCGCCCGCCGCGTAGACGACGCGCCGCCCGTCGTCGCTGACGGCGCGACCGTAACCGAGCGCGAGTCCTTCGACGTTCGCCGCAACCGTGCTCGAAGAGTTCGTGGCGAGGTCGCAGACGTTGAGGTCGCGACGCATCGAAGGCGCGCCCGCGTTCGTCCCCCGGTCGAAGATGAAGGCGACGCGCGAACCGTCGCCGCTGATTTTGGCATCCGTCGCGCCCGTGTCGCCTGTCGAGTCGGTGATTTGAGCGAAGCTTTGCTCGGCGGTGTCGTAAGTGAAAATTTCAAAGTTGGCGTCGGGGTTGTGTCCCGTCAGGTCGCGGTTGGAAGCAAAGGCGATGAGGCGTCCGTCGGCTGTGATTGACGGCTGAAAATTTCCGTCGCGCGTGCGCCCGCCGGGATCATGCGCGACGGTGTTGGTGATTTGTCGCAACGTCTGCGCGTCGGAGAGAAAGATTTCAGAGTTGCCGTCCGGGTTCGCGCCGCGCGGGTCACCCGTCGCGGCAAACGCGATGCGCGCTCCGTCCTGCGAAACGGCGGGGGC
>JBGTHJ010000237.1:0-8777 GCA_041746175.1 Pyrinomonadaceae bacterium
CGGCGCGGCGTCGAAGCGTGCGGCGTGTGCGCGGCCTGCACCCGCATCGGCAAATTTGGTGCTCCCGCCGCCGACGATAAAGACGAACACAAGAAAGTGATCTGGAGCGAGCACCGCGATGTCGGGATGGTGCGTGCTTACAATCGCACGATTCTGGTCGGTGCGGCGCGCGATTTGGAACGCGAGACTAACTACCGACCCGTCGAGGGTGCGACGCGCGTCTTTCTGGTTGAAGACGCCGACAAGTTGAGCACTGAATCATCCAACGCGCTCTTGAAGACGCTCGAAGAAGTGCCGCCAACGTCGCATCTCATTCTCATCACGTCGCGCCCGGCAAGCCTGCTACCGACGATTCGCTCGCGCTGTCAGGCGGTGCGCTTCGCCCCGCTCGCCTTCGATGAAGTCGAGCGTTACCTCGTCGGCGAGCGCAAGCGGTCGCCGACGCAAGCGCGTCTCGCAGCGCGTCTCTCGCAGGGGCGGCTGGGGCTCGCGCTCGAATTGAATGTTGACGAGTATCGCGACCGGCGCGAGGTTATGCTCGGCATACTCGACGCGCTCGCGGGCAGCGACAATATTGATCGCGCACGCCTTTTGCGCGCCGCCGAAGACATGAGCGACCAGAAACGGAAGGACGAATACGAACCCCGGCTCGACGTTTTGACGATGCTCGTCCGCGACCTCTGGCTGCTCAAGCTCGATGACTCCGCCGCTCAAGTAATCAACCAGGATTTGCGCGAGCGTCTCGCGAAGTTGGCGATGCGGGTCGAGAGCCGGCGCGTCGCCGGTTGGCTGGCCGCCATCGAAGAGGTGCGCGGCCAACTCGCCGTCAACATCAATCGCCGCATCGCCACCGACGCACTGTTTCTCTCGATGGCGAGCGAAGAAATCGGCAACGGATAAATCAATCGGAGAGAGGGGGAAAAAGGCGGGCGGATAACAGTCGATGAATGCGGGAGCGAGGGCAGTCGGTTGTTTGCCACTTCCCCTCTTTCCAGTTCACCCGCCCCCCCCTTGAATCTTTTTATGGCACAAAGAATCTTGGTGGTCGACGACGACGAAGACTTGCACGAGTTGGTAAACACCGCGCTTGAGCGTGAAGGCTACGGCGTGCTGTCGGCGGCGGACGCCTTTGAGGGTCTTGAGATACTCGCGCGCGAGAAAGTCGATCTCGCGCTGCTCGATGTGATGATGCCCGGCATGGACGGCCTTGAGATGCTCGCGCGTCTGCGCCCGCAGCACGAAGACTTGCGCGTCATCATGATGACCGCCATGTCGACGCCTGAAACGGTCGTCAGCGCGATGCGCGACCATGCTTGCGACTTCCTCGCCAAGCCGTTCGACATCGACGACTTGCTGTCAGCCGTGCGCGGCGCGCTCGTGCTCGACCCGCAGGACATCTCCATCGAGGTGCTTTCGGCGCGTCCCGAATGGATCGAGTTGCGCGTGCCGTGTTCGATTGCGGCGATTGATCCGCTCGAACGTTTGATGTCGCAACTCAAGACCGACCTCCCCGCGCAAACGCGCGAGAGCGTGACCTATGCCTTCCGCGAGATGCTCCGCAACGCCATCGAACACGGCGGCAAAAACGACCCGACGCAAACGGTCGAAGTCGGTTACCTTCGTTCGCCGCGACTAATCCTCTACCGCATCAAAGACCCCGGCGAAGGTTTTCGCGTCGAGTCGCTTCACCATGCCGCGATCCTCAACCCCGACAACGACCCGACACAGCACGAACGCATCCGCGAAGAGTTGGGCTTGCGCCCCGGCGGCTTCGGCATCCTCATCGCCCGCAACATGGTCGACGAGATGATCTACAACGAACGCCACAACGAAGTCGTCCTGATAAAATATCTCGACGCCCCCCCAGCGAGTTAGTCATCGAAGGCAAAAAATCAGCCGCAGACAGATGCGGCTCGACGCGAATCGGAAACAGTTCAACTCAAACGATTGAATTGTTTTGACGGAATCCGCGTTGAGCCGTGCCCGTTCGCGGCTGGTTGTTTTGTCAGGTTATCTGTTGATCGAGACGAGTTCGGGAGTCGGCTCTGGTGAGACTGTGGCGCCTTCGGCGATGAGCTTTTCGGTTTCGGCGACGAAGGCTTCGACGATATCTTCGCCCGCGACCTTGCGCATCGGCACGCCGTTTTTGTAAATCATCCCGACGCCGCGCCCGAACGTCACGCCGAGGTCGGAATCGTGCGCCTCGCCCGGCCCGTTGACGGCGCAGCCCATGATTGAGAGTTGGAGCGGTTCCTGGATGTGCGCCAGACGGCGTTCGATTTCGGTGACGATGCCCATGAAGTTGTCAACGTCGAGACGCCCGCAGGTCGGGCACGCGACGACGGTCACGCCGCGCTTGCGCAATTCAAGCGACTTCAAAATCTCCCACGCGACACGCACCTCTTCCTGCGGTTCGGCGGCGAGCGAGACGCGGATCGTATCGCCGATGCCCTCATGGAGCAGGATGCCCAAACCGATAGCTGATTTGATCGACCCGCTGAAACCCGAACCCGCTTCGGTCACGCCGAGGTGGAGCGGATAATCCACCTGCTCGGCGAGCAGCCGGTACGCACCGACGGTGCGCTGCACGTCCGAGGCTTTGAGCGAAATGATTGTGTCGAAGAAGTTCAAATCTTCGAGGATGCGCACATGGCGGAGCGCGGATTCGACCATCGCTTCCGGCGTTGCCGTGCCGTACTTCGCCAACAGGTCTTTTTCGAGCGAGCCGCCGTTGACCCCGATACGAATCGGCACGCCCTGCGACTGTGCGGCGCGCGTCACTTCGCGGACGCGTTCGTGCGCCCCGATGTTGCCCGGATTCAGACGCAGTTTATCAACGCCCGCATCGAGCGCCATCAACGCAAGTTTGTAGTGAAAGTGGATGTCGGCGACGAGCGGCACGTCGGGCACGCGCTTGCGGATTTCCTTGAGCGCGACGGCGGCGTCCTTGTCGGGCACGGCGAGCCGGACGATCTCGCAGCCCGCACGCATCATCTCTTCGATTTGTGCGACGGTTCCGTCAACGTCGGTCGTGTCGGTTTTGGTCATCGACTGGACGGCGACCACCGCGCCGCCGCCGACCTGCACGTCTTTTATCTTGACCGCTCTCGTCTTGCGCATGGTTTCGATTGACGATGGACGATGGACGATAGCGCGGGGAAACTTGAACGCCGCGCGATCGTCCATCGTGCTCGTTATTTCTGTGGTGAACTGGTCGCCGCGGGTTGTTCGTCCGAACTCCCCAGACGCTTTGCCATCTTGGTCACATCGTTGACGATGACGAAGCCCATCAGCAACAGGAGAAACACGAAGCCGACCTGCTGGATACGCTCGCGCATTCCCATCGAGATTTTGATGCCGATCCAACCGAGGATGCCTTCGACAAAGAGCATGAAGATCATCCCGCCGTCGAGCACCGGAATCGGGAGGAGGTTGAACACGCCGAGGTTCAGACTGAGGAACGCGAGCATCCCGAAGACGCCCTCCCAACCGCCTTCGTTGGCGGCGCGCGACGATGCGCGGGCGATGTCAATCGGGCCGGAGAACGTGTCGCGCACCGAACGACTGCCGCTGAAAACCTGTCCGAGCGCCTTGCCCGTCAGACGCATAAACTCGATGTTGCGGTTGACGGCGTACGACAGCGCGGTAAACGGGCCAACGCGCTGCAACGGAATCTCTTCGGCGAGTTCGACGCCGAGTTTTCCGTCGGGCTGTCGATTCGCGCCGACGTTGATAACCTGTTCCTGTCCGTCGCGCCTGACGGTTAAAGCGAACGCTTCGGTCTTGTGCTCTTGCAGAAACTGGAGAACCTGTTCCTTGTTGCGAATCCGCTCGCTGTTAATGGCTAAGACGTAATCGCCCGCTTTGAGTCCCGCCGCTTCAGCCGGTGTCCCGGCGAGCACGGTGTTGAAAAGCACGGGCAGGTCGCCGTAGTCGGGACGGAGACCGAGTTCGCCGATGCTCTCGCCGCCGTCGGTGAATTTGGTCGGCTTGATGGTCAGAGGAATGCGCTGGCCGTTACGCTCGACGATGAGCGGCATTTCCTGTTCGGGCGAAATCAGCGCGTCGTTTTTGATCTTGTCCCACGCGCGGTCTTCGACGCCGTTGAATGAGACGATCCGGTCGCCCGGCTTGATGCCCGCCTTTTCAGCCGCCCCCCCCGCGCGGAGTTCTCTGACGATGGGCGCGGGCATCTGCGGTATCCCGGTCGCCATCGCGCCGACGAGCGGGACGGCAATCGCCGTCAGGACGTTCATCACGGGACCGGCCACCGCGACGAGGAATTTCTGGTAACGTGGACGCAAATCGAAACGCTCTTTGAGCGGGATGTCCGACGCGCTTTCGCCTTCGATGCCGGCGTTGGATTCGTCGCCGCCGAGTTTGACGTAGCCGCCGAGCGGAATCAGGCTCAGACGATAGTCGGTCGTGCCCCAGCGTCGCCCCCACAGTCGCGGCCCGAAGCCGACCGAGAATGTCTCGACGCGAATCCGCAGGAGTTTCGCGACGATGAAATGGCCGAACTCATGGATGACGACGGCTGCGCCGAGGATGAATATGAATGCCAATCCGCCGATTAAATAGGTCATGAACTTCTCTTCCTAAAGTAAGTTTTCCCGCCGCTATCGTTGACCGACCGCGTTTGATTTCGTCTCGTATAACCCACCCGGATGTGAACTACGCGATGTTGGATGTCGGAAAGCGCGAAAGCGTCCGCTCGCCTTTTCGCCGTATCGCACACGGGTTTGAGTTTACGCGCCGCAGACCGCGCGCGTCAAACGACTTGTCCAAACACCACATCACTTACGGGTTCGACGTGGGCGATCTCCGCCGCCGCCGCCACCCGTGCCGCACGATCCGTCTCCCTCACTATTTCGAGCGAATCGACCGGGCGCGTGACGTGCGCGTCCATCACGCATTCGATGACGCGCGGGATGTCAGTCAGACGGATGCGCCGCTCAAGAAATGCGCCGACCGCCTCTTCGTTCGCCGCGTTCATCGCCGCCGGAAGCGTGCCCCCCGCACCCAACGCGCGATAGGCCAGCGCGATGCACGGAAAACGCTCCGCGTCGGGGGCTTCAAAGTGGAGAGCGCCGAACCGCGTCAAGTCGAGCGGCGGCAAATCGCACACCGGGAACCGTTCCGGGTAGGTCAGCGCGTACTGTATCGCGTGGCGCATGTCCGTGACGCCCATCTGCGCGATGACCGAACCATCCGCCAGTTCGATCATCGAATGGACGACCGATTCAGGGTGCACCACGATGTCGATTTGATCTGCCCCGAAGCCGAACAGCCAACGGGCTTCGATAACCTCAAGCCCCTTGTTCATCAACGTCGCGGAATCAATCGTGATTTTCCGTCCCATGCTCCACGTCGGATGCCGCATCGCTTGATCGACGGTCGCGTCCCGCATCGACCGTGCATCGGTCGTGCGAAACGGCCCGCCCGAAGCCGTCAGCACCAGACGCCGCACGTCGCGACGCGGCGAGGCGCGCAGGCATTGATGGAGCGCGTTGTGTTCGGAATCGACTGGGAGCAGTTCCGCCCCCGAAGACTGCGCGGCGCGCGTCATCAGATCGCCCGCCATCACCAGCGTCTCTTTGTTGGCGAGCGCGACGCGCTTGCCCGTCTCCAGCGCGCGGAGCGTCGGGACGAAGCCAACCGCGCCGACCGTCGCACTCACGACGCACCATGCCTGTTCGTGCGTCGCGACTTCGACCAACCCCGCCTCGCCCGTCATGATACGCGGTGACACCAAGCTGCGCTCACGCAACACCGCGCGCAGCTTCGCGGCGCAGTCTTCCGTTTCGACCGCGACGAGTTCGGGTCGGTGCCGTTCTATTTGCGAGACGAGCTTTTCGACGTTGCGCCCCGCACCGAGCGCGACCACGCGGAAACGCTCGCCGAGCGCTTCGACCACGCGCAACGTGTTGCACCCAATCGACCCGGTCGAACCCAGGATAGCGATGCCTTTAGATTTCATCTCGTCGCCGCGTCGCCACGTACATCAACGCGCCCTTTGATCCTGTTCGATGTCGCCCTGAGTCTTCGGTCGCGGGTGTCTCGTCGGGCGACTCGTATTTGTCCAGCAGTTCGACGGTGCGCCCCGCCTCGTTTTTGTAGGTCGCGCCCGTGACGCGCCACTTGTAGCGATTCTTATAAATCAGATTCACGCTCACATCGGTCGTGCGCCGCGCGCCGATGACTTTCAGATTGAGCGTCGCCTGCCCGTCCGAGTTGGCGACATCGACGTTGCCCGTCACAATCGAGCCGAAATCCTCCACCTTGCCGATGTCGCGCGCTAGTTTCTCATTGTTTCGCAAAAATTGTCTCGCCGTCTCCGCCGCCTCGCTGTTGCCGAGCGTGTAGAAAACTATCCCCGCAATCGCCCCCGCGAACAGCGCCACGACTAGCGCCAGCACCGCAACAACCCCGGCGACGATCATCACAATCTTTTTGATTGTCATTTTCGGTTCGATTCGATGGAGGTTGTCTGCTGACTATCTCCACGAGAGTTGGGGGAAATAATAGTACGCGAAATAATAGATGACGGGCGCGTTGAACAGCAAGCTATCGAGCCGGTCGAGCAGACCACCATGCCCGGGCAGGAAGTTGGCGGCATCCTTCGCCCCCGCGCCGCGTTTGAGCGCGCTCTCGGTCAAATCGCCGACCACGCCGAGCACGTTCATCAACGCCGCCAACGGCAGCGCCGTCTGCAAACTCAACTGCGGAAAGAACCAGTAGTGCGCGAGCACGGCCAACAGAAGGCTCGCCGCCATCCCGCCCACCGCGCCCTCCCAGGTTTTGCCGGGGCTGATGCCGGGCGCGAGTTTGTGTCGCCCGAAGGCGCGCCCGGTGTAGTACGCGCCCGTGTCCGAACCCATCAGCACGAGGAAGAAGAATGACAACAGGTCTTTCGACAACTCCGGCGAAAATCCCGTCCGCACCGCGACGAGATGACCGCCCAACATAACGACGTAGAGGACGCCGAGCACAGTCGAACCCGACGAAGCAATCATCTTCTCGAAGGGCGCGCCGCGCAACATCTCGACCGCGAGCGCGGCGATGATGAACCCCGGCAAAATCACTAATAGTAGCGGCGGCGCGTTGAAATAAAACGCGCCGAAAATCGCCGCCGCGCCCGCGTACCCGACGACGACATCCGGCTTCGCTCCCAGACGCCGCGCCAGATGCCAGAACTCGTAGACCGCCACCGTCATCGCCCCGACCGCGAGCGCGACGAACAACGGTTCGAGCCGGGCGAAGACAATCGACGCGATGAGCACGGGAAGCGCGACGGCGGCGGTGATGATTCGTTTCATGTAGTCGGGCGGCGGAACGGTCGGGAAGGCCGGCAGCAGTAAGCTCGATGGAACCTAGAAGTGAACGCTACTGCGCGGTCGGTGTGGCGTGGGCGTCGCCGGGCGTCGCGGCGCGCGGCAGTCGAACGTCGTTGACCGCGTTGTGATAAGCCGTCAACAACTCTTGCGGGTTGGTGACGCTGATGCCGAGGTCGCGGAGCAACCCGTCCGCGAGGCCGTAAATCCAACCGTGAACCGCGAGTTCCTGCCCGCGCTCCCACGCGCTTTCGACAATCGTTGTCCGGCTGACGTTCAAAACCTGTTCGATGACATTCAACTCGCTCAACCGGTCGAGCCGTGGCGCTTCGTCCTCGATTTCGGCGAGTTGCGCATCGTGCGTGTGCATCACATCCTGAACGTGGCGCAGCCAGTTATCGATAAGACCGAATTTGAGGTCTTGCAACGCCGCCTTGACGCCGCCGCAACCGTAATGTCCGCACACGATGATGTGCTCGACCTTGAGCACCTCGACCGCGAATTGCATCACCGAGAGACAGTTGACATCCGTGTGGACGACGACGTTGGCGACGTTGCGATGGACGAACATGTCGCCGGGCAACAGTCCGACGAGTTGGGTCTCCGGCATCCGGCTATCCGAACAGCCGATCCACAAATATTTCGGCGACTGTTTCTGTGACAGCGTGGGGAAAAAATCGGGCGTCTCGGCCTTGATGCGTTCGGCCCACGTCTTGTTGTTCGTGAGTAGTTCGTTTAGGTTTTTCATAGTCGGAAATTCTCGCAAGTGGAAGTTAGTTTTTCAACCCCAACCGCACGCGCGTCTCAAGTCGCGTTGGCGACGAGTTGGAGTCCGCCGAAGCGACGGTCGCGTCGCTGATAGTCGATGACGGCTTCGAGCAGATGAACGCGACGGAAATCAGGCCACAGCGTTTCGGTCACGTAGATTTCGCTGTAGGCGGCTTGCCAGAGCAGAAAATTCGAGATGCGCATCTCGCCGCTCGTCCGCACGAGGAGGTCGAGTTCGGGCAACCCGCGCGTGTAGAGTTCGCGTTCGAGGTGGTCTTCGGTCAACTCTGCGAGGTCACGGCCTTCGGTTTGGAGATGACCGACGGCGGCGCGGCACGCATCGACAATCTCGGTGCGCCCGCCGTAGTTGAGCGCGACGCTCAAGACCATCCCGGTGTTTTCGCGCGTCCGGTCAACCGACTTCTGGAGTTCGCGCCGCACGCTATCGACGAGCGCGTCGGTGCGTCCAATCGGTTGAAAGCGGATGTTCTGCCGGTGAATCTCTTCGAGTTCAAGGCGGAGATACCGCTTCAGCATCCGCATCAACGCATCGACTTCAAACCGTGGACGCTTCCAGTTCTCGGTCGAAAAAGCGTAGAGCGTGAGCGCCCCGATGCCGAGCCGCGCGCACGTATCGACCGCCGCCCGCACCGCATCGACGCCCGCCCGGTGACC
>JBGTHJ010000238.1:0-6442 GCA_041746175.1 Pyrinomonadaceae bacterium
TCTCCGGTCAGGCTATTCAACGGACTCTGGTGGTACCAAGATACCTCGACCTGTTGGACGCCGACAGCCGGACGTGATGATACGCGCAGAGACGAACATTTTCATTGCCGGTGGAGAAGCGGCAGTTCATGGCGGCTATTCCTTCTCATCCCGTCGCTCCCTGTTAATTTCCGGCTGTGTCCACCGGACGACCGCCGAAGAACGCGCGGGCGGAGGCTATCATCCGTCGCACGCGCCGCACCACCTTCGGCAGAATCCACGCGAGGATGAACAGGAAGATTAGTATCACGACCAGCATCACCGCCGGGTGCAGCACGGCCAGCACCAACGCGCCGACGGCGAAGATGTCTTCGACGATTGAGAGCGTCCAGTTGGTGACGGGTTCGGGGCTGAGGTTGGCGGCGGCGCGCGCCGTCGCTTTCGTCCCGTGAGTCGAAAGCGCGAGTCCGCCGCCGATGAGAAACGCGATGATGCGAACCGCAGGGTCGAGTTCGGTCGTCGCCGCGAGCGCGATGACCGCGCCCGCCGGAATGCGTATGAACGTGTGCACCGCATCCCACACCGTATCGACGTAGGGCACCTTGTCGGCGACAAATTCGACGGCGTAGAGAAACAACGCGACGCCGATAATCCACCAGTTGTCGAGCACGTCGAGTCCGCCCGGCAGACGCGCCAGCCCGAAATGCTGTAGCAAGCCGAGCACGGCGACCGTCGCGTACAGATTGATCCCCGAAGTCCACGCCGCGCCGAGCGCCGTCCCTAAAATCGTGATGATGTCCATCGGCTCAATAGAAACCTACTCGTAGATTCTCGTCGGCTCATCGACTGATCGAAGAATTGAATCAACCAGCCGGTGAATCAACGAATCGAATTTTCATCCCTCGGCTTCTTCTGCTTCGGCGTCTTCTCCGGCGTCGCCCTGACGGTCGGGTCGTTTGATGCCGAATTTTTCGAGACGGTACTGAAGCGTGCGAAACGTCAGGCCGAGGAGCTTGGCAGACTTGGTGATGTTGAAGTCGGTGCGTTCCATCGCCTGCATGATGAGGTTGCGCTCGACATCCTCGAAGGCAATCCCTTCGGCGGGAAGTTTGAACGCGCCTTCCGCCGCCGGGCGCGACTCTTGCCTGACTTCGAGCGGCAAATCCTCAACCGTAATTAAATCGCTTTCGGCGAGAAGGATCGCGCGCTCGATGGCCGATTCGAGTTGGCGGACGTTGCCCGGCCATGCGTAGTCGAGCATGATCGTGCGCGCTTCGGGCGTCAGCCCGCGAACGAGCCGCGAGGTGTTGCGCGTGTGCTTTTTGAGGAAGAAACTTATCAGCACGGGGATGTCGTCGCGTCGTTCGCGAAGCGGCGGCACGTCGATCGAGAGGACGTTGATGCGATAGTAAAGGTCGTCGCGGAATCTGCCGTCGCCGACCATCGCGCGGAGGTCGCGGTTGGTCGCGGCGACGACGCGCACGTCGATCTTGATGGGACGCGTGCCGCCGACGCGTCGAATCTCGCGCTCTTGCAGCGCGCGGAGCAACTTGGCCTGCATCGCGATGTCGAGTTCGGCGATCTCGTCGAGAAAGAGCGTGCCGTGATCGGCGACTTCAAAGAGACCTTTCTTGTCGGCGTGCGCGCCGGTGAACGAACCGCGTTCGTGGCCGAAGAGTTCGGATTCGAGCAGGTTCTCGTTGATCGCGGCGCAGTTGACGGCCTGAAACATCTCGGTGGCGCGCGGACTCTGGTTGTGGATGGCGCGGGCGATGAGTTCCTTGCCCGTGCCCGACTCGCCGCGAATCAGCACGGTCGAACTAGAGCGCGCGACCTTCAAGACCATCTTCTTGACGGCTTCCATCTCCGCCGAGGCCGAGATGATTTCCGTGTCGAGCGCGTCGAGACGGGCGAGCGCGCGGCGGATGGTTTCGAGCAACGTGTCGCGGTCGTACGGCTTTTCGAGATACTCGAACGCCCCCCGTCGCAGAGCCTCCTTCGCCGATTCAATCGAACCGTGCGCGGTCAACAAAATGACGATGATTGACGAATCGTAGGCGAGCAGACGTTGCAGCAACTCGACGCCGTCCATGCCCGTCATTTTGAGGTCGGAGAGGGCGAGGTCGAAGCGCCGCTCCTTCGCGAACTTGAGCGCGGCTTCGCCCGATGACGCGGTCGTCACGTCGTAGCCTTCGCCCGACAAAATCATGTCCAGAATTTCCCGCTGCGACTTCTCGTCGTCAACGACGAGGATGCTTTTGCGTGCCATTTTCAATCCTCAGAGGTCGGTTTGTCGGATGCCGGATGTCGGTAAAGAAAGGTGTCTTGAATTAACTTGCGGCATCTAATCCCCGACTGCTTTTTCTGTCGGTAAGTTGATTGTAAAGGTCGTGCCCGCGCCGTCGGCGCTTTCGACGGAGACATCTCCGCCGTGATCTTCGACGGCTTTTTTGACGATCGCTAGTCCGAGTCCGGTGCCGGTTTCTTTCGTCGAAAAATAAGGCTCGAAAATCTGCGAGATGTTTTCGGGCGGGATACCGCGTCCGGTGTCCGCGACCTCGACGCGCGCGCGCCCGTCGTCGCCCGCCGAGAGCCGGATGGTCAAACGTCCCCCCGTGCCCTCCATCGCTTGCATACCGTTGATGATAAGGTTTGTGAAGACGGAACGTAAAGACGCGGCATCGCCCTCGACGCGCGCCACCGCGCCGTCCGACTCGATGCGCGTCTCGATGCCGCTCTCTTCGGCCTGCACTTCGACGAGGCTGAGCGCGTCGGCAATCGTCGCGCGAAGGTCGAGCGGGCGCAGTTCAAGTTTGGTCGGGCGCGTGTATTTGAGAAACTCGGAGATGCGCGTGTTGATGCGCGCGACCTCGGTTTTGATCTGCGCGGTCAGACGCCCGAACAGTTCGCGCTTCTGCTCGGCCTCGGGGGCGAGCGTGGTGCGCAGGTGGTCGAGCGTGAGGTTGATGTAGTTGAGCGGATTGCGAATCTCGTGCGCGATGGCCGACGCGAGCCGCCCGATGACGGCTGAACGCTCCACCTGATTGAGCCGTGATTCGAGTTCGCGCGCACCTTCGAGTCGCGTAATCATCTCGTTGAAGGTCGCGGCGAGCGTGCCCATTTCGTCGCGCCGGTCGGCGGGGACGCGAAAGTCGAAGTCTCCGGCGGCGACGCGCTGCGCCGCGTTCGACAGGTCTTTGATGGGACGCGTGAAACGCCACAGCAGAATGATCGTCGCGAGCGTCGCGAGCAGCAGCACCAGCAGCGTCGGCAGAAACCGTTCAATCAACTGCCGCGCCGCACCGCGA
Organism: Pyrinomonadaceae bacterium; assembly: GCA_041746175.1. Taxonomy (GTDB): domain Bacteria; phylum Acidobacteriota; class Blastocatellia; order Pyrinomonadales; family Pyrinomonadaceae; genus JBGTHJ01. The sequence goes on from JBGTHJ010000238.1 coordinate 3,288, forward strand.
TTGGGGTTCATCGCTGAGCCGAGCACGACGATAATGTAGTTCGTCCCGCGACTTGTTTTTACTTTGAAGGGAAAGGCGCGCGAGCCGCCCGCCGCCATGTTCGACGGTGCGGCGGGCGTCCGCAGCAGGCTTTTGAAATCGTCGGTTGACGGCCCGGCATCGACGAGCGGGGCTTGTAGCACGTCGGCGATGTTGAGGTATTTCACCGATCCATCGTCCATCTGTTCGGGGTTGAAACTAGAGTCGAGGCTGTCTTCAATCTGTCCAGCGTCGTCGACGACGAAGATATTCGCCACGCGCCCGGCCTCTTTCTGAAGCAGCGGGTAACGCGCCTCCTTTTGCAATTCGACGAGATACTGTTTGACCGAAATGCTCTGGACGGCGAGCGCAAATCCGGCGGCGAGCGCCTGCTCCTGCTCGGCGATAACCTCGGCGGTGCGCCGCTCCTCGCGCAGGTTCAAGTAGTATTGAACGCCGAGCGTCGCCACCAGCAAGGCCGCCAGCAGAAATAGCAGGCGTGTGCGAAGGCTATAAAAGATGTTCGGAAGTTTCATCCCGCTCCAACGCTTTGGCGGCAAGCGCACAAATCAAGAGGCACGGGCGAAGCCCGAATCGTCCGGGATTCGTTTGGCGCAGCGCTCTTTCGGCTTGGGTCATGTTGCTCGTAACTCGTGGCTTTGATGCGTAGGATAAAGTTGTTGCCGCCCGCGCCCTCCGATGTTATAGTTGCCGCGGTCTCTAGTAAACCCCTCCCAGAGACCATCGGGGAAAGTCTCCCTACCTACCGGAACGAATTGAATTTTGAAACCATGCGAGGAGCTGGACGATAGCTTTGATGCGGCATCCCGACACCGTGAATTCGACGCCGCCGCGCCACATCCGCGCGCGCGGCGCGGCGCATCAAGCGATCGTTGCGGTTTATTTGTAAACTCCGGTTGCGGCGCGCTCCCCCCCGGTTGATCCGGGGGCGCGCCGTTTCCCTCATTGAGCATTAAAGAGAGGTTTTATTGATGACCCGGACACCCCGTACCCCCGCCGTCGTCGTCGTCGCGCTCATCGCCTTCGTCGTTGCCTTCGGTTTCGCTCCTTCAGTATATTCCATCTCCAAGAAACCACAGAAAAAGACCGGCGCGACCGCGAAGTCGGCGCGTCAGGAAAAGCCTTCTCCGCGCGCCGCGAAAGGACGCGAGAAAGCCTCCGCCAAAAAGAAAGAGACGGCGAAGTCGGCGAGAGACGAGCGCACCGCGAAGTCGCGCGGGCGCGCCGACGAACGCCAGAGCAAGCGCGGAGTGTCGCGCAAGGAACGTCTGGCCGAGTCGCGTCGCGAGGCCGAACGGCGGCGGCGTGAAGAGTCCGCGCGTCGTGCCGAAGCGGCGCGTCTCGCCGCGATCCGCCGCGCCGAAGCGATTGCCCGCCAGCGCGCCGCCGATCAATCTCTGCGCGACGAAGCGGCAGCCAACATCCTCCGCGACGATCCGACCGGCGAGGACTTGGAGGTGCGCCGCGCCGCGCTCGATGCGGTCGGCAGTCAGGCGGCGACGGTCGTCGTGATGGAGCCGAAGACGGGGCGCGTCCTGACGGTCGTCAATCAGGACTGGGCGTTGCGCAAAGGCTTCAGACCGTGCTCGACCATCAAACTCGTGACCGGGCTGGCCGGACTTTCGGAAAGCATCATCGACCCCGTGCAGACCGTCAACATCGGCGTCGGCACGTTTCGTCTCGACCTGACCGACTCGCTCGCCTACTCGAACAACCCGTACTTCCAGAAGGTCGGCGGCAACGTCGGGTTCGACAAGATGGTGACCTACGCGCGCGAACTCGGATTGGGCGCGCCGACCGGCATCAATCATCCGGGCGAGTCGCCGGGGCGCGTGCCGCTTTTCAAGAGCGGTTACGCGGTCAACCACATGTCGTCGCACGGGGATGATTTTGAAGTCACCCCGATTCAACTCGCCAACATGGCTTCGACCATTGCCAACGGCGGCACCGTGCTCGTGCCGCACCTGCCGCGCACGCCGCAGGAGAACATCCAGTTCAAGACCGAACGCCGTCGCAAGGCCGCAATTCCCGAAGAACACCTGCGCCGTGTGCTGCCCGGCATGATCGGCGCGGTCACTTACGGCACCGCCAAACCCGCGCAAGACCCGACCCAAACCATCGCGGGCAAGACGGGCAGTTGCACCGGGCAAGGCTCATGGCTCGGCCTGTTCACCTCGTTCGCGCCCGTGCACGATCCGCGACTCGCCATCGCGGTGGTGTTGCGCGGTTCGGGCGCGCGTGGCAAATATGCTTCCGGGATTGCCGGAAATATTTACCGGAGGCTCAATCATCGCTTCGGCAATCGCGGCATCACGCCGCCGCCGCTCGTCGCCGAAACGCCGCGACCCAAGATCAACCCGATCGCGGCCAAAGCGATTAGCGACGAAGAGAACGAAGCCGACGCGGCGACCAATGATGTCTACATCGTCAGCGAAGCGACCGGCGCGGCCAGCGACACGACCGGCGCGCCCGTCTCCAACGTCAGAACCACATCGAAGTCCGCGCCCGCGCGCCCGGCAGATGCCGCGCCTTCACGCCCCGTCAGGGTGTCGCCGAATCAGCAGCAGAAAAACAACGGCGAACGCCCGCGCCGCGTCGAACCGCTCGCGCCGTAGACGCTTTTTCAAAGCCGCTCGCAACAGCCTTACTTCAAAGCAACTCAATACGCGCCGCGTTCTTCTAAACGAATGAACGCGGCGCGGCTTTGTTTGCGCGTGAAACAAAAACCGCTCTAAATAAAGCCGCTCTCGTTGTTCACGCGAAAGTTGGTTGATACCTGGATACTTATCTCACCGACCAAAAGCCCGCTTGAATCCAAGCATTGTTTCATCGGATGATCTCGCGAAGACCGACAGCGACTACTACGAAAAGAGCGCCGAGATTGAGAAAGATTTGTCCGACCGTTTCGCCCCAACCGGCGCATTCCGGCTTGATGAGAAAGAGCGAATGCGTGGGGGTAAGGTTTGGAAAAGAATCCAGACCCGAGTTCCGCCGCGCAAACGAGTGCCCTGCCCCCGCGTCAACAACAAGAAGAAGTCGCGTCCCCAGACATCTCCGCGAAATAATCGCCGCCGAAATGCACTGGTAAGACACGCCGGCGCGGAACAAAGGCCCCA
>JBGTHJ010000239.1:0-2868 GCA_041746175.1 Pyrinomonadaceae bacterium
CGATCTCGCCGGCGCGCGAGCCGGTGAACGTGCCGGAGCCGCGCCCGACGATTTGCAGCGTGCCGCTCATCTCGTTGCCCGCGAGCGTGCCGGAGAAGGCCGCCTCGGTGGTCTGTTCGTCGATGGTGACGGGCACGGTGAAACGTATCTCGCCGCCCGCGCCGAGCGACGCGTTGGCGATTGACCTCGATCCGAGCGCGCCCTGAATCGAACCCTGTAGCTGCTCGCCCTGCTGTTGCAGGATGAGCGTGATGGAGATTTCGCTTTGCCCCGCCCCGCCCGTATTAAGTCTGAGCGACCACGTGCCTCCGGCATTTGAACCATCGCCCGCGACGGTTGTGATGGGTTTAAGGTCGACCGGACGCCCGTCGATGAAGACGTAGCTGAGGCGACGATTCTTGTCGAACAGGTCGCCACGCATGACGGTCAGGTTAGCGATTTTACCAACCTCGATCGTGCCGAGACGGTCGGCGAGTCCGAGAATCTCGGACGGTCGAAGCGTCAGCGCGCGGATCGCTTCGTCGCGTGCCAGCCCGTTCTCGACCGCCCGCGCCGCGTTCGAGAGATAGTCGCCAAACGCGGTCATCCCGCCCGATTGAAAAGCGAAGCGGACGCCCGCCGTGGCGAGTTTGCCCGCCGTGCGCGGAGCTTCTTCACGTTCGCGCAGCAGACGCAGCGGTTCGGGGTCGGCTTCGGCGAGTTGCGCCGTCGTCCGCTTCGGAAAGTTGAGCGACAACAGGACGGGCACGTTCTCCGCGCGCAACCGGTCGGCGACCTTCCAACTCTCCGCCCCGCCCGCAATGATGAGCCGCAAGTTGAACTCTTTGGCGAGGTCGAGCGCGCGGCGGATCTCGCGTTCGCGCTCGGCCTGCATCACGACCGGAACCTCGCGCGCGAGCGCCGGCAAGAGCGCGGCGAGCGACTTGTCCGTCTCCGGACGGCGCAGTCCGCGCGGGTTCTTTTCATAAATCGCGTTCGCCTCGCGATACCTCTGCGCGTCCGACAGCATCTGCCGGATCGACGCAAAGACGCCCATCAGCGAGCCGGGATAACGACCCGCCGAGAGCGGCGTGAACCCGACGTGGAGCGCGACGGGCGAGCGCACGATCATCGCTTGCGGCGTCTCGCCCGCGAGATTGATGACGGCGGACTGGCCGAGAAAGATATTGCCGCGCGGCGCGGTGAGCGCGGCGGTCAGTCCGGCATTGCGCGCCGCCTCGATCCGGTCGCCGCCGGGACGGATGATGTCGGCGGCGAGAATCTCCGGCTGAAGGCCGGGCAGTTGCGACGAGTTCGGCGACGTGGCCGACGGCGCGATGTTCGGTCCGAACAGTCCGGCGAATGGATTGGCCGCGCCGGTGGGCGTCGGGGCGGGCGTCGGGGCGGGAATGCCGAGCGTCGTATTCGAGTCGATCAAACCGGGATAGACCGTGAGTCCCGCGCCGTCAACCACGCGCGCGTCGGCGGGTGGGTTGACGTTTGCGCCGACTGCGACGATCAGCCCATCGCGGACGACCAGCGTGCCGCGCTCGATGTTTGCGCCGCTGACGGTGACGATGCGCGCGCCCGTGATGGCGTATGTGTCAATCGCGCGTGGTCGCTGTTGCGCCCCGACGATGGGCGACACGATGCTGCTGCTGCTGGCGGGCAACAGCGCGCTCGCCGTGACCAAAAGCAGCGACGCGGCGAGCGCGACGCAAAGCCGTAGTTGACTGGTTCGCATGAATAGACTCTCGATGTACGGACTTGCCCGCGCGATACGCCTTCACACTTCAACGGAGGCGAGCCGCGCGGGCATCGGTTGTGGTTGTCGAAAAATAGTGGCGCGCACTCAAACGAAAGTTCGCCCCGCCGGAGGCGAAACCTTAGCCGGAGATTTTTTGTGTGTGCGCGGATGCCGTTACGGTATGCGTCGCGGAAAAGTTTCGTTTCGCGTCGATGCTGCATCAGCGCACCGCCGCCGCCGGATGCCCAAAAACAAAAAGGGTGAGGGAACCGCGCCGCCCGGCGGCGTACTTTTCCCCCACCCCTTTTTCTAAGGCGATGCGTTTACCTGCGAGCCGCATTGACTACGGGGCTTTGTTAGCGTTGGCGTTACGGTTCGCGCCCATCGTGTCTTCCGCGCCGACTTTGAGTTGGCTCTTGACGCTCTTTTTCCCCTCGATGCCGTTGGCGGCTTTGACGGCGGCATCGATTTGAGCCTGACTCGGCAAGTTGCCGCGCAGCGTGATAACGCCGCCATCGACATCGACGTTGATGTTGGAATCTTCCAGATCGTCAACCCCGGCGAGCGCGCCCTTCGTCTTCACCCACACCCACCCGTCAGTGGCCGACGTGCCGATTGTCTCACCGGCATCTTTAGCTTCTTTGGTGTAGCGGTCTTTCTCTTTCTCGTAATCGGCTTCGGAAATGTTGGCGTTGTAGTTGCGATTCGTGGTCGAGATGCCGGAAGTGTTGGTGTTGCCGTTGTTGTTGACGACTACCGCCGTGTTGGTGTTGTTGGTGTTGGCGGCGCTGGTATTAGCGGTATTGGTGTTGGCGGTTTCGGTGCAGGCCACGCTCAGCGCGGCGAAAGCTGCGCCCGCAACCAGCGCGGCGAATCTGTTCTTGTTCATTTGCTTGCTCGTCTCCTGTAGTGAAATGTCTCGCGGACAAAGTTGAAAGCTACTTTATGAACTCCAGAGCACGCCCCGTGCCAGTCGTCCGCAAATGCGGCCCGACACGGCGAAATGCTTGAATTCACAGGAAGTAGGTTTTTGACCGGCCAGCATCTTAACCATTTCTCTCGCCGGGAAGCAAGCCACTGTGAACGATTGCAGGACACCGCTGTCGGCCCCGGCCAACATCCGCGCGCGTCGCGCCCGCCGC
>JBGTHJ010000240.1:0-6917 GCA_041746175.1 Pyrinomonadaceae bacterium
GGCCGTCGAAGAGGCGCGCACCGAGGGCGGCGACGCGCTCGCTTTCGCGGGCGACGTGACGGCGACGGACTTCGCCCCGCGTTTGATCGAGGCGACGCTCGACGAGTACGGGCGTATCGACGCCATCGTCAACAACGCGGGTTACACCTGGGACGGCACGGCGCACAAGATGACGGATGAACAATGGCAGGCGATGCTCGACGTGCATCTGACCGCGCCGTTTCGCATCATCCGCGCCGCCTCGGAATATTTGCGCGAGACCGCGAAGCGCGAGAAGCAAGAGCACGGTCAGGCTCCGGCGCGCAAGATCGTCAACGTCTCTTCGACGACGGGGACGCGCGGCAACGCCGGGCAAACAAATTATGCGGCGGGCAAGGCGGGCATCATCGGCGTCACCAAGACGCTCGCGAAAGAGTGGGGGCAGTTCAACATACAGGTCAACGCGGTCGCCTTCGGCTTTATCGAGACGCGTCTGACGCAGGCCAAAGAGTCAGGCGACCGGCTGACGCGCGAGTCGGCGGACATCGCGCTCGGCATCCCGCAGGCCAACCGCGATATCGCTTTCAGGATGATTCCGATGGGGCGCGGCGGCACGCCCCGAGAGGCCGCCGGGGCGGTGCTCTTTTTCGCGTCGCCGCTCAGCGACTACGTGTCGGGTCAGGTGTTGGAGGTAACGGGCGGACTTTAGAAAGCAAGAACCGGAGAGTGAAAAAGATGAATCACGAAAAGACGAATCACGAAGCGATCAAGTTCGATATCTGTTGTGCGGCGCGGCTGCTTTACCGGCAGGGGTTGAGCGTGGCGAACGCGGGGCATCTGAGCGTCGCGGTCGGCGCAGACCGGATGCTCGTCAACCACTTCGGGCCGTCGTTTGCGACGCTCGCGCCGGAGAACATCGTGCTCGTCGATTTCGCGGGCAAGGTGATTGACGGCGACGCCTACGTCAACGACACGATCCGTCTGCACGGCATCATCCACCGCGAGAACCCGCACGCCGTCGCGGTCGCGCACACGCACCCGCCGGCGGTCGTCACCTTTAGCGCGTTTCGTATCGTGCCGGAGATTTACGATCAGGAGAGTTGTCTGTTGGTTGACGACGTGGGCGTGGTCGAAGACGACTACGAAGGTCTCGCCGCCGAAGAGGAGCGCGTGCTGCCCATCGCCCGCGCGCTCGCCGACAAGCGCGCCGTCGTGCTGCCCAATCACGGCGCAATCACCATCGGCGAAAACATCCAACTCGCCTTCCTCCGCATGATACTGCTCGAAGGCATGGTGCAGCGTCATCTCGCGGTGGCGGGAGCGGCGCGGAGTTTGGGACGCACCCCGACGCCGATCGCGACCGAAGCGGCGCGCCGCGCGAAAGCCGAAATCGCGCGCATCCCCGTGCTGCCGCTGCTCTGGAAAGACCTGCTGACGCGGCTGCGCGCGACCGACGCCGACCTCTTTGAAACGCGCGGCGCGACCGCCACCGCATAAGTTAAACTCTCCGGACGTATCCGGTTTTTGCAAAGGATAGCGGCACAGCAACAATGAGCTACACAATCAAGCGCGTCGTGGTGATCGGGTCGGGGACGATGGGCGGCGGCATCGCGGCGCACGCGGCGAACGCTGGAATCCCCGTCTATCTGCTCGACATCGCGCCGCACGAACTGACGCCCGAAGAGGCGCGGCGCGGGCTTGCGCTCGAAAGCCCGCAGGTACGCAACCGCATCGTCGTGGCCGCGCTCGAACGTCTGAAGAAGTCGAAGCCCGCCGCGTTCTTCACGCCCGAAGCGGCGGCGTTGGTGACGGTCGGCAATCTCACGGACAACTTCGAGTGGGTCGGCGAAGCCGACTGGATCGTCGAAGCCATCGTCGAACAGTTAGCGCCGAAGCGCGAGCTTGTCGCGCGCATCGAGCGGGTCAGGAAGCCCGGCAGCATCGTTTCAAGCAACACGTCGGGGCTGCCGATTGCCGCCATCGCCGCCGAATCGACGGCGGATTTCAAGTCGCACTTTCTCGGCACGCACTTCTTCAACCCGCCGCGCTACATGAAACTGCTCGAAGTGATTCCGACGCCGGAGACGAAGCCCGAAGTCGTCGAGTTCATGGCCGACTTCGCCGAACGTCGTTTGGGCAAGGGCGTCATCATCTGCAAGGACACGCCGAATTTCATCGCCAATCGCCTCGGCTCGGTCTCCGGCGCGGTGGCGTCGAACTACGTGTTGGAGAACAACTACACGGTCGAAGAGGCCGACGCGATTCTCGGCCCGCTCACGGGTCGTCCGAAGACCGGGCTTTTCCGACTCCAAGATTTGGTCGGTCTGGACGTGTCGAGCGGCGTGGGCGAAAATCTCTACGGTCTCATCGAACACGACGAGACGCGCGAGGTCTTGCGCAATCAGAATCTCGGCACGCTGCGCACCGTCCAGATGGAGCGCGGGCGTTTGGGCGACAAGACGGGGCAGGGTTTCTACAAAAAGCCGCCGAAGAAGGGCGCGTCGCGCGGCGATATTCTGACGCTCGATCTTGAGACGCTCGAATACCGCGAGCGACGCGAACCCGACATCCCTTCGCTCAAAGAAGCGTCGAAAATCAAAGCGCCCGGCGAACGAGTTGCGTTCGTGCTCGCGCAGGACGACCGCGCGGGCGCGCTGGCGCGTCACGTCGTTTATCATTCGCTGGCTTACGCCGCGCGCCGCGTCCCCGAAATCACAGACCACCTCATCAACATCGACAAGGCGATGCGTTGGGGCTACTCGCACGAGTTGGGGCCGTTCGAGTTGTGGGACGCGCTCGGCGTGCGCCGGACGGCGGAGGCGATGAAGGCCGAAGGCGTCGCGGTCGCGGCGTGGGTGACGGAGATGCTCGACGCCGGACACGAAAGTTTTTACCGCTCCGCCGACGGCGTGTCGAGCTACTACGACCCGGCGCGTCAAACGCACATCGCCGAAGCTTTGGACGAACGCAAAATCGAGTTGCGCGGTTTGAAAGAGGCGGGGCGCACGGTACGCGAAAACAAGGGCGCATCGCTCATCGACATCGGCGACGGCGTCGCGTGTCTTGAGTTTCATACCAAGCTCAACACGCTCGACCATGACATCGTGAAGATGCTGCGCGAGGCGGTCGAAGAAGTTGAGACCAAAGACTGGCGCGGGCTGGTCATCGGCAACGAGGGCGCGGACTTTTCGGTCGGCGCAAACCTCGCGGGCGGCCTTGAAGCGGGTGGGTTCGACGCTATCGAGCGCGGCGTGCGCGAGATGCAGGATGCGCTGATGGGCGTCCGCTTCGCGTCGAAGCCGGTCGTCGTCGCGCCGTTCGGTCGCACGCTCGGCGGGGGCTGCGAAACATCAATGGCGGGCGCGCGTGTCGTCGCGGCGGCGGAAACTTACATGGGGCTGGTCGAGGTCGGCGTCGGGCTGATTCCCGGCGCGGGCGGGTGCAAAGAGTTGGTGCGCCGCGTCGTCTCGCCCGTGATGCGTTTGACGCCAAACGCCGACCCGCTGCCGTTGCTCCAGAACGCGCTGCAAACCATCGCGACGGCGAAAGTTTCGACGAGCGCCGCCGAAGCCCGTGCGTTCGGTTTCCTCGATGCGGGCGACGTGGTGTCGATGAGCCGCGACTATCAAATCGGCGAAGCCAAGCGGATCGCGCTCGAACTCGCCGAAGCCGGTTACAGCCCGCCCGCGCGCGGCGGCCAAACGCTCTACGCGGCGGGGCGCGATGCGTTCGCGGCGCTGCGCGCCGGACTCTACATCATGGAGCAGGGCGGTTACATGAGCGAGCACGACCTCCACGTTAGTCTCAAGGTCGCGCACGTTTTGTGCGGCGGTAATCTTTCGTCGGCGCAGTGGGTTGACGAGCAATATTTGCTCGACCTCGAACGCGAGGCTTTCGTCGCGCTCTGCGGCGAGCCGAAGACGCTCGAACGCATCAAGCACATGCTCACGACGGGCAAGCCTCTGCGTAACTGAGCCGCGAGCCAAACGGCTTGAAGTAAACGTGACGACCGCCACCACCACCACCATCACCACCATCACCACACGGAACAAGCAGGCATGACGCACGCGACAAATCACGACGAAGCCGTCCCGAAGCAAGCCGAAACCCGCCGCGCGCTCGGCGGGCTTGAATACATGCGGCAACTGATGACGGGCGAGCGCGCGGCTTCGGGGATGGCGCGGTTGATGAATTTCCGCCTTGTCGAAGTCAGCGAAGGACGCGCGGTCTTTACGGTCAGCCCGGACGAACGCCACTACAACGGCCTCGGCATCGCGCACGGCGGACTCGCCGCGACGCTGCTCGACTCGGCTCTCGGCTGTGCCATCAACACGATGATGCCGCCCGGCAGAGTCTTCACCACGCTCGAAATGAAAATCAATTACGTCCGCCCGATGCGCCGCGAAACCGGCGAGGTGCGCTGCGAGGCGAACGTGATTCACACCGGCGGACGCGTGGCCACCGCCGACGGACGCATCATCGACGCGGGCGGCAAACTCTACGCGCACGGCACGGCGACCTGCATGTTGTTTCGCGCTTGATTCGGTAAAGGAAAATTTTTTATGAGAGAAGCGGTAATCGTCGCGGGCGTACGGACGGCGGTGGGAAAAGCTCCGCGCGGGAGTTTGCGGACGGTGCGGCCCGACGACATGGCGGCAACCGTGATTGAAGACTTGTTGCGGCGCGTGCCGGAGTTGCCGCCGGAGACGATAGAAGATGTGATTATGGGCTGCGCGACGCCCGAAGGCGAGTCGGGGACGAACGTCGCGCGGATCGCGGCGTTGCGCGCCGGGTTGCCGCACGAAGTTCCGGCGGTGACGGTCAACCGGTTCTGCTCGTCGGGGTCGCAGACCATCGCGATGGCCGCCGAACGCATCATGGCGGGGATGGCCGAGTGCATCATCGCGGGCGGCACCGAGTCGATGAGCATGTTGCGCGGCCACACGAAATTCAGACCGAACCCGTATCTCGTCGAACACCGCCCGGACGTTTACCTGAGCATGGGGTTGACCGCCGAGAACGTCGCGCGCAAGTACGACATCTCGCGCGAAGAGTCGGACGCCTTTTCGTATCGCAGCCACCAACGCGCGCTCGCGGCACAGGCCGCCGGGCGTTTCACGGACGACGGCATCGTCGCGCTCGAAGTCGAGACCAACACGGTCGGCGACGACGGGCGGGCGCAGCAGAAGCGATTTACTTTCGACACCGACGAGGGGCCGCGACCCGATACGACGCCCGAAGGGTTAGCCAAACTGCGCCCCGTCTTTCACGTCAAAGGCTCGGTTACGGCGGGCAATTCGAGCCAGACATCGGACGGCGCGGCGGGCGTCGTCGTGATGTCGCGCGAGCGTGCGGCGGAATTGGGTTTGCAGCCGTTGGCGCGTTTCGTCGCGTACGCGGTCGGGGGCGTCGCGCCGGAGATCATGGGGATGGGGCCGATTGTGGCCGTGCCGAAGGCTCTGAAACTCGCCGGACTCGAACTCAAAGATATTGACTTGATCGAACTCAACGAGGCGTTCGCGTGTCAGGCGATTGCGGTGATGCGCGAACTCGGTATCGACGACGAGCGCACCAACGTCAACGGCGGGGCGGTCGCGCTCGGTCATCCGCTCGGCGCGTCGGGCGCGAAACTGACCGTGCAGTTGTTGGGCGAGATGCGTCGGCGCGCGAGTCGCTACGGTCTGGTGACGATGTGCGTCGGCGGCGGGCAGGGCGCGGCGACCGTCTTCGAGAATCTGCAAAATTGACTCGACGAGATGTCAGCGCGAGCAGAGAGAAGATTAGTCGATGAACAGCAACGATGATCCATACGTCGGCTTTCGTGTTTCGACGCGGGCGCGGGAGATTTACGCGCGGTTGCGCGGCTTCATGGCGGCGCACGTCTATCCGAACGAGAAGCGGTTCGGCGAGCAGATCGCGGAGGGCGACCGCTGGCAGCCCGTGCGGTTGATGGAGGATTTGAAGGCGCGGGCGCGCGACGCCGGACTGTGGAATCTGTTTCTGCCGGAGAGCGAATCGGGCGCGGGACTGACGAATGTTGAGTACGCGCCGATGGCCGAGGTGATGGGGCGCGCGGTGCACTTCGCGCCGGAGGTCTTCAACTGTAGCGCGCCGGACACGGGCAACATGGAGGTGCTCGTGCGCTACGGCACGCCCCAACAGAAAGAGCGTTGGCTCAGGCCGCTGCTCGACGGCGAGATGCGTTCGTGCTTCGCGATGACCGAACCCGACGTAGCTTCGTCCGACGCGACCAACATCCGCTCGACCATCATCCGCGACGGCGACGATTACGTTATCAATGGGCGCAAGTGGTGGACGAGCGGCGCGGGCGACCCGCGTTGCAAACTGGCGGTCTTTATGGGGCAGACCGACCCCGCCGCGCCCAGGCATCTCCGGCAGTCGATGATTCTGGTGCCGATGGATGCCGCAGGCGTCAAGATCGTGCGGATGCTATCGGTTTACGGCTACGATCACGCGCCGCACGGTCATGCGGAAGTCGTCTTTGAAAACGTGCGCGTGCCCGCGTCGAATATGCTGCTGGGCGAGGGGCGTGGTTTTGAAATCGCGCAGGGGCGTCTGGGGCCGGGGCGCATCCACCATTGCATGAGGCTCATCGGGATGAGCGAACGCGCGCTCGAAGCGATGTGTCGCCGCGTGACGGAGCGCGTCGCCTTCGGCAAGCCGCTCGCGGAGCAGGGGACGATGCGCGCCGACATCGCCGCCTCGCGGATCGAGATCGAACAGGCGCGGCTGTTGACGATGAAGGCCGCGCTGATGATGGACACGGTCGGCAACAAAGCGGCGCGCGCCGAGATCGCGATGATCAAAGTGGTCGCGCCGAATCTCGCGCTGCGCGTCATCGACCGCGCCGTGCAAGCGCATGGCGGCGCGGGCGTCGCGGATGATTTTCCGCTCGCCGCGGCGTGGGCCAACGCGCG
>JBGTHJ010000241.1:0-4497 GCA_041746175.1 Pyrinomonadaceae bacterium
GGTTCGCCGTTCGCGCGCTCGTCGAACACCACCGCCGCGCACAACGCCGCGTTCGCGCCTTCGTAGGTTGCGCCCGCCACGCGCCGCACGACCTGTACGGGTTCGAGCGCGCAGAGCAGCCCGCGTCCGAGGTCAGCCAGAAACCCCAACTCGCGATTGATGCCTTCGAGCGCACGCTCGCGCTGCGACGCTTCGAGGTGGGCATTGACGCGCAGCACAAGCTCGCGCGGCGTCGAAGGTTTGGCGACGAAGGCATTGGCTCCGGCGGCGAACGCGCCGACCTTGTGCTCCTCCGTGTCGTGCGCCGAGATGATGATGATGGGCAGCCGCCGCGTCGCCTCTTGCGCGCGTAACAGACGGCACAACGCCAGCCCGCCAACGCCCGGCAACTCGATGTCGAGCATCACGAGGTCGCAGCGTTCCTGATGAAGCTTGCGCAGCGCGGCGGGCGCATCCGCGACCTGAATCACGGAATGCCCTTCCTGCTCGAAAGTTCGCGCGAGCGAGCGGCGCACGCGCGCATCGTCGTCAACGACGAGCAGCGTCGCACCACCACTCACGGTATTTGCTTGAACCGACATGCTTTGATAGCCCTTGCGTTGCCGACGCCGGAGGCACGGGTTGTTGAGGATGTTTACGGCGCGGCCTGTGAACCTTGGCGACGCGCTGGCTTCATCTCGCTACCGGGCGAAGCCAACCACGCGCCCTTCACTGATTGAAAGCGATGCGCACAGGAATGTCAAGAGCAGGCTCGAATCGGTGGTGAGTCAGTTGGTTGCGGAAGCCCGCACGCAGTAAGGGTGTCAATGGTGGTGGCGATTGAAACACCGGAGGACGGTCAGCGGTCGTGCCGGACGACAAGCGAAACGCCCGCTTGCGCTTCAGGGTGCGCAGACGGGCGTTTCGGATAGAGTCGAAGGGCGAGCAGCCGCAGTAGCCGCCAATCCATCACACCGCCGTGAATCACCTGACGACGATGGTCGCGGTTGCGCCGCCCTTCTTCAGATGGGTGTCGAGGAAGTCGAGGATGGCTTTGTAGGCGCGCACCTCGTTGGCTTTTTTGGTAAAGCCGTGACCTTCGTTGTCGAAGACGATGTATTCGACGATGCCCTTGTTCTTCTTGATCGCTTCGACGATCTCGTCCGATTCGGGTTTGATCACGCGGGGGTCGTTTGCGCCTTGCAGGACGATCAGCGGGCGGCGAATCTTGTCGGCGTGAAAGAGCGGCGAGATGGCGCGCAGATTCTCTTTGTCGGTCGCGGGGTTGCCCAACTCTTTGTAGAGTCCGAGACGGAACGATTCCCAGTAGGGCGGGATGGATTCGAGCGTCCGTACCCAGTTCGAGACGCCGAAGATGTCGACGCCGACGGCGAACTCGTCGGGCTTGAAGGCGAGCGCGGCGAGCGTCATGTAGCCGCCGTAACTGCCGCCGATGATGCCGATCTTCGACTCGTCGACGTAGCCGAGCGACGCCAGATACTTCTTCGCTTCGATGCAATCCCAGAGCGGTTCGCGCCCGTGCTTCTGGTCGTCGGCGGTGTAGAAAGTCTTGCCGTAGCCCGACGAGCCGCGATTGTTGACGCCGATAATGGCGTAGCCGTGATTGGCAAGATACTGCATCACCGCGCTGTAGCCCGTGCGCGTCTGTCCGCCGGGGCCTCCGTGCACCCAGACGAGCGCGGGGACTTTGTTGGTCGGGCTGGCCTGATGCGGCTTGTAGAGGATCGAGGGGATTTCCATCCCGTCGAAAGATTTGTAGCGGATGACTTCGGAACTGACGAGGTCAGCCGGATTGATTTCCGGGTTGAGCGTTTCGGTCAACCGCGCCACCTTGCGCGTCGCGAAATCGTAGACGTAGAGATTGCTCGGCGAGCGGTCGCCGTTGAAGTAAAAAGCCATCAGGCGCTCGCTCGGCGAGATGTTGACGGACGTGATGTCGCCTTCGGGAAATTTCGGCAACTCGATTGGCTTGCCGGTTTGCGCGTCGTAAATCTTCATCCGCGTGCGCGCGTCGGCGTTGACGGCGACGACGCGATACTTACCGTTGCGCGAGAAATAGGTGTACGAGATGTCCCACGGCTCCTTCTCGACCGTCGCGGTTTTGCCCGTCGCGAGGTCATAGCGCGCGACGTATTGAAACTCGCTGTCCTCGTCGGTCAGGTAGTAGAGCGAGCGCGAGTCAACGTCGAACGACTGTGGGCTGTAGTTGATCTCGACGCCCTTGTGCGGCGTGACGTGCTTCATCTCTTTGGACGCGGTGCTGTAGAGATAGATGTCGGAATCGGTCGTGGTGTTGGGCTTGACGAAGGCGATGAACTTCTCGTCGTTGGAGATGTCGCCGAAGTTGTAGCCGGTGTCGTCCTGATAGAGCAGGACGCGCTTCATGTCGGCGACCGTCATCTTGTAGATGTCGAAGTAGCGCGCGTCGCGTTCGTTCGCACCGAAATAGAAGGCGGTGCGACTTTGATTCCAGCCGATGAACTGCGCCTTCGTCTTTTCGCCGGGCGTCAAGTCCTGCTCTTTGCCGTCCGCGCCGAGCACGTAGAGGTGGCTGTTCTCGTTGCCGCCCCGGTCGTAGGTGTAGAGCACGCGCCCGTCCGGTAGATACGAGACGGCGTAGGCGCTCTCCTTTTCAGACCGCGTCAACTGCTGCGGCGCGCCGCCCGCGACGGGCACGCTGTAGACGTTGAAGATGCCCGTCTTGTTGCTCGAAAACAGAATCGACTTCTCGTCCGGCGAGAACGAACTGCCCGACACTCTGACGGTGTTCATAAACTGCTCGATGGAATACCGTTTGACCTCGCGCGCCACGCTTGTTTTCTTCGCCGCCGCCGCAGCGGTCTGTTTTTGCGCGGCGACCGGCGGCGCGAAATATGTCGCCGCGACAACCACGACCAATGCCAGCACGAAGCTTGCGCGCGTCACGAAGGGCCGCCTGACGGATTGAGTTAATTTCATAAATATTCCTTTTTCTGGTTGATAGGAAAAGTTGTAATGTGGCGTTGTCGTCGGGAAAAACCAGTTCCGCCGCAACCTGCCGGGTTCGAGGCGTTCTCGTAATTCGCTACACCGATTACGTCCGAAGCGGCGCGAGAGTTTCAGACCCCGCCCCGCCGCCGGTGGACGCCCCCGCGCTCCGAACCGCAGCGTGCTTGTCGTTTTCGGGAGGGCGTAATAAGCTCTGCGGCTAACTGGTTCCAACAACAACGAGGAGGAAAGCAAATGTCAGAACATGTTAATGCCGACACGCCGGATGAACAAATGACTTCCGGGTCGGGGCTTTTTATTTCGGCTGAACCGTTAGCGGGCGGCGGTCGCCTCAGCGCGACCGGCGACGATAGCAGCGACGCTTCCGATGCGTCGGGCGATGCGGATGCGGGCGAGACCGACACGCTCGGCGGCGAAACCGACGCCTCCGACGCCGACAGCACCGACATGGGCGGCGACGCGACCGAATCAGAGTCGGGACTGGGCGGCGAAAACCCGCTCGGCATCAACCGCGAGCGCGCCGGTAGCGACGCCGACAGCAGCGACTCTTAGTAACGACACGGGGCAAAAGGTTGCAGGCGAAAGTATTGCAATACGAATGGTCGGTTCAATCTTTCCGCTTCGACCTTTTGCCCTATTTTTGTGAGCACGGTGAGCATCGACAGCCTCGCGAAACTTTTAGAGCCGTATCCGGCGGACGAGTTTCTCTCCTCTGCGTGGGGACGGAACTTTAGCCACATCAGCGGCAGGACGGGCAAGTTTGCGGACTTGATGCCGTGGGAGCGGTTGAACCGCGTGCTGCGGCGGCACCGTCTGGACTACCCGCGCCTGCGTCTCGTGCAGGGCGGCAAGGGGACGGATGTCGCGTCGTACATCCATCACGTCAAGGCGCGCAACGGTCGTCTGACGCCGCGACTCAAACCCGCCGGATTGATCCGACATCTGCGCGAGGGCGCGACGCTGGTGCTCGACGCCGTCGATGAACTCCACGCGCCGACGGAAGAGTTGGCCGCGATGCTCGAACGCTTTTTCCGCGAACGCGTGCAAATCAACCTCTACGCGGGCTGGCAAACCTCGCGCGGCTTCGACCTCCACTGGGACGACCACGACGTGTTCATCCTACAGGTGGCGGGGCGCAAGCGTTGGAGCGTCTACGGCGCGACGCGCCCGTACCCGGTCGCGGGCGACATCGACCGCGCCGCAAAGCCGGAGCACGCGCCTATCTGGGAAGCGACGCTCGAAGACGGCGACTTGCTCTACATCCCGCGCGGCTGGTGGCACGTCGCCGAACCGCTCGCCGAACCGACGCTGCATCTGACGGTCGGGGTTCATCAGCGGACGGGACTCGACCTCATGCGCTGGCTCACCGAACGCGCCCGCGCACGCGAGATTTTCCGGCGCGACCTGCCGCGTCTCGCCTCGCCAGCAGAGCAGTCTGCGCACATCGCGGCGCTGCGTCGTGAGTTGCTCGAAGAGTTGGACGGGGAAGTGCTCGAACGCTACTTCGAC
>JBGTHJ010000242.1:0-5888 GCA_041746175.1 Pyrinomonadaceae bacterium
GCTGTCATCGGCGCGGCTGTCATCGGCGCGGCTGTCATCGGCGTGGCCGTATTCGTCGTCACCGGCGGCGTCGGTCGCGCCGCCCGAACGCCGGAGCGGTTCCCAGAGTGCGGGCGGCGTGTCGTTCGATGAAGGCGTCGCTTCTTCTGCACGCGAAGGCGCGGGCGCGACGACGGTCGGACGCGCTTGGGGGACGGGAGACTTGAGGTCGAGGTGTTGTTCGATAGCGTAAAGGCGCGCGGTCTGCATTTGCAGAAGGCTCTCCAGATGTTCGAGCCTTTCAACGATGCGTTCGAGGTTGTCGGGTGGGGAATCGTCCCGGGGCATAGAGATGTCTCCGTTGGATGTGCGTCAAGAGTTGACCGCCGAGCAACAATACAGGTGGCGACGGATGCGGACGGAGCTTACCCTGTCCGGCACGAATGACTCTAGCCAGCCGCGACCGTCCATCACGCGGCAGGATTGAAAACGTCTCCCGCAAAGACGCCGGGTCAAACCGGAAAGAAGGCGCGCTTGCCCTCCGCGTGGCAGTGCGCTTGAGCCTCACAAAAACAGATGTCGGATGTTGGTCGATAACAGCCCCCAATATCCGACATCTGTTTTTTACGGGTTGCCCCCTCGCCGCTCGCGCCGGCGAACCAGCGACTGCCTTGCGGCGGAGAATAGCATATCTTCCTCCGCCCCGAACTACAGTTTGCACACCGCGAAATGGAAAATTTTGAATGGAAGATTTCGACCGGAGCACGCCGACCCGACCGCGCTCGAACGATCTTCGACGCGCCAGCGTCTGCCGCCTGCGGCCACCCGTCCGCCGTCTTCCGGGGTTGCTCCGGCGCGCGGTTCGCCGTATAAATCAACCGTGCAACCTTTCATCCAAATGGACGCGCTATCGTCAGCTTTGGCCGTGCTCACGGCGATGATTACGCCCGCCGTGTTGATCTCGGCGTGCGGTACGCTGATCCTTTCAACTTCGACGCGACTCGGACGCGTGGTTGACCGCGTGCGCGCCATCTCGAACGACTTCGAGGAGCTATCGAGACGGGCGGGCGAAGTCGAACTGTTCGACGAACGCCGCGCAATGATTTTTCATCAACTAGACTTACTGACCTCGCGCGCGCGCCTGCTCCAGCGTTGCATGAAGATTTTCTATCTCGCGCTGTGCATCTTCGTTTCGACCAGCGTCGCCATCGGGATGGTCGCCGCCATCGACATCGCGCGTTATAGCTGGGTGCCCGTCCTGATGGGCTTGCTCGGCGCGGTGTGCCTGTTTTACGGAAGCGTGCTGCTCATCATCGAAGCGCGTCTCGCGCATCACGGCATCAGCGCGGAGATGGATTTCCTGTGGCGGCTCGGCACGCACCTCGCGCCCGCCGACCTCGTCGAAAGCAACCGTCGTCCGCATCGCGTCGCGCGGAGGCGTCAGCATGTTTGAGCGACCCTCGTATCTCGAACTTCTGGAGACGGGCGAACTCCGCGCACGCATCAGCGCGCTTGAGCTTTTGCTCGAACGCTGCACGGTCTGCCCGCTCGACTGCGGCAACAATCGCTTGCAGGACGAACTCGCGCGTTGTTATTCGGGGCGGCTCCCCGTCGTCTCGTCCTACACCCCGCACTTCGGCGAGGAACCCGCGCTCACCGGCACGGGCGGCGCGGGCAACATTTTTTTCGGCAACTGCAACCTCCGCTGCGTCTATTGCCAGAACTATCAAATCTCGCAGACCCACAAAGCGCAGATCAAGAACGAGACGACGCACGCACGCCTCGCCGACATGATGCTCGAACTACAGGCGCGCGGCTGTCACAACATCAACTTCGTTTCGCCCACGCACTTCGCGCCGCAGATGGCGCGCGCCGTCCTGCTCGCCGCCGAACGCGGCTTGCGGCTGCCCATCGTTTACAACACCAACGCTTACGATTCGGTCGAAGTCCTCCGCCTGCTCGAAGGCATCGTCGACGTTTACCTGCCCGACCTCAAATACGCCGACGACGATGCGGGCTACACATATTCCAAAGTCAGAGACTACACCGCGCACGCCCGCCGCGCGTTGCGCGAGATGCACCGGCAGACGGGGAGCCGTCTCCATCTCAGCGACGACGGCTTGCTCAAACGCGGCATGGTCATCCGCCTGCTCGTCTTGCCCAACGCGCTCGCGGGCGTCCGCGAATCGCTCGCGTGGATCAGCGAAAACCTCGGCACGCGCACCACCGTCTCGCTGATGGCGCAGTACTACGCCACCAACCGCGCCGCGACCGACGAGCGTTACATCCTGCTCTCGCGCCGCATCAACGAACGCGAGTGGATGCGCGCCCTCGACGCGCTCGATGAATTTGGAATGGAGGAAGGCTGGATGCAGGAATACGACGGCGCGGCGCACTACTATCGACCCGACTTCGATGACCCCGCCACGCCCTTCAAAGACATCCGTGATTTTGAGAACTAACCCCCCTCGCCGGTTCTCTCATAAAAAGTAACGCGCAGATTTTCCTCGAGCGTCCGCGAACCGGCGGCGCGAAAACCGTCCAGAAAACCCGCCGGCATAAAAGCGTCGGCGTCCTCGACCGTCACCGGAACTTCGGTCACCAACCACCTGTCCACATCCGCGTGGAACGTCCGGTAGACCTCCGCCCCGCCGATGATGAAGAGGTCGCACGCCAGATATTTCTCCAGCGACAAGACCGACACCCTGTCGCGCAGCACGACGACGCCCTCCGGCACGGCGACCCCCGAACGCCTGCTCAAGACGATGTTCAGACGCTCCGGCAGCGCGCGCTTCAGCGACCGCCACGTCCTAAAGCCCATCACGCACGCGTTGCCCGTCGTCTGCTCTTTGAAGAAGCGCATGTCCGCCGGATACCGCCACGCTAACCCGCCGTCTTTACCGATGGCTCCGTTCCCGTCTACCGCGACGATGCCGATGATTGCCATGCCGTCGAGTTTCCCTTCTCCGCCGACTTCAGACCGCGACCGGCGCGTCGATTTTGCCGTGCGACTCGTACCCGACAAGTCGCAGGTTTTCGTAGCGCATCGCGAGCAAGCCTTCGAGACCGCGCAGCCGTCCGCCGTCGTCGAGAATCTCCAACCGGGGCAGCGCGAGCGGCGCGCGCGCGAGCAACTCTTCGACCTGCGCGAGATGATTCCGGTAGATGTGATAATCGCCGAAACTGTGGACGAACTCGCCGGGTTCGAGTTCGCAGACGTGCGCGACCATGTGGGTCAGCAGCGCGTACGAGGCGATGTTGAAAGGCACGCCGAGGAACGCATCCGCCGAACGCTGGTAGAGTTGACAGTGGAGCGTGCGCGCGTCTTCGATTTTGAATTGAAAGAGCGTGTGACACGGCGGCAGCGCGACGTTATCGCACTCGCGCGGGTCCCAACCGGAGACGAGCAGGCGACGCGAGTTCGGGTTGGTTTTGATTTCGCGGACGAGCCGCGCGATTTGATCGACGCCGTCGCGCGCCGGGTAGTGACCGCCGAACGAGCGCCAGAGATAGCCGTAGACGGGGCCGAGGTCGCCCGGCGCGCGACCGAATCGCGCCGTGTGTTCGGCGTCAGCCCACTCCGCCCAGATGTCGACGTTTCGCGCGCGAAGGTTCGTCTCGTCGGTGTCGCCGGAGAGAAACCAGAACAGTTCTTCGGCGACCCAACGGAAGGGAATCCGCTTGGTGGTGACGAGCGGAAAGCCTTCGCGCAGGTCGTAGCGTGTCTGGTAGCCGAAGTGCGAAATGGTTCCGACGCCGGTGCGGTCGTGATGCCCGCGCCCGTTGGCGAGGATGGATTTGAGCAGGTCGTGATACTGTTTCATCGCGGCGTGTGGTTCGTGGCCGGCATTGGAAAAAGCGTCGGCGATGCTATATAAAGCTTACCGAAATAATCGAGCGCAAACCGTCGCAAGCTGACGGCTAACGCGCACAGGAAATCAACGTGGGTGGACAGAATCAACAGGATAGAAAACAAGCGGACAAAAGGCAACGATCTAACGGTCGGGTTTCGTGCGGCGTCAGCTTCGTCGTGTTCGGGCGGTTCGTTCGTATTTGATTTTTCTGTTTTGACGCGGGAGATAAGGAAGTGAGTCAAGCTTCAGGAAGAAGCCATCCGGTGGAGGTCGGCGGGGCGGCGACCGATTTTACGCTCCGCGACGGCGACGGCGCGGAGTGGCGTCTGTCGGAACAACGCGGCACGGTGGTCGTGCTGCTATTTTATCCGGGCGACGAAACGCCCGTCTGTACGCGGCAGATGTGCGCGGTGCGCGACCGCTGGGAAGATTACGCGGCGACGGGCGCGGAGGTCGTCGGCATCTCGACCGATTCGGTCGAGTCGCATCGCAAATTCGCCGACCACCACCAACTTCCGCTGCGCCTACTCGCCGATGCCGACAACATCGTCGGCAAGGCTTATCAGATGAATTCGTGGCTGCCGGGAAGGTCTGCGCGCGGCGTCGTCGTCATCGACGCGCAAGGCATCATCCGTTATCACAAAGTTCAAACGCTCAGCCTGTTTCGCCCCAAAGACGACGAGATCATCGCCGCGATTCGCGAAGCGCAACAGGGGAGCGACTAGAGGTCAGAGGTCGGATGTTGGAATTTGAATTTACAACGTCCGGCATCTTTTAATTTTCGGTGGAGAAATTTTTATGGCTGATACGATCAAATGCACGCGTTGCGGTGAGAAGCGACCCGCGCTCGGTTATGCGCCGTACCCGAACGAGTTGGGACAGAAAGTCGGCACGGAGATTTGCCAGCCGTGCTGGCAGGAATGGCTCACGTCGCAGACGCGCATCATCAACCACTACGGACTCGATTTGATGAACCCCGACGCGCAGACCTTTCTGATGGACAACGCCAGAGGCTTCTTCTTCGGCGGCGCGCAGGAACTCGCGCAAATCGACACGACCAAAGAAGGCAGCGTCAAGTGGTGACCGGCGACGACGACGGAAGAGCGCGGGGCGCGGGCGGGACGCCGGGCGGCATCGGCCAGTTTTTGTTGGGGCTGGGGATGGCCGTCGCGGGGGCGTACATGCTGACCATGCGCGTGACGGTGACGAGCGGCCACTGGTCGATGTGGGGCTACAGCAGTTTCGGATTATCGCTCGTCCCGCTCATCTTCGGCATCGGACTCTTGTTCTTCAACGGCAAATCAATCGCGGGCTGGGTGCTGCTGTTCGTCGGCATCGTGATCATCTTCGCGGGCATCCTGCTCAATCTCAACATCTATTTCCAGCAGACCAGTCTCTTCGGCACGATTGTGATGCTCGTGTTGCTGGCGGGCGGCATCGGTCTGGTCGCGCGCAGCCTCACGTCTCATTAGAATACCCGCCGACCTTTTTTGGCTCAGAGCGTCGCTCGCCCGTGCACGCCCGCGTCGCGCTCTTCCGTTTGCGTCGGCGGCAGGCTCGCGGCGGGTTCGGGTCGTGTTTCGTTGATCTCGCGCATCAGAAAATAGTTGAGACCGGTGCGGATAACCGCAATCGCGCCGAGTTTGCCGATCTGTTCCCAACCCGGCGCAATCGCGGTCGAGAGAATGTCTGCGGCAAGTTGAAATTCGAGGGCGAGTACGAGATAGCGCGCGAGCGTGAGGCGGATGCGGTTGTACTGTTCGTGTCGTCTGAGCGCGAGCACGAACTGGTAGATCGCCACCACGACGCCCAACGCGATGACGATGGCGCCCATCGTCTCGACCCCCAGCCGCAGCCAGCGCACACTCACCGCAATCCATTCTTCCACCGTCGCCGACTCGTGCGCGGCGTTCGCCGTCTCCTGCAAAACGTAGCTGGCGTATGCGAGTATCAAAGCGTTCTTCACCTCCTCTTTTCATCGAGCGGCGTCACTATACCGAACCGGACGCGACGCCGACAACGAAAGATACGCGACCACGCGCGCAGCCGTCCGGC
>JBGTHJ010000243.1:0-8175 GCA_041746175.1 Pyrinomonadaceae bacterium
CTCGCCGTGCCGTTGACCGCCGCGCTCACCAACGCCGTCCGCATCGCCGAAGCCGAACGCCTCTCGCAAACCGACGATCTCACCAAGCTCCACAACGCGCGTTTCCTCCGTCAGTATCTGACGACCGAGGTCAAACGCGCGCGGCGCTACAACTCGACCGTCACCGCGCTTTTTCTCGACCTCGACAATTTCAAACGGATCAACGACCGCTACGGTCACCTCGTCGGCTCGCACGTCCTGATGGAGATGGCGGCGGTGATTCTCGCCTCGGTGCGCGACACCGACGTGGTTTCGCGTTATGGCGGCGACGAGTTCGTCGTGATTCTGCCGGAGACCGGGGCAGACATGTCCGCGCGCGTCGCCGAACGCGTCCGCGAAACAGTCGCCGCGCACGTCTTCACCGGCGGTCGTCAACTGTGCCTCCGCCTGACGACGAGCATTGGTGTCGCCAACTTTCCGGAACACGCATATTCACCGCAACAACTCGTCGCCAACGCCGACGCCGCGATGTACGAAGCCAAAGCCCGCAGCAAAAACTGCATCTGCTTCGCCGCGACGACCAGCGGCGGCGAAAAGTAAAAGACACGGGGCGAAACCGTTGCAAAAGACGCCTCTGAACTCTGTCTTTCGCCTTTTTCCCTTTCGTTTATCCACACTTTTGCCGCGCGGCGGCGATTCATTCTTCAGCCATCCTGCCACGCCTTCCGTTTTGGATTAAGAAAATTTAGCTAAATCTTCACCCGAAACGCTTTCTCGGTTAGCAAACGGAAGCCGCTTCGTTGTATCTTTGCTGGTTAAATATGTGCCGGAAGGCAGGGAGGAGTTTCTCCTGCGAAGGCCAATGCCGCGCGCGCGCCGGTTTTCGACCGGGTTTCGGCGCACGTCATCGACGCCCATTCGGTCTTCCGTCGCGTAGCCAGTACAACCCCAAAATGGATAGGAACTAAATGGCATTTAAATCCCTTTTCAGTCTTTTCTCCAGCGATCTGGCAATCGACCTCGGAACGGCTAACACACTCGTCTATGCGAAGGGGCGTGGCATCGTCGTCTCCGAGCCGTCTATTGTGGCAATCAACAAAGTCACCAACCTGCCCGAAGCGGTCGGCAAAGAGGCTAAGGAGATGCTCGGTCGGACGCCCGGCAACATCGTCGCCATCCGCCCGATGAAAGACGGCGTGATCGCCAACTTTGAAGTGACCGAGAAGATGCTCCAACACTTCATCCGCAAAGCTCACAACGGCAAGACGTGGGTCAGCCCGCGCGTCGTCATCGGCATCCCCAGCGAGATCACGCAGGTCGAGCGGCGCGCGGTCGAAGACTCGGCCTACCGCGCGAAGGCTTCGGAAGTCTACCTCGTCGAAGAAGCAATGGCGGCGGCCATCGGCGCGGGGCTTCCGATTACCGAACCCCACGGCAACATGATCGTCGACATCGGCGGCGGCACGACCGACATCGCCGTCATCTCGCTCTCCGGCATCGTCTACTCGCGTGCGGTGCGCGTCGCGGGCAACGAGATGGACGAAGCCATCACGCAGTACATCAAGCGCAAATACAACCTGCTCATCGGCGAGCGGACGGCGGAAGCCATCAAGATCGAACTCGGTTCGGCCTTCCCGCTCGACGAGCCGCTCTCGATGGACGTGCGCGGGCGCAACCTCATCGAAGGCATCCCGAAGACCATCACCATCTCGGACGAAGAGGTCAGAGAAGCGTTGGCCGATTCCGTCTCGACCATCGTCAACGCGGTGCGCGTCGCGCTCGAGCGGACGCCCCCCGAGCTTTCCGCCGACATCGTCGAGCGCGGCATCGTGATGACGGGCGGCGGCGCGCTCTTGAAGAATCTCGACCGCCGTTTGTCGATCGAAACAGGCTTGCCGGTGTCGGTCGCCGACGACCCGCTCTCGTCGGTCGTGCTCGGCGCGGGCAAAATGCTCTCGGACTTCAACCTCCTCAAGCGCGTCAAGTGGGATAACACGCTGACGAGCGGAACTTAAACTCGAAGCGGCGAGGCGAGGCGAAAGTGGTTGCACGTTCGGAGAAGGAAAACCGGCAACGCGCCCCCCTGTGGCTGGCCGGTCTGCTGGTGCTCAATCTCGGGTTGATGTCGTACGACGCGCAAGATCAAGTCACCAATCAGCGCATGATTCGCGTGTGGGTACAGGCGGCGGCGGCTCCGTTTCAGCGCGCGGTTTCGGGCGTCGGCGGCGCGGGAGTCGGACTGTTCGAGCGTCTCGGCAACCTCCGCCGGGCGGCGGCTGAAAACGAGCAGTTGAAAGAACGGCTCGCGGCCTCCGAAAACGAGTTGAACGAGGTGCGGGCGGCGCGCGATGAGAATCAGCGTTTGCGAAATCTGCTCGGACTCAAGGAAGAAAAGGGGTACGACATCGTTCCCGCGCTCGTCATCGCGCGCGACCCGTCGGCGTGGTTCAACACGCTGATGATCAATCGCGGACGGATGCACGGCGTCGAGAATAATATGCCGGTGGCGACCCGTGATGGCATCGTCGGGCGCGTCGTGGCGACCAGTTTGTGGACGGCGCAGGTCATGTTGTTGACCGATGAGCGCGCGGCGGCGGGCGCGGTTGTCGGGCAACTCGGCACGTCGCAAGCGCTCGGCTCGGTCAGGGGCTACGGCTCGAACGGGTTGCTGGAGATGGGCTACGTATCGGGTCTCGAAGAGGTCAAGGAAAAAGATTACGTGGTCAGCACGGGGCAGGACGGCATCTATCCGCAGGGTCTGAATATCGGCGAGGTGGTCGAAGTCAAACCGGGTTCGGCCACGACGCCGCACGAGATTCGCATCAGGCCGAGCGCGCGGCTCGATTCACTCAAAGAAGTCGCGGTGCTGCTCTATCATCCCCCGCCGCGCGTCGCGCCCGACAAGCTGTTGCCCAACCTCGACAAGGGGAAAAAGTAGATCGACAATCGCAGATAGTTGAGGCCCAAAGCCGGGTCGCTTTTGCTATTCACGATTCACGATTCACGATGCACGAAGTATGAAATGGAAGATCGCCCTCTGCGTCGCGCTGGCTGTGATTCTGCAATCGTCGCTGCGCACCGTGTGGGAACCTTTGAAGTACATCAACCTGCCGCTCATCACGGTGGTTTACTTCGCGCTTCGTCGCGACCCGGTGCTGGCGGTCGTGGTCGGCGCGACCGCCGGACTCGCCACCGATGCGCTGAGCGGCGGGCTGCTCGGCGCGGCGGGGTTTTCCAACACATTGACGGCCTACTTCATCGCGGTCGTCGTGACGCGCGTGATGCTGCTCGACAATCCGCTGTTTCGCATTCCGGTCATCGCGGGCGCGGCGGCGCTCGATACGATGATTTACTTCGCGCTTCACCGGCTGCTCGGGCAAGCGTCTCTGCAACCGTTCGTCGAAACCATCGCGTACACCGTCATCGGCACAACCGCCACCGGAACGTTCATCTTCTACGCGCTCGACCGCCTGTTTAGCGACCGCGCGCACACGCGCCGCCAGTTCGCCACGCGTCGCCGCTTCGCACGCCGCAGCAGTCTGGGACGCAAGGGTTACTGAAAGCGGCGGTCGGAGGTTCGTGAAGGCGCCGTCGCCGGGCGACGTTTGCGGGCTGACATCCTGTCGATGAAATCTTGCATCCGACATCTGACATCCGACATTTAACATTTGTCCTATGAAATTTGAAGACGACTCACAAAACCTGCGAATGCGTCTCAGCGTGATTCAGATTCTGGTGCTCGTGCTGCTGAGCATACTGGTCACGCGTCTCTATTATCTACAGGTCGTCAACGGCGCGCAGTATGCCGAACGGGCGGAGAACCAGCGCATCAAGCTGCTGCCCATCCCCGCGCCGCGCGGAGCCATTTTCGACCGCAACCGGAAACTGCTCGTCGATTCGCGCGCCAACTACAACGTCATCATGTCGCGCGAGGCGGTGAAGGGGCGCGATTTCAACTCGCTGATTCCGGCGCTCTCCGAAGGCTTGGGACTCGACCCCGAACTGCTGCGCGAGCGTTTCGACGATATCAAATCGCAGCCCGCCTTTGAAACCATCGTCATCAAAGAGGGCGCGACCAGCGCGGACATCGCGTGGGTTGAGGCGCACATGCTCGAACAGCCCGAACTCTCGATTCGCGAACAACCGCAGCGACGCTATCCGGAGAACGGCGTGCTCGCGCACGTGCTCGGCTACGTCGGCGAGATTAGCCCCGCCCAGTTGAAGCAGGCGAAGTACAAGGAGAAGGGCTACAGGCCGGGCGACATCATCGGCCAAGAGGGACTGGAATCGACCTACGACGATTACCTGCGCGGGCGCGATGGTTATCGCAAGGTCGAAGTCGATAGTCGCGGGCGCATCCAGCGCGAGTTGGAAGTGGTCGCGCCGCAGCCCGGTCAGGACTTAATCACGACCGTCGACCTCGACCTCCAACTCGTCGCCGAAGAACAACTGCGCAACTCGCCGTCGAAGCGCGGCGTGATCGTCGCGATGAATCCGAACGACGGCGAAATCTACGTGCTGGCATCGGCTCCGACCTTCGACCCCAACCTGTTCTCGCAGCGCACGAGCACGCCCGAGGGACGTGCCGAAGCGCGCTCGCTTTTGCGCGACCCGAAATTCCCGCTCTACAACCGCGCGATTCGCGGACGTTACCCGCCCGGCTCGACGTGGAAAATCCCGATGGCCGTAGCCGGTCTTCAACAGGGCGCGATCACGATCAAGGATTCGCATCTCGTGTGCGGCGGCGGCATCACCATCGGCAACAAGTTCACGCGCTGCATGGGGAGTCACGGCTCGCCCGAAGTGCGCAACGCTATCCGCGTCTCGTGCGACGGCTATTTCTACCGGCTCGGATTGAAGATGGAACTCGAAGGCATCATGGCGATGGTCGACGAGTTCGAGTTGAATAAGCGGACGGGCGTCGATCTGCCGAACGAGTTGAAAAGCTGGACGCCCTCGCGCGAGTTCAAGGCGCGCTTTAACCCGCGCGACCCCGAATGGCGCGACATCGATACGGTCTACGCTTCGTTCGGTCAGGTTTATGATTTCGTCACGCCGCTCGCGATGCTGCGCACCATCGCGGCCATCGGCACGGGCGGCAAACTCTACGTCCCGCACCTCTTGAAAGAAGCGCGCACGGTCAGCGCTATCGGTCCGTTCCCCGAGCGCGCGGCGCATACCTTCGAGCGCGCCGCGCCGAAAATCATCAACATCCCCGCCGACCAACATCAGATCGTGATGCAGGGCATGTACGACGTGGTCAACGCGGGCGGGACGGCGGGACGGATCAAGATGGAGGGCTTCGACATCGCGGGCAAGACGGGTACGGCGCAGGTCGTCAGCCTCGGCAAAGATACGGGTGAGAACAAGGATCATGCGTGGTTCGTTTCGGTCGCGCCCGCGTGGAAGCCGGAGATTGCCGCCGTCGCGCTCATCGAAAACGTCGGCTTCGGCGGCACGCACGCCGCCCCCACCGTCCGCGCCATTTACGACACCTATTACGAAAAGACGCGCGGCGTGCCGCCCCCCGGCAAAATCGTCAAGCAACCGGCGGCGGCGGCCCCGAATCAGTCCGCGCCGGTTGACTGAACCGTCTTCAAACGGCACGCCTCGATCCTATGACTTCGATTTTAGAGCAACGCCGCCTCCGTGATTTCGACTGGCCGCTGACGCTGCTGGCCGTGCTGATTGCGCTGTTCGGCACATGGCAGATTTTCAACGCACAGCCGGAAGCGGGCTACTGGAAAAAGCAGTTGATCGGTCTGGGCGTCTCGCTGATCGTGATGCTGGTCGTCGCCTTCACCGACTATCGCAAGCTCGTCCACATCGCGCCCGCGTTCTACATCTTCGGGCTGTTCCTGCTCGCCATCGTGCTGATACCCGGCATCGGCCTGAAAATCAACGGCCAGCGCGCGTGGATCGGCGTGCCCGGACTCGGACAATTTCAGCCCTCCGAGTTCGTCAAGATTCCGACCGTGCTGATGCTCGCGCGCTTTTTCGGCAGACCGCGCACGGGGTTTCTGGGTTTCAAAGAGATGCTGTTGGGCGGCGGGATTCTCGCGTTGCCCGTCGGACTGATTTTGATGGAGCCAGATGCGGGTCAGGCCATCACGTATCTGCCTTTGCTCGCGGTCGTGCTGTTTCTCTCGTCGGTGCGGATGTGGCTGGTGGTGGCGGCGCTGGTACTGGCGACGGTCGCGGTGCCGGGGGCGTACGTGGTCGGCGTCAAGACGGGCGCGATCAAGGGTTATCAGCAGGAGCGCATCAACGTCATCCTCGACCCGGAGAACGCCGACCGGCGCGGCTTCGGCTATCACACGTGGCAGTCGATGCTGACCGTCGGCAAAGGTCAACTGACGGGCGCGCGTTCGTCGGAAGACTACTCGCAGAGCCGTCTCAAATTTCTGCCCGAACCACACACCGATTTCATCTTTGCGGTGACGGCGGAGACGACCGGCTTCGTCGGCTCGATGCTCTTGCTGCTGGCCTACGCGGTGTTGCTCTCGAAACTGATTCACGGGGCGCGGCGTGCGCCCGACCGCATGGGGATGCTCGTCATCATGGCGATCACGGGGGGCTTCGCGTTTCAAATCTTCGTCAACGTCGGGATGGCGCTCGGCATTCTGCCCGTCATCGGCGTGCCGTTGCCGCTGATGAGCGCGGGACTCTCCAACGTCCTCGCCACCTTTATCGCCATCGGCTTCGCCATCAGCGTCCGTCTCCGCCGCTTCGTCAACTGAGCGCGCGCGTGGCCGACGGCGCGCGGAGCGTCGTGCCTCCAATCCGGCGCTTCAGGAGAAAGTTCGACGGCGGGTAGGTTGCCGACGGAAACAGCGTCCGACATTGAAACTTGAGGCGGGAGTCCGGCCTTTGGACATTGGGCTTGATTTGGTTATACTCCGGAGCGCCTCGTCCTATTTGCCCGGCGTCGTTTCTTTCCGGTGCGGCGCAGAGACACACCGCGCGCAAGATGTTTCTCCGGCGCGACCGATAGACGGGACACAGATTTTATTCCGAGTCGTCCGCGCTGCCCCGGCTTTTTCCGCAAGCTGACAGCCGACCGCTTTTTTTGAAATGTAGTTAGAAGTCCGCCGGAGTTTTGACCGATCGGCGCTTGAGTTTTGAGCGCGACGGTCAACGCCTTGCGTCAAAACGCGGGCGCGACGCGGCGGGTCGCCGACCAGCGCGCAGTTTCGCCGCGTGTGCCGGACTTGTTTCCGGCGCGTGCTCCGTATCAAACGGCGCACGCGGGGAAACATCGACGCGCGGCGACGGCGGCAACGGAGATTGCCAGTGAGCAGTTCCCACGCTTCCCGATCGAGGAACGACAACAACTTCCTTGCGTCGGGCGACCGGCACCGCGTTTATGACCCGCGCGCCGGACGGATTCCAACCCAGAGCAGACGGCCACCACAGACGGAACTTCGTTTTCGCCTGTCGCGCCTCTTTTCTCATCCACCCGCAGCGAACGCAACGGCTTCGCTATCGATGCGCAACACGACGGGCGCGCGCCTCGCCAAACGGCTTGTAGGCCGCGCGCCAACGACTGCGCCGGTTCATCCACGCACTGCGGCCCGACGCGCCCCTCGCGGGAGACGCGCGCCGCAACTACTCATCATGGAGACGCTTTTTCAAAAATGTCGAAAGAGTTAATCGTCAGCCTCAACGGGCGCGAAAAAAAGATTGCCATCGTCGAGAACGGCAAAGTCACCGAATTCTATATCGAACGCGGCGAGTCGAGCCAGGGCATCGTCGGCAACATTTACAAGGGACGCGTGATGCGCGTGCTGCCCGGCATGCAGTCGGCCTTCGTCGACATCGGGCTTGAGCGCGACGCCTTCCTCTACGTCTCGGACTTCTTCGACGAAGAGGAAGAGTTCGAGCGCATCGTCATCGACAAGACGAGGACGGGCGAGGTGGCTGACATCGATGAAGCCGCGCGCGTCGCCTCTGAACGCATCGAACGCTCGCGTATCGAGCGCGAACGCCAAATGGAGAAGGCGCACGAAACCGCCCAACCCGACCCCGCCACCAAAGAGCACGGCGCGGCAGGGGACGAAGACGAGTCGGAGTTTATGACCTCGCTCGCCGAAGCGACGATGGAAACGCCGTCGGCCACCACCACGATGGCGCGCGCGAAACCCGACGAGACATCACGCGCCGATCGGTCAAAACTCCGGCGGACTTCTAACTACA
>JBGTHJ010000244.1:0-6601 GCA_041746175.1 Pyrinomonadaceae bacterium
GGGCTTTCTCCGGCAGCGCGGGGAGCGCACGCCCAGCCCACCGCGCGAGGCCGGGGCGGGTGCCGGTCGCCATCGTCGCCATTACCGATTGCAGACGGCGTTCGATGAGGTCGACGTTGTCCGTGTCGCTCAACGCGAGCCACGTCAATTCCTCTTCGAGACAGAGCGCGGGCGGGGCGTTGCGATGAAACTCGGCGAGCAGTTCCCAGACGGCTTTCAAAAGCGGCTGGTCGCGCTTCAAGCGTGCGCGCAGTTCGTCGGCGACTTCGGGAACGAAGACCAACGCCAGCGGACTCTGTGTTTCGACGAGCGGGCTGAACCACAGGTCGGCCTCTGCGCCAGCATCGACCTCCGGCAACAACGCGAGCCGGACTTTTCTCAGCAGTTCGCGCTCGATGCTCACCGCGAGCGAGACGAGCCGCGCGAGTTGGTACGCGCCGGGCGCGTCCTGCGCGAAAGCCTCGACCAGTTTCCCCGCTCCCTCCGGCGTCATCGCAAGTCCCCCCCGCGACGCGAGACGATGGCGGCAACCGTCGCCGCCGTCGTGCTTCGATCCCACTGAATGATGGTCATAAGTTTGACGAGGCGCGCAGGCCAACGCGTCGCTCCGTAAGGCACGAACGCGACGAGCGGGCAACCCGCGCGTCGCACCTCCGCGCAGAAATCGACCCATTCGCTCACGCTCGACCAGTCGTCCGCGAACATCGGCTGGCCGATGCCGAGGTCGGTTAAAAGAACGACCGGCGTTCCGGCGGGCGGCGGTTGATAGGCGCGCGTGGGATTCTGACCGATGCCCGGCTGTGGTTGCCCCGGACGACCCTTGAAACGCTGTACCTCAACGCGCTCATCTCCGACAATCCGCTTGATTTCTCGCAGCATCCAGACTTGGTCGTGCGCGAACGGCATCATCGCCTGACTTTTATCAACGAGCAGTTGAACGCCGCGCCCGAGTGTCGGCTCGGCGATGGTCGGGAGCGCATGGACGTTTTCGCCGCGCGCCAGCGTCTCGACAACTCTCTCGACATCGAGCGTTCCACCCGCGCCGCGCGTGGCGAGCGCCGCGCCGAGGATGCCACGCGTCCAGTTCGGCAAGAGCAACGGCTCAAGTGGCGGCACATCGTAGCCCCCCACATCGTCGCGCGCGAGCGGGAGCGGTTCGACCTCCGGTATCCACTCCCCGTCTTTGTTCAAAGTCGATTCCACATCGAGCGGAATCGAATCGGGCGACAGTTCGGGAAGCGGCGGCGAAGACACGAGCAGCGTCGATGGAACGGGCGACGGTGAAGGCGGCGGCGGTGGTGGTGGTGGTGGTGGTGGCGGAGTCGGTTCAAGAGAAACCGGCTCAAGATTCATCCCCAGCATCCCGGCGATGAGCTTGTGGGTGTCATAGTCCGTCGCGCCGAGATCACGAATCGCGCACGCGAGGTCACCCAGAAAAATCGTCGAATCTTTAGCGGGCATGGGTCTCGAAGAATCTTCTACAAGGCTCAGGTCGAACCGGCGCGCTTGAGCAAGGTCGCGTTGACAACCGCTCTCCACGCGGCGTCGTCGTTATCGGGTTTGATGCCGAGACGCAGACAAGCGCGCACCGTGTCGAGATATTCAGCCGTACTCGGCGCGGCCTGTCCGCCGCCCGTCGTCGCGCTCTGCCAGACGGCTCCGGCGGCGGTCGTCTTCGGAGCCATCTCGACGATGCGTTCGGCGATGGTCTGATAAATGTTGAGCTTGTCGGACCCGAAATGCTCGACGGCGATTTTGACGAGCAGCGCGGCATCAGGCGGCGCGAGTTCGAGCACGACGCAACGACGCAGGAAGGCATTGGGCAGCACGCGCTCGTCGTTGGTAGTGATTAAAACAAGAACCGGACGCGCCGCACGAACTTCGGTTTCAGCGCCCATCTCCGTCACCTTAAATTGTAACGAGCCGAGCGGCACGAGCAAATTATTCGGCACGTCGGGGTCGGCTTTGTCGATCTCGTCGAGGAGCACGACCGCGCCGCCGCCGTCGCCGCTATTGTTATCCGGCACGAGGCCGGGGTCGGTTGCCGGGAACTCTACGCGCGTTGTCCCCGGCTGCCCGCGCCGCGTCGCACTCTGCGGGTCGAAAGCCCACCACAGCACCCCGGGCTCGATGTAATCCGTATTGTACTTTCTCAAGGTTTTGGCCTGCGCGTCGCTCAACCGTCGCAGGTTGTCGAAGTTCCACTGAAGGTCGCGCGCCTGCGTCCGCGACGTGATGACCTTCTCATAGTATGACCACATCATCCGTCGCGCGACGTTGCGCGCGAGCGACGATTTACCCGAACCGGACGGGCCACGAATCAGCATCGGCCTTCCGGTCGCCAACGCGACGTTGACGGCTAATTCAATCTTTTCGTCGTACACATAGACGAGCCCGTCGCGGCGGTCGCCCGCTTGCGGCGCGGTGTCGCCGGTCGACTTCCGCGCCGTTCTGGTTTCGAGTTTGGGGAGCGGAACTTTTTTTTGCGGCTTGCCGGTCGCGTAGTCAAAATATTTCTGATAGTTCATCGGGCATCCTCGAATGCTTCAACGGGGCGTGCGCTTCACCTTGCCTAGAGTGTTGTGATACGAATTGAAGGCGGCTTGCTCTTGTCCGGGCGTGAGCGGCGGACAGAGGGATTTGATGTGTTTGAGTTTGAGTTGCGCGGCATCGGGCACGCCGTCGCCGGAAAGGAGGAAGAAGGTGAACGCCGGAAACTTGTCGCGCAGCCCCGTCAGCACTTCTTCGCTCAATCCGCGCGGGACGATGACGAACAGCGGCTCGATCTTCTCAAGGGTGTTTATCTGGCTGTCGATAGCGAGTTGCACGGTGTCTTCATCGTAGTCGTCGGAGATGTCGAGTTTCGCCTTGATTTGCGTCCGAATCTCTTCCTCGATCTTCTTCAACTGCGCATCGAGGTTTTCTTCAAACCCCCGCGCGCCGGTTGTCTGCACGTACAACCAATCGACGGGGCCGCACCGCGCCCGCCTGATATAAGCCTTTTGCGTGAATGGCGACAACGAGCCGTTGACGCTCACCGCGCGCTGTTTCGGCGAGCGTTTAATCATCGGGGGAATCTGCGCGACCGCCGCCGAATCGACCCAGAACGGCACGAGAAGCTCAAAGAGTCGTACGGCGGTACCCCAATCGGCGAAGTACGGATTGAGAACTTCAAAAGCTTCGAGCATCGATTGCGGCTCGGCGTTTATCAACTCGCGCGCGAGTTGGGCGTTGTAGCTCTGACCGGGCAGTCGCGCCGTGAGACTCGCGCCGAGTTTGCCCGCCGCTTCGACCAAAACTTCGGGGCTTTTGTTTTCGACTTCGACGAGCATCGAAGCGATCACCCTTTCCAACTCGCGGAGCGGCGTCCGTTCGTCGCCGGCGGCGAGCGGCGCGAATCTCTCCGCGACCTTTTTGACGATGGCCTTCGTCGTCTTCTCCGTGACCATTTGGATTTCGTTGAGCGCGAGCGGGCTGAAATCTTCGTGGTCGAGGTCAGCGCGTTTGACCGTCGGAAGACGCACCGGCACAAGGACGAAACTCGCATCCCACGCGCGCCGCGCGCAGAGGATGGTCGCTTCCTTTCTCACCCACGACGACGTCAACGCATCGCGCGAAAAGAGAATCACCGCGCCGCGACACAACCCCATCCACGTGTCCAACTCCCGACGCCAGTACATGCCCGCCTCAAGCCGCTTTCTATCAACGAACACGTCGAACGCCCCGCGCAGTTTCGCCTCGATTTGTTCGAGCACGTCTCTGGCGTCGTCGTCTTTCGCGCTGTGGCTGATGAAAATCAGTGGTCTTGGCATTGCTGCATCCAGCCGTGAGATTCGAGCGAAACCCAATCGCGCCGCCGATTATAGCACCGGTTTAGCGCGCAGGTCGTAGAGCAGATGTTGACGATTCGACGGGTCTGCGCCCCGCGCTTGTCGGCTCTCGCCTTTTTCCCTTCGCCCGCCGCTACTGTTAGAATTACCGCGACGGAGATTTCGCGAAAACAGTGTGGGAGATTGATTGACGCAAATGCTGGTGCTCGGAATCGAGAGTTCGTGCGACGAGACGGCGGCGGCCATCGTGCGTGATGGCCGCGTGATGATGTCGTCGGTCATCTCGTCGCAGATCGAGACGCACAAACGCTTCGGCGGCGTCGTGCCGGAACTCGCTTCGCGCGAGCATCTGGACAAAATCGTGCCGGTCGTCGAGGAAGCGTTCGCGCGGGCCGGGGTCGGCAAGCGTGATATTGACGGCATCGCCGTAACGGTCGGCCCCGGTCTCGTCGGGTCGCTGTTGGTCGGCGTTTCGTACGCGAAGGCGATGGCCTACGCGCTTCGGAAGCCGCTGGTCGGCGTCAATCACATCGAGGGGCACGTCTATTCGGTCGTCTTCGATAATCCGCCGCTTGAGTATCCGGCGTTCGCGCTGATCGTCTCCGGCGGACACACCAATCTCTTTCTCGTACCGGAGCCGGGCAAGTACAAAGTGCTGGCGCGCACCCGCGACGACGCGGCGGGCGAGGCATTCGACAAGGTGGCAAAACTGCTCGGACTCGGTTATCCGGGCGGCCCCATCATCGAACAACTCGCGCGCGAAGGCGACCCGCGCGCCGTTCGTTTCAGCGTGCCGCGCATGGGCGACGGTCGCCCCGATTTTAGTTTCAGCGGACTGAAAACCGCCGTCTCGAAACACGTTCGTGAGACCGGGATGCAGCCGGTCGAAGACGGCGCGGAACCTTCGCAGGCGGTCAAAGACCTCGCGGCGAGTTTTCAGGATGTGGTCGTGCGCTCGCTTGTCGGCACGACCGCACGTCTGGCCGTCGAGCATCATCCGCGCACGCTCATCGTTGCGGGCGGCGTCGCGTGCAACATGGCTCTGCGCGAAGCCGCGAGCGCCGCCGGGCAGCGGCTCGGCGTCCCCGTCCTGTTTCCGTCACGACACCTTTCAACCGACAACGCCGCGATGATTGCCGCCGCCGGCACGGTCAAACTCCTCGCGGGCGAGCGCGCCGGATTCGACCTCAACGCCGATGTCTCGCTTCGCCTCCAAAACCTCGACGTTGAAGACGACCAACTGCGTCGCAGCCGCGTCCGCTACAGACTTTGAGCATGTCCGAAGTGCCAAAGTCCAAAGTCGCAATCCCTTCGGGGTTTTGACTTTGGACTTTGAACAAAAAAACCGAGCCGCCCTGCTATCGCGAGGAGCAGGGCGGCTCATTATGCCGATGAATATACGAGGCGACGCTCGGTTAAGAGGTCAGCGCATCATCGGCAACCTCTATCTGTTTGAACTTTCGCCAATTAGCGCGGCGCGCGGGCGACCTCGCTGTTCGACGGCGCTTCGATTGAAATATTCCTGGCGAACTTGAGCGGATTTTGCGCGTCGAGTTCGACCGTCACAATGTCTCCCTCGCGCAACTGCGTGAGAGCGACGAGCCGACCGTCGATGCTGACGAGCGTGTCTTTGCTGTCAATCGCGATCACATGCTCGACCCCCGTGCGTGCGATAACGGCGATGCGCGCATCGCTCACTTCGACGACCTTCGCATCAATCATGCGCGTGTCGGTGTCTTCGATGTTGGTATTTGCGACGGCGGCGGTCGCGGAGGAGATGGCTATCAAGAGCGTGGCGAAAATGCTGGCAAAGTGTCGTCGTCTCATGTCGTTAAACTTCCCTTCGCGTTCGACTCAATCTTTAATCCCGGGGAGAGATTTAAGATACCGACGCGACGGGTAAGGGCAACCACCATGCCGCGAATCAACGCGACTCCACAAAACTCGATTTTGCCAGTCTTCATTGATGAAATGAGGATTCGGGTTGAAGCGTGAGACTCTGACCCGGCGCCCTCTTCCCGATTTTGTACGATGTGAGAACGTCCTGTTTCGATTCAAAAGCAATCATCAGGCGATGGTCTCCCGGCCACTAAAAGTCACGCTAGCGAATCCCTTAAACTCTAGCCGAAGCTGTTACGCACTTTGTCGATCAAGCTCTTGTCTTCGAGGTCATGGTCTTCGACCTCGGCGAGTCGTTCGAGGAGGCGACGTTGTTCGCGCGTCAGCGTGGTCGGGGTGATGACGGTGACCGAGATGAAGAGGTCGCCGCGCCCACGACCGCCAAGCACGGGCAGTCCCTTGCCTTTGAGCCGGAAGACCGTGCCGGTTTGCGTGCCCGCCGGAATTTTCACCTTCTCCTGATCGCCGAGCGTGTCAACGGCGATTTCCGCGCCGAGTGCGGCTTGCGCGAACGAGACGGGCGCAGAGGCGTAAAGATTGCTGCCCTGTCGCTCGAACTGCTCGTGCTCTTTGACGTGGATGACGACGTAGAGGTCGCCCGCCGGACCACCCGACATGCCCGCTTCGCCCTCGCCGCCGATGCGCAGACGCGACCCCGTCTCGACGCCCGCCGGAATCTTGACTTCCATGCTGCGCTCGCGTTCGAGCCGTCCCGCGCCGCGACACTTTTCGCACGGCGTCTTGATGATGCGTCCCGTGCCGCGACACGTTCCGCAGGTGCGCGCGACCGAGAAGAACCCCTGTTGATAACGCACCTGACCCGCGCCGCTGCACGTCGCACAGGTTTCGGGCTGCGTCCCCGCAGCCGCGCC
>JBGTHJ010000245.1:0-1712 GCA_041746175.1 Pyrinomonadaceae bacterium
CACGCGCACGGCCACGACGATGGATTGACGCACGCGCACGGGGGGAGCGTGCACACGCACCTGCCGCCCGGCGCGGACGGCACTCCTGTAACGTGGCGCAGTCTGCTCGGTCTGGGAATATCGGGCGGGTTGTTGCCGTGCCCGTCGGCGCTGGTCGTGATGCTCTCGGCGATCACGCTCGGTCGCGTCGGCTACGGAATCGTGCTGGTCGTCGCGTTCAGTCTCGGACTGGCCGCGACGCTGACCGGCATCGGGCTGGCGTTCGTCTACGCGCGACGTTTGATGGCGCGCCCGTTCGCCGGGTCGAACCGTCTGGTGCGTGTGCTGCCGGTCGTGAGCGCGTTCGTCATCGCGGCGGTCGGGGCGGTCTTTTGCTACGAGGCGTTCGGGCAAGCCGGAATCGATCCGCTCGCGATCATCGGCAGCGTCTTCAGGAACGGCGGCGATGTCGCGGGTGACGACCCTTCGTTCGCGTCGCTCGGCGCGTTCGCGTTGCTCGGTCTCGGACTCGTCTTCGGACTCAAGCACGCGACCGAAGTCGATCACGTCGTCGCCGTATCGACCATCGTCAGCGAGCACGGCAACATCCTCCGCTCGGCGCTTGTCGGCGGGTTGTGGGGCATCGGCCACACGGCTTCGCTGATCGTCGTCGGGGCGATCGTGCTCGCTCTGCGCGTGGCGATTCCTGAACGGGTCGCGGGCTGGTTGGAG
Source organism: Pyrinomonadaceae bacterium (assembly GCA_041746175.1). Classification (GTDB taxonomy): domain Bacteria; phylum Acidobacteriota; class Blastocatellia; order Pyrinomonadales; family Pyrinomonadaceae; genus JBGTHJ01. The sequence goes on from JBGTHJ010000245.1 coordinate 712, forward strand.
TTCGGCGTTGCGCTGATGATCATCGGACTCGGCGCGAGCGCGCTGGTGCGTGCCCTGCGTAGCCGCGCCGACGTTCACGTCCACAAACACGCGCACGACGGACTGGCGCACGCCCACGTCCACTTTCATGAGGAGACGGATCAACACGACGCGCCGCCGCCCGCCCCGTCCCCCGCTTCCGCTGCTTCCGCCGCCACAACACCACACACCCACTTCGTTTCGCGCGTCGGCATCAAGCCGATCGTCGTCGGCGCGGTGCACGGGTTGGCTGGCTCGGCGGCGTTGACGCTGTTGGTGCTGCCGCAAATCGAATCGCCGCTGCTCGGGATGCTTTATCTGGCCGTCTTCGGCGTCGGCTCGATTGTCGGAATGCTGTTGATGTCCGGCTTGGTCGGGCTGCCGTTTGCGTTCAGTTCGCGTAAGGTGACGGGAATGCATCGCGGTCTTCAAACGGTCGCGGCGACACTGAGCATCGCGTTCGGTCTCTGGTACGCTTACGAAAAAGGAATCGCGAGCGGGCTACTGCGAACCGTGCTATAAGAAAATTTCCGGCACGACCGCGCCCATCCGATACGCGCGGAAGTTTCACGCCAAGATGCCAAATTCTCGTTAGTGGGTCAGTTAGAACTTACGCTGATGTGCGGAGTGCAGAAGCCCGCACTTCGTCAAGGGCGCGACACTTCCGCTACCATTGACACCCTTGACGAAGTGCGGGTTTCCGCAAAGTCGTTGAAGTCCCTCAGCTTGAATGAACTCGGAACTCAGATTTCCAAATTGACTCACTACTAAATTCTCGACATCGCTTTTGCTTTTGTCCTCACGCCGCACTTGCCCGTATAATCGACAAAACTTAAATCCAGCCGCACGACAAAGGTATTCATTCATCCTTATGGCTTTTTGGAGACGCAAAAAAGAAGATCGCTATATCACGCTCGGTCTCAACGAACCGCGCACCGCGCCCGTCGCCGACGAACGGGTCGAAGCACCGCCCGCCGCGCCGC
>JBGTHJ010000246.1:0-4848 GCA_041746175.1 Pyrinomonadaceae bacterium
CGGCTCGTACCAGCCGTCGTCGAAGGTCGCGCGCGGGTCGCGGTCGAGACACGCGCGCGGGGGCGCGTCCGGCTCGACCGTCGCGGTGTTCATCAGACCGCGACGGTCGCGGTGCTCGTTGTAGAACGAACCGAGCGGCGCGTCAGAGGCTTTGAGGAAAACGTACAGCCCGCTGTTGGGCAGACGGATGCGGAGGTCGGAGATTTTGCCGAACACGTAGCCCATCGCCATATCGAAGGCGCGTCGCTCTTTGAACGACAGGCCGCGCAGGTAATCGAGAAAGTCCGCCTCGAACGGCAGCTTGTAACGGTCGGCCTGTTTGATGAACTCTTCGCTGCTGAGACACAGCGCGTAGCGCGGCTGATAGGCGACGTGCGCGAAGAAGCGTCGAAAGCGAGCGACGTGTTCCGCTTCCTCTTCGAGTCCGACGTGGCCGTCGATTTCGATAAAGCGGCGGAGTTCGTCGGCGCTCATCTCGTCGTAATCTCGCTGCGCGGCGCGGTCGGTGCATTCGATGCCGTGCAGCGTGATGCCGCCGGGTCGGAGCACGCGCTTGATTTCAAATAGCACCGCGTCCTTTTCTTCAAACCCGACATGACCGAGCACGTCGAGGCTCGCGACGTAATCAAAACTCGCATCGGCGAAGGGCAGCGCGTCGAGCCGCGCGCCAAAGGTCGCGTCATAGCCGTTACGATGCGCGGCAGCCGCGCATTCCGCCGAAAGATCAACGCCCGTGAGCACGACGCCTTTGCGTTTCAAAAGCGCGAGCATCCCCGCGCCGCAACCCACGTCGAGCACGCTCGAACCCGCGCGCACGTTGTCGTAAACCCACATCGTCCGCGCGAAACGCATATCAAAGCGGTTGAGCGCGGAGAAGTAACGTGCGTCCAACACCTCGTCCGAGACGAACTTGGTGCGGTAGAACTCCGCCTCGTCTTCGATCCCGGCGCGGGCGTACAGGTTTGTTTTTGACGACGACATAAAACTTCGTGGGAGACGGGGAAAAGAGATGGCGTTGTCGGGGCGCTGGGTTTGCCTTCCCCTCTCCCGCTTCTAACCGTCCCCGCTTTTCGCCCCGCCTTCTCCCGTGTAGAGTTCTTCGACGCGGGCGGCGAGTTCGTCGATGCGCAGCTCGACGCCGCGTCGCGCGCGATCCATGAGCACGGTGGTTTCGCTGCTCTCAAGTGCGAGTTGTTTGAGACAGACGCGCTGCTCGTTTTGCACGTGCTCGACGCGCTCGCGCAGTTCGTGCTGTAAGCCCTCGCGCAGTTGTTCGCTGTGCGCCGCGTGCGTCGCTTCCAACTCACGACGCGATTGCTCGACGATAGCCGTCAACGCATTTCGCAACTCGTCATTGCCGGAGGCAAAACGCGACGCGAGCGCGGCGATGCTCGTTTCAAACGCCGCCGATTGCTCTGACACGCGCGCGGACAATCGTGCATCAAGTTCAGCCTGACGCGCCTCCACTTCGGCTTTCAACGGGCGAAGCATCGCGACTTCGGGACGGAGCAATGCGATTTCGCGTTCGAGCGCGGCGATGTGCTGCTCGTAAACCGAGAGCGCGGCCAGCGCGTCGCGCAAAGCGTGGTGCGTGGCGGAATTGAAGTTGACCTGCTCCCACGTGAACCAGTGCGTCGCGCGTTTGACCTGCCGCTTGAGCCACAGTTCGAGCCGCGCGAGCCAGCCGCCGCGATAGCTCATCAAGGGCGGTAGTTTGTTCCACGCGCGCCCGGTCGTCGCAAGATTGGCTTCGAGCCGCGCCCGCGCGCCATCGTCCAAAGACGACCATGACGATGATGACGCCGGCGCCGTCACCGCTTCAGGCGTGACGACATCGCGCGCGACCGCCGCCGTCGCTGCCCCCTCATCATCAGCCCGACGCGCCAGCGACTGCCCGCGCACGCGCACGCGAATCTCCCGCAAAACATCTTCGACTTCCGTGTCACCCATAATTTTCAAGCGAGGCCGAATCACGCCGCTTAGATGTTGGAACCGATCTGTTCACAAACCTCCGGCCTCTGACCTCCACGATCTGCCTTGACGCGGCGCGCGGTGACGCCGGCGTTGAGATTGGCGACGCCCTCGATGAGCATCATGCTCGTGATGCGAAAAAAGAGCGCGCCGTCGAGCCAGTCGTAACTAATCCCCTCGCGGCTGTGGACGGCAAGCGAGATCGAATAGTCGTCGATGCCGAGCCAACAGTTGAAGGAGAACGCGGCCTCGATTACTTCGCCGCGTTCGACGCGCCCGAACTCGATCTGCTGCTCTTTGGTGTTCGTTCCGTAGACGTGGATGCCGTGTCGATTGCGTATCAAAAAACCGATCACCGGCTCGTCGGTCTCCGCGTGAAAACGGACGCGGACTTTCAAGCGCAGTTCCTCGCCCGTCTCGACAATCTCGACGCGCCGCCGCGCCGTGTCGAGCAGCGCGGCGCGCGTAATCTCCGCGCGACGGTCGCCGTGGCGGTAAGTGTAGCGGAGCGGAGCGCGGTTCTCATCATCCGGCGCGGGGGGCGCGCCGTTGTCGTCGTCGTTGTTGGTTGCCGGGGGTTGAATCGCCTCGAATGCCTCTTCGCGTTCCATGATGATTTTTTGATAACGCTTGAGGACTTCGGCGGGCGCGCCGTCGGCGATCATCCGTCCGGCGTTGAGCAGGATGGCGCGCGAGCAGAGCGCGCGAATCGCCGCCGCATCGTGCGACACGAACAGGATGGTCGCGCCGCGTTCCTGCATCTCTTTCAGACGACGCAGGCAACGGTGCTGGAACACCGCATCGCCGACGGCGAGAGCTTCGTCGATGACCATGATGTCGGGTTCGACGCTCGCCGCAATGGCGAAGGCGAGCCGGACGAACATACCGCTCGAATAGGTCTTGACGGGCTGATGGACGAACCGCCCAATCTCGGCGAAGCGTTCGACCGACGGCAGCAGTCGCTCGGTCTCGCGCCGCGAAAATCCCATCAGCGCGGCGTTCATAAAGACGTTTTCGATCCCCGTGAACTCCGGATTGAACCCCGCGCCGAGTTCGAGCAGCGCGGCCACGCGCCCCTCGTGCGCGACGCTGCCGGAGGTCGGCTCAAGCGTCCCCGCGATGATTTGCAGCAGCGTCGATTTGCCGCACCCGTTCGGTCCGACGAGTCCCATCGTCGTCCCCGCTTCGACCTCGAAACTGATGTCCGACAACGCGCGGAACGGCTTGTGTCTGACCAGCCGACCCCGCGTCAGCGACTCTTTCAGCCGGTCGCCCGGACGCTCATAAATCCGGTACTGTTTCGACACGCCCTCGACGCGCAACGCCACGCTCATGACGCCACCCTAACGCAGAGCGCAGAGGCGTGACAAGTGACGGGTGACGGGTGACGGGTTCGGATGCGGCTGTCGTCGGGTGAGAGGCGCGAGGTCATGACACGGGTTTGACCTGTTGCGCCCCGCAAGGTTGGCTTACAATGCCGGGTGTGATTTCAGCACAGACAGCGCGACGCGCGGTGTGGCGACCGCTATGGGAGTTGCCGCGACGCTTCGATTTGATCGCATCGCTGGCGCGGCGCGAGATGGCGGCGAGTTATCGCGGCTCGGCATTGGGCGTGGTGTGGGCGTTCGTGACGCCGCTCGTGATGATCGCCATCTTCACGTTTATCTTCGCCGGAATCTTCGACGCGCGGTTCGTGCGGGGCGGTTCGGCGTGGGACTACGCGCTCTATCTGTTCTGCGGGCTGCTGCCGTGGACGGCATTTCAGGAAGCTCTACAACGGTCTGCCAACGTCATCGTCACGAACGCGAATCTCGTCAAGCGCGTCGTCTTTCCGCTGGAAACGCTGCCCGTCGCGCAGACGCTCGCCGCGCTCGCCGCGCAACTCTTCGGCACGCTGGCGCTCGTCGTCGCCGCCGCCGTCCTGCGGCGCGAACTCCACGCGACACTGCTCTGGCTGCCCGTGCTCATCGTCCCGCAACTCTTCGCGACGCTCGGCGCCGCCTGGTTCGTCGCCGCGCTCGGCGTCTTCGTGCGCGACACCGCGCAGGCCATTGGCCTCGTGCTGCTCTCGTGGATGTACCTGACGCCGATCATCTACCCCGAAACGCTCGTCCCCGAACGCTTCCAGTTCTACATCAACCTCAATCCCTTCACCGCGCTCGTGCGCAACTACCGCCGCATCATCCTCGACGGTCTCGCGCCCGACTGGGCTGCGCTCGCCTACTTCGCGGGCTTCGCGCTCGTCGCTTTTATCCTCGGTTACTGGTGGTTTGCGCGGACGCGCAAAAACTTCGCCGACGTAATCTGACGGGAAACTTCCGCGCGGTTTTTTTGTTTGCAGGTGATAACAAGAACGAGTCGCGGACGGACGCGGCGGCGTTAATTCACCGAAGAACCGTTGCCGATGTTTTCGGCGAGGCGTTTGGCTTCGGGCAGCGCGTCGATGGCGCGGAGGAGTTGCGGGTCGTTTTCGAGCAGCACGCGGCCTCCGGCTTCGTTGCCGTAAGCGGCGGTGACGAGATCGTCGCGGAGGCGCAGGCGCGCGTAGTCGAGTTCGGCTTCGAGTTGCGCGGGCGTCAATTCCAGTTCGGGCGTGCGGCGGACGAAGTTGCGAAAGGCTTCGATGACGCGGTCGTTGATGGGATAGTCGGTCGGGCGCAACGCATGTCCGAACTGCGTCTCGTTGATGCGATAGTTTTCGAGTGCCGGAATGAGACCGGCGGTGAGTTCGCGCGCGAAAAAGAAGGCGGCCTCAAAGAGGCGCTGGCGGGCGGGCGTCGTGATGTCGAGCGGCTTCACGTCGATGTCGGGGGTGATGCCGCCGCCGCCGTAAAAGACGCGCCCGGCGGCGGTCGTGATGGCGGGGCCGACGGGTGG
>JBGTHJ010000247.1:0-3480 GCA_041746175.1 Pyrinomonadaceae bacterium
GCCAGCAGCAGGCCGCGCACGCCGATTTCACCGAGCGGAGTCGAAGTCGTCAACCGCCAGCCGCGTGCGCCGAACGCGCGTTCATCGAGACGCATATCGCGCGGCATCTCACCCGCGAAATATTTTTCCGGGTGCAATACCTGCTCGCTCGAAGCGGGCGGGCGGCGGAACAAATCATCGACGCGGCGCGCGGTATTCGTGCTGCGCCGCACCGCTTCGACAAAGCGCGCCCCATCACGGTAACGGAAGATGAAAGTCTCGGTCAGGAGCGGCGGGAACAGCGCGCCGATCTCTTTTCGATAGACGCCGAACCGCTCGTCCTCGTGCCGTGCGATCTCTTCGAGCGAACGACGTGACCACGCCGCGCCGTTCTCCGCGCGCCGCTGCACGTTCATCGCGTCGCCTTCGACGAGCGCGAAGGCCGCCTCCGTCCGGTCGAAATCGTACGGGCGCGCGACGAGCAGTTTGAGCAAATCGAAGTGCTGATCCTGCAAGGCGTGGACGTATTCGTGCGTCAGCAACGAATCGTTGCGCTGCGCCGCCGGGTTGTCCGGGTCGGCGTGAATGAGCACGCGCTTGTCGAGCGGCGAGTAAGTCGCATCAGCCGACGCTGCGGCAAAACTGACCGCGAGGGTCGCGAGGTCGGTGCCCTCCGGCAGCACGCCCCCGGCGACGGCGAGACGGCTGAGCGTCTTGAGGTCGTCGCCGCCGAGCATTTCCGCCACCTCGCGTGTGCGCGTCCCGTACTCCCACCCCGAAAGCTCGGTCATCCCGACATCGCTTTTCCACGCCAGCCCGCGCGTCTCCGCAGCCGTTCGCATCGCGCGGGCGCGCATCGTCGCTAACCCCGGCGACAGCGGTCGCTCCGGCAGCGGCGTCAACTTGCGCCGTTCAACAGCAACCACCGCCGCCCCCCCCGGCGCGACGCTTTGACGGCTTCCCGTGCGCTTGTCGCCGCAAGCAGCCCCGAGCAACGCGGACAATGTGGTGATGATGATGACGAATAAAGCGGAGTAACCCTGAGTCCTTGTCGGCATACGAGACTTAGACGCGAGAACCGCTCGCGGCGATGCCGTGCGATTCGCGTCAGGTCGCATCAGGTCGCGTCGGAGGGAGGATGAACATTGCGGGCGCGCAGTTCAGACGGCAGCAGACTATGATAAACGAACTCGTGCAGCGGCGTCGCAACACCCGTCTCTCGACCGAGCCGCACGACCGCGCCGCTCCATGCTTCGAGTTCGGACGGTTTGCCGTCGGCGATATCTCTTTGCAGCGAAGTGGTCGCGGTCGGGTCGAGCGCGTCGAGCAACGCCAGAGTCTTCTCGACCGCCGCGTCCGCGAGCGCCACGCCGCGCGCACGCGCCACCGCCAACACTTCCAACATGCCCCGCTCCAACATCCGTCGCGTCTCCGGCAACGCGCGGACGACGCCCGCCGGAGCACGCGTCACCGCCCCGACTCCGCCGTAAGAGGCGACAAAGATGAACTTGCTCCACACGGCGGCGTCGATATCCGGCGGGACTTCGGCGCTCACCCCCGCCCGCGCGAAAGCTTGCCGCAACCGCTCGGCTCGCTCGCCCGGACGGTTGTCCCGTTCGCCGAACTTGATGAAGTTGGTTTCGCCGACGCTGCGGATGCGCCCCGGACTCGTCACCCGGCTGATGGTTCCGCAGACGCCGTTCAAAACATGTTCCGCGCCCAACACCGACGCGAGTTCCGCCGCCGCCTCGACGCCGTTTTGCAACGGCACGACGATGGTTTCCGCGCCGATCAACGGTCGCATCTCACGCGCCGCTTCGGTCAACTGCCACGTCTTGACTCCGACGATTACCGCGTCAACCGTGCCAACCTCCGCCGGGTCGCCGGTCGCGGGCGCACGCGCGATGAACTCGTCCCCGGCTTTTTCAATCCGCAAACCTTGCTCGCGAATCGCCCGCAAATGCTCGCCCCGCGCGATGAAAAACACGTCTTCACCGGCACGCGCCAGATGCGCGCCGAAATAGCCGCCCGCGCCGCCCGTTCCAAAAACTGCGATTCGCATTGAGACTCCCGCGCTCACTTGTGAAGCTCGACAAGCTTCGTCTATGGCAAGGCCGTGAAACCCGTCAGCAGACTGCCGTAGAAGGCATCGGACTTCCACGCCGCACGATCCCACTGGCCGTCCTGATCTCCGATGATTTGCACCGGCACGATAACGCGGTCGCTGCCGAGTTTGTTGTTGGGCGCGATTCCGTTCTCGAATCTGCCGTCGGGCGTGACCGTAAACTTTATCGACCGTTTGGCTTTTTGGGGAACCGTATCGGCGACGTAATGCGTCGTGTTGTTGTCCACTTACAGAGCGTCGGGACGAGCGCACCGACGGGACGCGGGCGTTGATGACAATCTTTCAGAGACACTTGCCGTGCGGCGCGGCTCTACAACGTAGTCTCGACCAGACCCGACTTGTACCTGATGCCTGTCCCCCGGTCGATCATCTCGATGTAAATCCAACTGGGCGGGATGATTTCACTCTCCAGCGCAAACCATATCCGGTTGAGCCCGTCGTGGTTGGTGAGCGCGCAGAATCCGTTGAGTCGCTTCCCGTCCTGCGTGTAAAAATCGATCCACGTGCGTGCGGCTTTGGTGTTAAGTCCGCAGGGCGGCAGTTCCGGTGCGGCGGCGAAAAGCAGGTTCGGATAATCCGCCGAGTTGTCTACCGCGTAGTTATACCGCCGCCACTGTTTGCCGTTGGCTTGGTATTCTTCCCCGCCCGTAAACACGAGCACGGGCTTCGGCAGCGGATGGGGTGGCGGCGCGACCTGACCGGTTTCCCGCGAGAAAGTCGTCGCTGGCAAGCTCAACGCCCAAAGCACGATGACGATGCGTGTTAGTTTCACATCTTTCTCCTTTCAAAGTAGCAACTCCCGTAGAGAGTTATTTGGCGAAGTAGCCGCGTTTGCCACGTGCGACGGTGTCGGCGTGCCCCGGTAGGCGAACGCGGATGTTGCGCCATGTGCCGTCGCGTTGTTTGTTGGTCGGCTGGTAGGAAAGACTGTAGACCGTCCCCAAATCTTCGACGACGCGCTCGTATGCCCCGGCGAGGTCTTCGAGGCGTTCGACTTCGTAGAAGACGCCGCCGCCCGCTTCGGAGAGTTGTAACATGCGTTCGTGCGCGAGGTCGAAGGTTTCGGGTTGGATGTCGAGCGGGCTGAGGGCTTCGTAGTGTTCGGTGTTGACCCACAGCGAATAGAAGACAGCATCGAATTCCTGCACGCGTGCGCGCAACTCTTCGTAGGCGAGCGTCGAGCCGTTTCCGGTGACGTTGGGCAGCGTGCTATCGAGGCCGTCGCTCATCACGACGACAGCGCGCCGACGCGTGGCGGAAGCCTGTCCGCCAAACTGCCCCAACGCAAATTCGACCGCATCGTAGAGCCGCGTGTCGCCGCCGGGTCGCTCCATCGTGGCGATGCGTTCGCGCAACGCGGGGCGGTCAGCGGTCAG
>JBGTHJ010000248.1:0-2433 GCA_041746175.1 Pyrinomonadaceae bacterium
GACGACGCGCGCGTCTGGACGGCAGACCTCTGGCGTTCGCACTTCTTCCGCCCGTTGCAGAAGCAGACCGAGATTTTCCGCCTACTCGACATCATCGAAGCGTTGCGACCCGCGACGATTTGCGAGATCGGCGCGGCGGGCGGCGGCACGACCTTTCTGTTTGCGCACGCCGCCCCGCCCGACGCGCTCATCATCACGGTCGATGTGGAGTTCACGCGCGCGCGGCAATCCGCGCACCGGCGGTTCGGGCGTGACGGACAACGAATCGCCTGTCTTGAAGCCGACTCGCATCAACCCGACACCGTGCGCGCGGTCGATGCGCTTCTCGAAGGTCGCCGCCTCGACGTGCTCTACCTCGACGGCGACCACAGTTACGAAGGCATCGCGGCTGACTTCGCGTCGTTCAGCCCGCTCGTACGCGCGGGCGGCATCATCGTCTTCCACGACATCGTGGCCGACTACCGCATGCGTCACGGCATCGACACGGTGACCTACACCGGGGGCGTGCCGCAGTTCTGGCGAGAGCTAAAGAGCACGCACACCGAGTTTGATGAAATAATCCAAGACCCCGCGCAGGACGGCTTCGGCATCGGCGTCGTGTACTGGCGCGGCTCGCGCGTCGCCGCTCCGAGCGTTTGCTTGCCCGACGTGCGAGTTTGATGAACCAACTTTCTCAAAAGCTTTTAGTGGCCGTCCCGACGCGAAACCGCGCGGAGCTTGCGAGCCGTGCGATACGCTCGGCGCTCAGTCAGTGCGGCGCGGAGGTTGAAGTGATGGTTTCGGACAACTCGTCCGACTCGAATCAAGTCGAGCGTTTGCGAAACTTCTGCGCCGGGCTGGACGACTCGCGCCTGCATTACTTCAGGCCGCCCGAAGCTCTGTCGATGCCCCGGCACTGGGAATGGATGATTAGACAAGCCCTCGGATTAGAAGGGGCGACGCACTTCGCTTGCTTGACCGACCGGATGATCTTCAAAGACGGGGAACTCGAAACGCTCCGGCGGGTCGTGGCGCGGCATCCGGAGCGAGTCGTCAGCTATAACCACGACAAAGTGAACGACTACGAAAAGCCGGTCACGCTGGAACAGAATTGCTGGACGGGCAAAACAATCGTCATCAATAGCGCGCACCTGCTCGGCATGTTGGCCGGGGTGGTGCAACATGCCGCGTTGCCGCGAATGCTGAATTGCGTCGTACCCCGGCGCGTGCTCGACGGGATCATCGAACGCTACGGCTCGGCCTTCGATTCGACCGCCCCCGACATGTGTTTCGCGTTCCGGTGTCTGGAGCGCGAGGATTCGATCATTTATCTCGACAAAGCGGTGTCGGTGCATTACGCGCTGGACAGAAGCAATGGGGCGAGCCAAAGTCGCGGCGTCGTGTCGGGCGACCACGCCGACTTCTTGTCGCGCCTCGACGGTCGCGGGCTGAATTACGCCGCTCCCGTGCCGGGGTTGGACACCATCGTCAATACCATCCTCCACGAATACTGTCTGGTGAAAGAGCAGACGCAGAGTCCGAAGTTTCCCGGGATAAACCGGGCGCGCTATTTTTCCGTCGTGAAGATGGAGGTCGGCAACATGGAGGACGGCGAGCACAAACGGAAGATGCAAGACTTGCTCGACGCGCACGACGACGGCGACGACCAGATGCGGGACGCGAGCGGGACTTTGGCGTCAAGAATCAGAGCGGCAAAGGGTTTTCTCTCGCCGCACAAGGCATTGACCAAGTTGCTGCTGCTCGCTTCGACGCGGCGCTTCGAGAAACTGTGGCGGACGCCGTTGCGCCTCTTGCGGGTCGAGCCGCCCGACATGACCGGCAAGTTCTCCGAGTTCGACACCACCGCCGAAGCCATCGAACATGCCAACAGGTTTCCGCTCAAACGAAGGTGGGGATTGTCTTCCATCGAGTACATGTCGCGGTCGATCATGGCCGCGCAGAGAAGAGGACGACGAGCGGGAACGAACCCGCCACACGAAGCGCAGAAGTCGTCTGGCGAACCCGTCGTCAACGCTTCGACAATGCCATGAGCTTATCCGCGCGCGTCGGCTCGACAAACAGGGCGGAGCGGTCTGACGCGGCGCGCGGCGTGCGCGTGTTGCACATCGTGCCCGCGCTGTTCGGGGCGGAGGGGGGCGTGTTCGGTGGCGCGGAGCGGTACGCGTTTGAGCTGGCGCGGCACATGGCGGCGGAGGTCGAGACGACGCTGGTTACTTTCGGCGACCGCGAGCGCAACGAGACGTTTGGAAACTTGCGCGTGCGCGTGATCGGTGACCCGTGGTACGTGCGCGGGCAACGGACGAACCCGGTCGCGCTCGCGCTCGTGCCGGAGTTGCGGCGGGCTGATGTAGTTCATTGTCATCAACAGCACGTCGTCGCGAGCAGCGTCGCGGCGCTGGTCGCACGCCTGACGGGGCGGCGCGTGTTCGCGAG
>JBGTHJ010000249.1:0-5754 GCA_041746175.1 Pyrinomonadaceae bacterium
CGTCAGTCAGCAATGCGAGCGCGGCGGTCGTGCCATGTGTTCCCGCGCGTTCAAATCCCATGGCTTCGATGATGTTTGCCACCGAGTCGCCAGGAACAGGAGTCGGCGCGAGCGACAGGTCGATGATGCCGAATTGCAGACCGAGACGCCGCGCCGCCTCGCGCCCGACCAGTTCACCCGCGCGCGAGAGTTTGAACGAGAGCCGCTTGATGATGTCGGCCATTTCGTGGAGCGGCAAATCCTGCGGTGCGTGGCGCAGCGCGTGATTGACGACGCCGGGGCCGCTGACGCCGACGTTGATGACCGCCTCCGCCTCGCCGACACCGTGAAACGCGCCCGCCATGAACGGGTTGTCCTCGACCGCGTTGGCGAAGCAGACGAACTTGGCGCACGCGATGCCGCCGCTTTCGCGCGTCCGCTCGGCGGCTTCTTTGATGAGCGCGCCGACGCGGCGCACCGCGTCCATGTTAATTCCGGCGCGCGTCGTCGCGACATTGACCGACGAGCACAGCCGCACGGTCGTCGCCAGCGCTTCGGGCACCGAGTCGAGAAACATCTCCTCGGCGCGCGTCATGCCTTTGTGTACGAGCGCGGAATAGCCGCCGACGAAATCGACGCCGACCGTGCCCGCCGCGTCGTCAATCGCGTGCGCGAGCACGAGGTAATCAGCCGCGCTCCGCGCGTTGCCCGCGACGAGCGACGCGGGCGTAATCGAGATGCGCTTGTTGGCGATGCGGAGTCCCAACTCGTCGCCGATGTCGTTGACGGTTTGAACCAGACGCGCCGCCATCCGTTCGATCTTCTCGCGCACGCACGCGGCGGTCGCCTCGACCGAGTCGCGCCCGCAGTCGCGTAAGGAAAGACCGAGCGTCACCGTCCGCACGTCGAGGTGCTCCATCTCGGTCATCCGCACGGTCTCTAAAATTTCGGCTTGTGTGTATTCCATAAATTCGGGGCGGCGGGCTACTTGATGATGTTGTTGAGCAGCAGCAGGAGAAGAAAGACGAGAAAGAGCGCGACGGCGATGAGCACGAACCGCAAGCCCGTGTCCTCCGATGCATCTTCAAAGACCGTCAGCGACGCATCACGCAACTTTTCGACGCGCGGGCGGAGGTTCTCCCTGACCATCTCCGCCGGACGACGCATCGACGACGCCCGATGCTCGCGCCGCACAACCGTCGTCGTCGGCTTCGCTCCGGACGCATTTGTCGTCGACTGCGCGGCGGCGCTCTCGTCCGTCTGCACCGCCGTTTTCGGAGACGGCGCGGATGCTTCGACGCTCATCGCCGGAGTCTCAACCACATCGCCGATTTCCCCCTCAACCCTCATACTCGCGCCGTTGTCCGCCGCCGCCGCCGCCGCTGAATCCGGCACCGTCAGCCCACCGCATTGCGGGCAGAACCGCGCGCCCGCGCGCACCGCAGCCCCGCACGCCAAACATCTTTTTGATATTTCGGGATGGGACATAAAAGCCGGGACAGGTAACAGGCGGCAGGGTGACAGGAAAGCTCAAGGGCTGTCACCCGTCGCCCGTCCCATCCTCAGATTCTGTGCATCGCGTTGAAGAGGTCTTCACGTTGCGCGTAGATGCGGACGCCGAGCCGTTCGCCCTCATGACGAAAGCGCTCCTTGAGCGCAGCGGCGGATTCTTTCGCGCGCGAGGTGTTGGCGATAATTACCATCGCAAACTTACCCTGCACGACCGTCTGATTGATGTCGGCGATGCTGCATTCGGCTTCGGCGAGCACCTGCGCGACGGCGGCGACGATGCCCGGATGATCGACACCGAAAACCGAAATCACCAAACGCTCGTCCGAACCTTCTTCGCGCGCCGACGCCCGCCGCCCGCCGTCCGCCATCTCCCCACGCAACGCGGGCCGGTTCTCGACTACCGGCTCGATTGAACGATAGATGTCTGTCACCAGACTCTCCACCATCCGTTCGTCCGCACCCGCTCCGAGACGGTTGTAGACCGCCCGCGTGATTCGATAAATCAATTCTTCGTTCGCCATTGAAAACCAGAGACGAGCATCCAGAGGGCTGGAGACGGGTGGAATCGGTTTTTGCCGACACCCAACCTGCCAACCTCTAACACCCGCTTTTAAGGCCGTCCGTTGTCCTGCGCGCGTAGCCCGCGCGCCGCCGCGCGAAGGTCTTCGGAGAGCGTATCTTCGTGCACGTCCATCGTATCGACGATGCCGACCACCGCCGCTTCAATCGACATCTCCTGATCGCCGATGGCCGAGCGCGCCGCCTTGCCGTACGCGCACATCACCGTCTCACCGATGCCCGCGCCCAGCCGGTCGGCGACGACGACGATATTCTTCGTCGGCTCTTTGTCCAGATCAATCGGATGCACGATGAGAAACCGCACGCCCTCCAAATCGGGCGTCTTCTTCGTTGACCAGACCGTGCCGACGACTTTTCCGAGAAACATAACCTTTCGGTTTTCGGTCTTCAGTCAAAGCAAAGCGCTTTTCTACTGAAGACTGAAAAAAGCTTTCATCCTTTCGCAAACACTTCCGAGGCGTCGCCGATATCGCGCGCCGCCGGAGTGATGATGGTGCGCGCGTTGGTGTAAATCTTTTCGCCCTTTTGGAGGGCGCGACGCACGTCGTCTTCGCAGACGAAATCGACCGCCTTGCGGTTGTTGCCGTTGGCGTTGGTCGCGGCTGACGGCGACTGTTTTCCGTTAGCTCCCGTCTCAGCAGCCGGCGGCGCAGACGGCGTTGGCGTTGACGGCGCGCTTTCTGAAGTTGCGAATGTAGCGTTCGCTGCCTGACCGTCGTTGCCGCCGTCATTGCCGCCGTCATTGCCGCCGTTGTTGCCGCCGTTGTTGCCTCCGCCGTCAGACCGTGAACCGGTTGCGGTCGCGCCGGTCGCCGGTCGCGAGCCGAGAAAGCGGTCGACTATTTGCGCGATATCTTCGCGGCTGACGGTGCGATGAGCAGACGCGGTGCTCGCGGGCGCGGGTTGGAGCGGCGGCGTCGCGGCTTGTTGGGTTGGGGCGTGCGGTGTCGTCGTCGCGCGGGCGGCGGGTCGCTTGCTCTGGACGGGGCGCGTCTCGAAGGCGACGCGTTTGATGTCCATCAAGTGCCACGGCGAGATGTTGTCGGAAGTGACGTTGCCGCCCCACGAACCGCAGCCGAGCGTCATCGACGGCGGCAGCGCGGTCGAAAAACCGATGGCGCCGTGCGTCGTCGGCGTGTTGACGACGACGCGCGAGGCGGGCATCTCGGTTCCGTAAGTGCGCGCCACGTCGCGCGAGCGCGTGTGAATCCCGGCGGTGTGCCCCATCCCGCCGTAGCTCAGAATCTCGAAGCAGCGCGCCGCGCCGCGCTCCAATCCGTCTTCGACGTAGAAGGCCAGAATCGGCGACAGCTTCTCCATCGACAAGGGGTGTTCGCGCCCGACGCCCCCGACATCGGCCATCAAACAACGCGTTCCGGGCGGCACACTGACGCCCGCCAACCCGGCGATGACCTCGACCGACTTGCCGTCGATTTTCGTATTGAGGGTGCGTTGCGGCGTCGCGACGACGCGCGCCAACTGTTCCGCTTCCGACGCGCTGAGGAAGTGCCCGCCCTGCGCCGCGAACTCCGCGCGGACGGCCTTCGCGACCGGCGCATCGACGACCACCGCCTGTTCCGAAGCGCAAATGGTGCCGTTGTCGAAAGTTTTTCCGGTCAGGATATTTTGCACCGCGAGGGGCACGTCGGCGCTGCGTTCGATAAAGACGGGGACGTTGCCGGGGCCGACGCCGAACGCGGGCTTGCCCGACGAGTAGGCCGCGCGCACCAGACCGATGCCGCCCGTCGCGAGGATGACGGCGGTCTGCTTGTGCTTCATCAAAGTTTCGGTGCCTTCGATGGTTGCGGTCGTCATGCACGCGACGGCTTCGGGCGGCAGCCCTTCTTTAACGCCCGCCTCGCGCATCGCGCGCGCGGTCTCGTTGATACATTTGGCGGCTGACGGGTGCGGCGAGAGCACGATGGCGTTGCGTGATTTGACCGCGATGAGAATTTTGAAGATCGCGGTCGAGGTCGGGTTGGTCGAGGGGATGATGCCCGCGACGACGCCGCGCGGACTGGCAATCTCCAGCACATCCTTCGTCTCGTTGATGACCCCGACCGTGCGCAGCGACTTGAAATAGTTCCATACGTCTTCGGCGGCGAAACGATTCTTCTCACGCTTGTCGTCGGCCACGCCGAAACCCGTCTCTTCGACGGCCAACGCGCCGAGCCGTGCGGCTTCGCGCAACGCCGCCGCCGCCATCGCCGCACAAATACGGTCGATCTTCGGCTGGTCGAAACGCGCCAGCGCAGACTGCGCGCGATGCGCCGCCTCCACCATGTCGCGCGCCTGCTGCACCGAAACAAGGTCTTTATCAACCGACATGACGCACCTCCAAAAACAGTGGCGGGTGACGGGCGACGGGTGACGGGCGAAATCGCGGAAGAGGCTTCGAGCGATGGGGGTTCGTTCTCATCCCGCGTGCTCGTCGCCTGTCACCTGTCACCTGTTACTTGGCACGTTCCTTGTTGTTTTCGCGCGCGCCCGCCGGGAGTGAGCGCCCCGGCTGATCGCCTTCGCCGAGTTGACCGGCGCTTGCGCCGCCACCGACCGCGCGCTCGTCGGGGCTGTAGCCGGTGCGACCGTTTTTCGGCAGCACGCGCTCGACCTCACCGTGCGGGCGCGGGATGACGTGGACGCTGATGAGTTCGCCGACGCGCCGTGCGGCTGCGGCTCCGGCATCGGTCGCGGCTTTGACCGCGCCGACATCGCCGCGCACAAAAATCGTCACGTAGCCCGCGCCGATATACTCTTTGCCAAGGAGTTGGACGTTGGCGGCTTTGACCATCGCGTCGGCGGCTTCGACCGCGCCGACGAACCCTTTGGTCTCGACCATTCCGAGTGCTTCAAGAGGCATTGTTGGAATCCTCGCTTTTGGTTGTTATTAAAATCAAATCCGTCATGGTTCTGGAATGCTCAACCGTAGCACCGCGCGCCGCAAAGTTCAAGAGACGCGCATCCATTTACGTCGCCGAAGTTTGACACGCCCGCGCGCGGCGCATTATAGTGAGCCAAAAGAGGATGGCGCGCTTCTAGGGACGCGCCCGCACAGAAACGCGCCGGGTCGGACACACCCGGACTAGTGATCGAACATAACTTGTCGAAAGTTTTAGAAGATAGTCGCCACGTGAACCCCAAAACCCCTGACCAAACCCCCGAAGGGCGAACACGGGTCGCGGCGGCAGCCACATCTCTCGGTGCAAAGCTGCGCACAGCACGCGAGCAGCGCGGCGTCTCTCTCCGCGACATCTCCGAGCAAACCCGCATCTCGATGCGCTACCTCGAAGCCATCGAAACCGACGATTACAAACGACTTCCGGGCGGCATCTTCAACCGCAGCTTTATTCGCTCATACGCACGCTTCGTCAAGTACGACGAGGAATCGGCGGTCAGCGACTACGCCAACACGACGCACGGGCAGAGCGAGTCGGCGGAGGAAGACTCCATCAAGCCGCAACGCTCGCGCATCTACATGGACGGCGACGCGACGCGCTCGCCGCTCGTGACGTGGCTGTTGAGCATCATCATCCTCGGCATTCTCATCCTCGGCGTCTACGCCGGTCTCCATTTCTACCGCCGCACCGACGCTCCCCCGGCACGCACCGACAACCAGCCCGCCGCCGCCGCCGCCGTTGCCCCGGACAACGCCCCCCCCGCGCAGACGCCCGCCGCGCAGACACC
>JBGTHJ010000250.1:0-10519 GCA_041746175.1 Pyrinomonadaceae bacterium
GATCGTCTGCTTGATCGTCTCGACCCGGCGCGCCAACTCGATCGGCTCGCGGGCTACCTGCTCCGCCGTCGCCGTCTCGCCGCGCTGCGTGGCGAATGGATGTATTTCTACACTGACCTTCGCGAGGAGGGGCGCGGCCTCGCCGGAGTCAACCTCAACACCGGACGCAGCGAACGCGCGCTCCGCCTCGCCGACCCGGACGAACGCTTCATCTCGGACGAATCGCTCGGACTGCTCTACACCGCGAAAAATAATCGACTGCTTGCCTACGACCTCGGAGAATCCTGATGAGAAACGTCGTATCCGAAATCGAAGAGATCGTGAACCGCGAGACGCTGGCATGGAGTAGCAAAGATGTCCGCTTGCTGCTGACCGTCTTCCATCCCGACATGGTTTGGCCCTGGCCGCCCGACGCCCGCGCGCACGATCCCATCGACTGGGTGTTCGTCGCCGGTCGCTACAACTACGAACGCTGGAGCCGGGACTGGCAGACGCTCTTTGATACTCACGAACTCGTTCACAACAAACGCGTCACCCGAAAAATAGTCGTCACCGCAGAGGGCGACGGGGCGTTTGCGGTCGTCGATGTCGATACGCTCTGGCGCGATTCGAGCGGGAAAGATTTCCACTGGAAGGGACGCGCCTGCAAGGTTTACTCGAAGGTCGGCGACGAATGGAAGATGACGATACAAACCGGGCTGCTGGATTACGACGGCGCATCCTGAAAACTATCGGCGCGTTGGCAGAGGGCGAGATAGCCCGGCTGCCAGGGTCGTTTCCGGTCGCCACGCGGCGCTCGCTTGTTTGTCGATTTTCGTCCCGTCGCTGAAGCCGGCCTGAACCCGCCGTCGCAAATTGTGAGACATCGTTGACAGATGTACAGAGTTTAATTACGATGTGCCTCCATCAGCCGTTTTTCTTTCCAAGCACGATATTCTGTAGGCGTTTTAACCTCGCACACAACATTTGCCATTGTCGGGACATGGCGCAGCCGTGACGCATCCTGGTCTCCGCGTTCGCTGCGCCGCTCAACTCAGAGATGCACACTGAGAAACTTCAGCCGGATTCCGTTGAGGAGAACACCATGCGCCATTCTTTTCCCCCCAGTATTGCCGCGTGCTTTAAGGGTTTGATCGTTTGTCTGTTCGTCGTGCTGAGCCTCGCGGTCGTCGCGCGGGCGCAGACGCAAATTACCACCGGAGTCGTACAGGGGACGGTCGAAGACGAGGCGGGCGCAGTCGTGCCGGGCGCCAGCGTCGAGGTCAAAAATTTAGACACCAACCAGTCGAGAACTCTGGTGACGGATGACGACGGGCGATTCGTCTTTCTCCAACTGCCCCCCGGTCGCTACTCGCTGACGGTCGGCAAGACGGGCTTCGCAACGCTCGTGCAGGAAGACTTTCCGTTGACGGTCGGGCGGGCGATCTCTTTGAATCTGGCGATGAAGGTTTCGCAGGTCGAAGAGCGCGTGACGGTGACGGCCATCCCGACCATCGATACGGTCAAGACTGAATCGAGCACCACGCTCAACGAAACTTCGGTCAGCAATCTACCCGTGCTCGGCAGAAAATTTGAAGACCTCCTGACGCTGACCCCCGGCGTCAGCATCGTGCAGGGGCCGGACGGCGACGAGATCAACTTCGTCGGGCAGCGCGGCATCTTCAACAACATCAGTCTCGACGGCGGCGACTTCAACAACGGCTTTTTCGGCGAGCAGGTCGGCGGGCAGCGCGCCGCCATCGACATCCCGCTCGATGCCGTCCAGGAATTTCAAGTGGTCGCGACGGGCGCGACCGCCGAGTTCGGGCGGACGGCGGGCGGCGTCGTCAACGTCATCACGAAGTCGGGCGGCAACGAGTTTCACGGCAGTCTCTTTCACTTCCAACGTCTCGAAGCGCTCACCGCCAACACTTCCGACGGCAGGTCGCTCACAGATTTTCACCGCGAGCAGTTCGGCGCTTCCCTCGGCGGGCCGATAAAGAAAGACCGCGCCTTCTTCTTCGGGGCGTTCGAGCAGATCATCGAGAATCTGACGCGACCCAATCTCAGCGAACAGGTCGGCGACACGCCGTGCCCGGTCGGGACGCCGACGATTCAGGGCAACGAGGCTTTGATTAACGCCAACTCTGATTGCCAGCGGCTCGCGCTGTTGAACTTTTTCCGCACGACGCGCGATCAGGAAGAGGGCGCGCCAATCGAGCGACCCGTCCGCACGTCGTCTTTGCTCGGCAAATTCGATTTCAACATCAACCCCGACAACAAGCTTTCCATCTCGTACAACTTCGTCCGCTCGCGCAACGAGAACCAGACCTTCGACGTGGCGACCTACGGCAACTCGGCCAACGGTATCGAAGGCCCGTCCAAGATTCAGGTCGCCAACTTCAACCTCTTTACCACCTTTTCGCCGACCGTCGTCAACGAAGCGCACTTCACCTACGGGCGCGAGAATCGCCCGCGCTCCGCCGTGCCTTCCAACGTCCCCGCCGACACCGCAGCGGGCTTTGCGACGACGTTCCGCTTCGGCAGCCCGTTCTTCATCCAGCCCAACGTCGACGAACTTTTCTGGCGCACGCAGATTAGAGACAACATCTCGATCATCTCCGGCGCGCACACCGTCAAGTTCGGCGGCGAGTGGATCCACAGCAAAAACGCGCAGGTCTTTCGCGGGTTCTTCACGGGACGCTATATCTTCGACAGCGTGACGGGATTTTTGCGTTACGCCTCGCCCGCGTCGCTCGGTTCGGGCTTCGGGCCGCGCACCGCCGGATGCTCGGACGGTTCTTACGTCGATGTGCTCGCGCCGTGTCCGGCGGGCGCGACGCGCACCGGCGGCCCGCTCCTGCTCTACTTGCAGGATGCGCCCACCGGCAACTCCGACATCCCGCCCGGCTTCTCCGACATCTCGAACGAAGACATCGCGTTGTTCGCGCAGGACAAATGGCAGGTGCGCCCGAACTTCACTTTGAACTACGGGCTGCGTTGGGAGGCTCAACTCTTCCCAGACCCCGTCACGCCGCCCGAACAGACGGCCTACGGACGTTTTCTGAACGACCCGCGTTTTCCGTCCGACGGCACGCTGCCCAATCAGACGAAGCAGTTCCAGCCGCGCGTCGGGTTCGCGTGGGATTTACTGAGCAACGCGCGTTCGGTCTTGCGCGGCAACTTCGGAATCTACAACGCGCGACAAAACATGCTGACGCAGGTCGGCTCCATCACGACCAACGGCGTCCAGCAACAGACGATTTTTCGCAACACCGACCTCATCGGTCTCTTGACGGGGTTCGGTCTGCCGTCATCGACGGTCGCCCCGACGTGGCCGGGACTCGTCACGCCGCCGGTGCTTCCCGCCGGGACGTTCAACGACTTCACGGGCGTGCGCGTCTTTAGCCGCGACTACCAAAACCCGCGCATCTACACCGCCAACGTCGCTTTCGAGCAGGAACTCGCGTCGAATGTCGCGATGTACATCGATTTCACGTGGTCGAAGGGCGTGCACCTGACGCGCTTCGTCAACATCAACGTCGGCTCGCTGCCGGCGGTGCTGCCCGCGAACGGCAACACGGTTGTCTATACCGGCGCGTCGCCGTTCGGCCCGCAGTTGGGCGATGTGTTCGTCGCATCGAGTTCGGCCAAGTCGCTCTATCGCGGTCTGACCGTCGGCGTCCGCAAGCGTCTCAGTCGCGGCTTCCAGTTTGAAGGCAACTACGTCTTCTCGAAAGACCTCGACGATGATTCCAACGAGCGCGACCCGTTCACCGACCGTGCCTTCAACCGCTTCGACTTCTCGCGCGACTATTCGCTCTCCGACCGCGACATCCGGCACCGCTTCAACTTCTACACCAATGCCGAATTGCCCGGCGGCTTCGAGGGCAACGCGCGCGTGCAGGCGCGCACCGCGCAGCCCACCACCTTCAACCCGCTCGGCAACGGTTCGGGCGCGCCGTGCAGCGAGAGCAATTCGCGCACGCGCGTCGTCGATGGTATCGACTGCGGGCGCAACCACCTCCGCCGCGACAATAAATTTTTCTCGTTCGATTGGCGTCTGCAACGCCCGTTCAAGTTCGGCGAACGGCTGCGGCTGATACCCATCTTCGAGATGTTCAATACCTTCAACAACGCTAACAACATCAACCCGCTCATCACCCCCGGCCTGTTCAACTTCGACGGGTTCCTCCGGCAGGGCGTCGGCGATCCGCGACAGATTCAACTGGCGATCAAGTTCGAGTTCTAAACCGGAGCCGAGGCAAAGAGTGATGAAGGATGAACTAAACACTAATGCGTATAGTTCAGCCTTCATCTCTCCGGCTTCATCCGGCGTCTTCACAGTTTCATGCAGCGTGTAAAAATTTGCTGTATCGCGAGCGTCGAAGAGGCGCGGTTGGCGATTGGTTACGGGGCGTCGGCGGTCGGGCTGGTGTCGGAGATGCCGAGCGGGCCGGGCGTCATCTCCGAAGAACTCATCCGCGATATCGCCGCCGTTGTGCCGCCCCCGGTCGCCACTTTTCTGCTGACCTGCAAAACCGACGCGAGCGAGATAATCGAACAGCAGAGACGCTGTTGCACCAACACGATTCAGATTTGCGACCGGCTCGAACGCGGAAGTGTGCGCGACTTGCGCGAGTCGTTACCGGGCATCTCGCTCGTACAAGTCGTCCACGTCGGCGGCGACGCGGAGTCGCTGGCGGAAGCTCTGAGAGTGGCGCGGGAAGCGGACGCAATTCTGCTCGATTCGGGCAATCAGTCGCTCGCGGTCAAGGAACTCGGTGGGACGGGGCGGACGCACGATTGGAGCGTCAGCCGCAAAATTTGTGAGCGCGTGGGCGTTCCCGTCTTTCTCGCGGGCGGGTTGCGGGCGGAGAACGTCGGCGCGGCAATCGCGCAGGTCAGACCCTTCGCCATCGACGTGTGCAGCGGCGTCAGAACCGGCGGACGGCTGGACGAAGCCAAACTTGCCGCTCTTTTTACGGAACTGAAAAACTGCATGTAAACATGCGAACGTCGAACCCGAACGCGTCCCGCAAGCATCATATTCGTACGGGTTAAAGATCGAAACTCTCCCGCAGCTCTCTCCACGAAAATCCGTAAGACACTGTACGCGCAAGCTTTGCCCGGCGCGTGCGGCGTCGGTTGCGCGAGGCATGATGCTTGCTGTGAGCAGTCGTTAACCAAACTCTCCCCCCGTTGCGCCTTTCCGTCGAGTAGGTCGGATTCTCCTCGCGAGACGGAAATAGCGGACGCCGCGCGTCTGCACTTGCTTCAATAAGATTCGAGAATCATGAACAGGGACAAACCGATGACCGTTGCCGGCAAACAGCCGCTCCAAGACGACGCGCCCGCGAGCGCCCCCGTCACCGCCCCTCTGAAACCGTCGAGGCCGCACAAAGACTACTCGCGAAACCTGCTGTTCAACCGCGAGTTGAGTCTGCTGGAATTTCACCGACGCGTGCTCGAAGAAGCGCTCGATGCGTCCCACCCGTTGCTCGAACGTCTGAAATTTCTCTCGATCTTTTCGAGCAACCTCGATGAGTTTTTCATGATTCGCGTTTCGGGTTTGAAGGAAGAACTCGAAGAGGACGTGACCGAACCGTCGCCCGACGGCATGACGCCCGCCGAGCAGTTGAGCGAGATACGCGGGCGACTGCTGCCGATGCTCGACGAGCAGATGCGGTGTCTGCGTCAAGAAATTCTGCCGCAACTCGAAAGCGAGGGCATCAGCCTCGTCGCGTACGACGCGCTCTCCGAGTCCGAGCGCCGCACGCTCGACGCCTATTTCACCGACACGATTTTTCCGGTGCTCACGCCGTTGGCGGTCGATCCCGGTCACCCGTTCCCGTACATCTCCGGTCTGAGTCTCAATCTCGGCTTGACGGTCGAGCCGTTGCGCGAGCACGGCATCACGCGTTCGCTGACGGGCAAGGTCGAGCCGCGTTTCGCGCGGATCAAAGTCCCGCCGCTCGTGCCGCGTCTGATTCCGGTCGGCGACGACGGCGGCGCGAGATTCATCCTCATCGAAGACCTCATCGCCGCCAATGTCGGGACACTCTTTCCCAGAATGCACGTCGGACGGCGACACCTTTTTCGCGTGACGCGCGACGCCGATGTCGATATCCGCGAGAGCGAGGCGGAAGACCTCATGCGGATGATGCAGCAGACGTTGCGCAAGCGTCGCTTCGGGACGCCCGTGCGTCTCGAAGTGTCGGCATCGATGCCCGACGAGATGGTTCGTTACCTCACGGGCGCGCTCGGCCTCGCACCCGACGACGTGTACGTCGTCGATGGGACGATGAACGTCAACGACCTGATGACGCTCTGTAAACTCGACAGGCCGGAGTTGAAAGACAAGCCGCTCCGCCCGACCGTGCCCAAAGCACTCAAACGCGGCGACTCGATATTTGATGTCATCAACCGTCAGGATGTCTTGCTCCATCATCCTTTCACGTCGTACACGACCGTGACGGGTTTCATCGACGAGGCGGCCAAAGACCCCGACGTGCTGGCGATAAAAATGTGCCTCTATCGCACCGGCCCGGATTCGCCGATTCCCACCGCGCTGATCGAAGCGAGCGAGCGCGGCAAACAGGTAACCGCCATCGTCGAACTCAAGGCGCGCTTCGATGAAGAGCACAACATCGAATGGGCGCAGCGGCTCGAACAAGCGGGCGTCCACGTCGTCTACGGTCTGGTCGGACTCAAGACGCACTGCAAGTTAACGCTCGTCGTGCGGCGCGAGGGTGATGTGCTGCGCCGCTACGTCCACGTCGCCACCGGAAATTACAACCCGACGACATCGAGCGTCTATACAGACCTCGGACTGCTCACGGCCAACGACGACATCGGCGCGGACGCCGTTGAACTGTTCAACTTCCTGACCGGCTTTTCGCGCCAGAAGGAATATCGCCAACTGCTCGTCGCCCCCGTCAACCTGCGCGAACGCATGACCGCGCTCATCGAACGCGAGGCGGCGCACGCGGCGGCTGGTCGCCCGGCGCGGATTGTCGCCAAAATCAACCGCGTCGCCGACACCGACATCATTCGCTCTCTCTATCAAGCCTCGCGCGCCGGGGTTCGCATCGACCTCATCGTGCGCGGCGTGTGTATGCTTCGTCCCGGCGTGGAGGGTCTATCGGAAACCATCAGCGTCCGGAGCATCGTCGGGCGATTTCTCGAACACAGCCGCGTCTATTATTTCGCCAACGGTGGCGACGAGGAACTCTACACCGGCAGCGCCGACTGGATGACGCGCAATCTCGACCGCCGCGTCGAGGTCATTACGCCCGTCCACGACGCGCGGCTCAAACGATATTTGAAGGATGAAGTGCTGGCGGCTTATCTGAAAGACAACACGCGCGCGCGTCGCCTGCTTCCCGACGGCTCGTACGAACGCATTCCGCTCGCGTCGGGCGAAGAGAAGTTTGATAGCCAGTCGTATTTCGCACGCAAGCGCGCCGAAGACTTCGCATGACAGATTTGCCTGGGAGGGTTTTAGAAAAATGTTACGTCGAACAAAATCGAGCGCGATAGTCGCTTTGACCATCGCACTTTTTTTGAGCGCAGCATCGCCGACGCTCGCGGTGCAAAAAGGGTCGAAGAAGAAAAAGGAAGCGATGCCGCGCGGCACTCCGGTCTTGTGGCAGGAACCCGCCGACATCGCCACGCGCGATCTTCACGCCGGGCCGGGCGGCGAAGCCATGCGTCCAGACCTGAGCCGCGTCACCTTCATCAAAGAAGAGACGGGCGGCTTCTCGACCAAGTATCGCGTCAAAGACGGCGCGGGGCGCGAGTGGGTGGCAAAGGTCAGCAGTGAAGCGCAGTCGGAGGCGGCTGCCGTGCGGTTGTTGTGGGCGGTCGGTTATTACACCGAGGTCAATTATCTCGCGCCCCGCGTCAACATCATCGGCAAGGGGGTTTTCGAGAACGTTAGGTTTGAGGCGCGCCCGTCCTACGTCAAACGACTCGACGAATGGAAGTGGAGCAAGAATCCGTTCGTCGGTACGAAGGAACTGCAAGGACTGATCGTGATGATGGCGCTGTTCAACAACTGGGACATCAAGGACTCGAACAACAAAATACTCCACGTCCGCAGCGACCGCACGGGCGAGAATCAACACCGCTACATCATCAGCGACCTCGGCGCGACGTTCGGCAAAACCGGCACGCTGCCCTTCTTCTGGCGTATCGCGCGCAGCCGCAACAACCCCGAAGACTTTCTTGAATCCGAGTTCATCGAAGACGTAAAAAACGGCAACGTCTTTTTCCGTTACGGCGGGAAGCGGCAGGACTTGTTCGACGACATCCGCATCGAGGAAGCGCGCTGGATCGGCGACTGGCTCGCGCGTCTGAGCGAGAGCCAGATCAGCGATGCTTTCCGCGCCGCCAATTACACGCCCGAAGAAACCCAACTGCTGACGGCGGAGGTTCGCACGCGCATCGACGAACTGGTCAACATGCAAAGGATTGCTGAGAGCCGATGAGAAGAAGGAGACCGAGAAGACAAACTGTGATACTTGTCGCGACGTTTGTCGCCGTCATGGTTCTTAGCGCGCTGGCCTCATATTTCCTGTTTGGTCGCCCATCCGCGACGCCCTCTCCGTCGTCGCCGTTGTCGCCGACCGTCACGCGGTCTGACGCTGACGCCGGAAGCGTCGCCGCCGTCACCCCGGCTCAGCAAACGGTCGCGGCAAGTAGCCCCGCTCCCGCACCGGCAGCCGATGCGAGAGAACCGTCGATCACAGAGGAAATCTTCGGCACGACGAACGGCGCGCCTCCCGTAGAGGAACGCGCCGGAAACTGGGCCGCGCTGATGCGCACGGTCACGGAACGCATTTCGCTCGCCGCGCTGCTCGCCGCGCTGCTCGCATTTCGTCCGCGCAAGTATTCGATTCTCTTCAAGCGCAACCCCTTCGTCGCGCAGACGCAGATACTGCTCGCCGTCGTCGCCTCGGCCTTGATGATGATCGTCGGCGATAGCGCGGCGCGTGCCTTCGGCATCTTCGCCGCGGCTTCACTCGTCCGTTTCCGTACCAACATCCGCGACCCGAAAGAGATTACGGTGTTATTGATTTGCCTCGCCATCGGACTCGGCACGGGTGTCGGGCGTTGGGAGTTGGCATTGATCCTGACGGTGTTTGCGTTGCCGTTGTTGTGGGTTCTCGAATACTACGAGCCGTCGCAGGTTTCGCGCACGATGGAACTCAAAGTGAAGACGAGCAGCGTCGATGGCACGCAGCACATTCTGCGCGACATCTTCAAAAAATACGACCTGGGCGCAGAGGTGCGCGTGCTCGACCGCGAGAAGGAAGCCGAAGAATCAGGCTGCATCGTTTATTACGTCGAGATGGGGCCGCTCATCAACACCGGGCAGTTGAGCGAGGAGATATTCTCAACCGACCCGCAAAACGTCCGTGGCATCGAATGGGATCAAAAGAAAAAGCCCTCCTTCATTTACCAGTAATGCGCGCGCTCGCTTGCTTTGACAATCGACGCGCGGGCGGAGTAGTGTCGTCTATAAAGCATCTCTCCAAACACAATTTCCGAGTAGGAGTACTATGGCGAAGTCGGGCTACAAAGGCATCAGCCGTATCGATCAGGAGAACCGAAAAACTCATGGTTGGTACGTGCGTGTGAGATTCGACGGCGTGAGCCGCTCGAAGTTTTTAAGTGACGAGACGAACGGCGGGCGCGAGCAAGCGCTGGCGAAGGCGGTTGAATACCGCGACCGCACGGAGCGCGAGTTGGGCAAGCCGCGCACGGAGCGTCTGGTCATCGCGCGCAACCCGCGCAATCGTTCGGGCATCACGGGCGTGCAACGCAAAACCAAAGTCGTAAAGACCGAGACGGGCGAGCGCGTCGTCAGGAACGTCTACGAAGTGACGTGGAACCCCGAGCCGGGACGACTC
Source organism: Pyrinomonadaceae bacterium (assembly GCA_041746175.1). Taxonomy (GTDB): domain Bacteria; phylum Acidobacteriota; class Blastocatellia; order Pyrinomonadales; family Pyrinomonadaceae; genus JBGTHJ01. Next base: position 9,897 of record JBGTHJ010000250.1, read on the forward strand.
GCGCGGACGTGGGTGTCCATCGACGAATATGGCGAAGAAGCCGCTCTGCGCAAGGCGTGCGCAATTCGCCGCGAGAAAGAGCGCGAGATGTTTGGCAGCGAAGTCCTCTCGAATTGGTCGAACACGCTCTCGAAATTATTCGCGGCCTGAGCACACGGCGTCGCGTAGGATGTAACGGCGCGGCGCGGTCAAACAACCTGACGCGGGCGGCAGACTTACTAAACCGCATCAGTTGGTTTCCTGTGGAGAAGGATCGAACGGGGACTCGTCGAATCGCGCGCTGGCTGGTATTGCGGCATGGCTCAATGGGCGTATGCGGAGCCATGCGAAAAGGGAATGCTTTAGGAGCCGTAAACGGTCACGGTCACGAGAGGGTGGCCGTGACTATTTTAATGAGTTGTTAGGCGTGCTCTATCTGGTCATGCCATTAAGTCCGGACTCGTCAGATATCCTCGTTGAGTGTCTCTATTTTGTATTTGCAACGGGGACTATAGCAAGTTGCAATTGCATGTAGCACATGAAAGAGCGGCATCGCCTGGGAGCGCGAGCGTCCCGCTCGCATTGAGCGTTCGGAGAACGCGAACCATTGAACGTGCTCCGAGCACGCTTGCCAGCGGGACGCT
>JBGTHJ010000251.1:0-9280 GCA_041746175.1 Pyrinomonadaceae bacterium
CCAACGCGACGTGGCGCGCACGCACGCACCGACGCGCGCCGCCGCCACGCTTTATTCCGCACGCGCCGCCGAACATCGTCTCGAATTTTTCGGCGTCGTCAGTGGGCTGTTAACCGAGCAGAGTTTCGCCGCGCACGTCCTCTCCGAAGCATCCGATGCGCACGCGGTCGCGTATCTCGACGGAGCTATCGCTTACCTCAACGAGCCGATGCTTCGCGCCGCGCAACTGTCGCCGGTCGAATCCCGCGCGCTCGATCTGTTCGGCCTGCTCGCGCGTTTTCGCACGGGCGTTTTCGACGAGCCGTCAATCGCCGTCCGGCGCGTGCTGCAAACCGGCGACGCCTACGAGCGCGAGTTGCCTTTCACCGAACGCAATCAGACGCTCGCGCTCCGCATCGCGCTGGTTTGTGAACGCCGCGCGCCGAACGTCGCCGGAGACGGCGCGCCGCAACCGCTCTGCCTCGCCGTCACGGTGCGCGACGTGACGCGGATAAAGGAATACGAGAAGCTCAAGAGCGACATGGTTTCGCTGATGTCGCACGAGTTGCGCACGCCGATCACGAGCATCAACGGCTTCGCCGAACTGCTCTCGGTGGATGAGACGATACCCGCAGAGGCGCGAGAATTCCTCGGCATCATCCACAGCGAATCGCAACGCTTGACGCGGATGATTAACACATTCCTCTCGGTTACCAAGCTCGAACAGGGCGACCGTCAAGAAGTGTTGAAGATACCGCTCATGCTCGACGACGTGGTGCGCGAAACCATCTCCAGCCTCCAGCCCACCGCCAAGAAGAAACGCATTCGCCTCATCGAGAAAGACAGCGCGAAACTTCCGCCCGTCGCTGCCGACCGCAGTTTAATTACGCGCGTCGTCAGCAATCTCGTCGAGAACGCGATTAAGTACAGCCCCGAACGCAGCACCGTCATGCTCTCGACCGCGCTCGAAGCCGACGCCGTCCGCGTGCTCGTCGAAGACAGGGGCTACGGCATCCCGCCCGAAGCCATCGACCGCGTCTGGGAAAAGTTCTATCGGGTCTCCCGCGACGGCCACGACAAGGAAGAAGAATCGACCGGACTCGGCCTCTCGTTCGTCCGCGAGGTCGTCGAGCAACACGGCGGCGAAGTCGCGCTCGAATCCGAAGTCGGGCGCGGCTCCCGGTTCAGCTTCACGCTTCCACGTCTGTAAAGAGGTCAGCCGTCAACAGCCCGCAAAATGCGCATCGCGGTGGTGAAAACTTCCCGCCGCTGAAGACTTGTCTCCAAACGATTACGTTGGGCGATTGATCGTCCCACGACAGGACGGCGACTGGCAGCGGCACTTCTTGCGGTCGGAGTGGTGGGTAAGGATGTAGTCGACGGTGATTTCTTCGCCGGGGCGGATGTCGCGCAGCGCGATGAAGAGGAGGTGGCCGTAGAGGGTTTTCAGGTAGCTGTTCGGCTCGCACGAGTGGTTGATGTAGTGCGTGCCGTTGCCGCCGACGCTGCCGTCGATGCTCCAGTAAGAATCGATCCCGCAGATGCGCAGTTTGCGCCGTCGCCGCGTGCGACGCGCCACCTCGCGCCGCGCGATACGTTCGCCCGCGTATTCCGCGATCTTGCGTCCCTTCGGAAAAAACGCGGTCGCGAAACAGCCACGCCCGTTGATCGGCGACTCCGCCACCGTCAACCCATCAGCAAGTGTTCTCATCTACCGGTCGTCAAACATGGAGCACGGATCGTAAACAGAGACCACACGCCCTCTCGTAGTCATAATCTGTTGACGATTCACGGCTGGCGAATCATCATTTCAGTTGAAAGCTACGCGCGATGGAGTCGGTCTGGTTGCGGATGCGGAGCAGTTTGTCGCGCAGGCCGGTGAAGTGAAGCGTGTAGATGGTGCGGTTGTCGGCTTGCAAATAGTAGAGGCGACCGAGCATCGGCTTGCCCGCGCTGGTGAATTCGTAAGACGCGGTGACGCCGTTGAGGCGTCCGGCGAAACGCTCGGAAGTCCCCTGCACAAAGCCGTTGAGGTAACGCAGTTTGGTGTCCTGGTGATGATCGGCGAGGTTGGTGGGCGTCGTCCCGGCATCGACCACTTCCTTGCGCACGCGCAGGTAGCCATCCATTCGGTCGCCGTTGACGAACTCGGCTTGACTGCGCAACCCGTCGCCGCGCGAAGTCGCCTTCCACGTCGCGGAAGGAAGTTCGAGCGTGTATTCGAGGTCTTTGTCCGCGAAGGGCTGCGACTGCGCCGTGGCAACCACCGAACACAGCGCGAGCGCGAAGACCCAGATAAAAAAGATGCTGATGCGTCGCATGTTTGGAACCTACTCCTCTGTGATGGGTTTTTCCAGACGGTCATGTGTTGTGGATGGCCGCGCGCTCGTACCGGAACTTTTCATGAGCGACTCGTATCGACGAGTTGCGGTTAAGATGCCCGGCCCGCCGTGCCGTGTTGCCCGCCGTCGCCGCTGGTCGGCGCGTCGTGGATGATAGACGCGCGGGGAATCAAGAGCGCGGACACGGGTGGATTATTTTAACCGCTCACGACGCCACACCGCTCGTTGCTTACGCTTCGAGCGCGGCGCGTTGGGCCGCGAAGAGTTTTTCGAGACCAATGCTTGCCAGAGCCAACATTTCGTCCATTTCAACGCGGTCGAACGGTTCGCCCTCGGCGGTGCCCTGAAGTTCGATAAACCGCCCGTCGCCCGTGCAGACGACGTTCATGTCAACCGCCGCGCGCGAATCTTCGTCGTACTTCAAATCGAGCAGCGGCGTCCCCTCGACGATGCCGACGCTGACCGCCGCGACATCGCCCGTGAGCGGCGACGCGCTGATTTTGCCGACGCGCTTGAGATGACGGCAGGCGAGCGAAAGCGCGACGTACGCGCCCGTAATCGACGCGGTGCGCGTCCCGCCGTCGGCTTGCAGCACATCGCAGTCGAGCGTGATGGTGCGTTCGCCGAGCAGAGAGAGGTTGATCATCGCGCGCAACGAACGACCGATGAGACGTTGAATCTCGTGCGTCCGCCCCGACGGGCCACCGCGTCCGGTTTCGCGTTGCGTGCGTTGCTGGGTCGCGCGCGGGAGCATCGCGTATTCCGCCGTCACCCAGCCCTGTCCGGTGTTGCGACGAAAAGGCGGCACGCGTTCTTCCAGCGTCGCGCTGCAGATGATGCGCGTCTGCCCCATCTCGATAAGCGTCGAGCCTTCGGCGTTCGGCATGAAGCCGGGCGTGATACGCACGTCGCGCAACTCGTCGGCGCGGCGCCCGTCGGTGCGTTTGAACGCGCCCTTCTTAGCGTGTGTGAAGCTCATCGTGTCCCCAAACCTCCACCGCCTCCAAAACACGCGGCGCGCTGCCCAAGAATCGCTCGGCGACGCGCGCGAAACGCTCCGCCGCATCGGTCACGTAAAAATGATCCAAATCATCGCACAACTCGCGCTCCGGCGCATCAACCGATTCGCCGCGCCGCGCGAGTCCTTCATGCTCAAGCGCCTGCGCGACCGTCGTCGTCGCCGCCGCGCCCGAATCGATCAGACGCACACGCGCGCCGACCGTCTCCTGAATCACGGGGCGCAGGATGGGATAGTGGGTGCAGCCGAGCACCAGCGCGTCGATGCGCTCACCCCGCAAGTCTTTCAGATACTCCGCCGCGACCGCCCGCGCCACATCCGAATCAGCCCAGCCCTCTTCCGCCAGCGCGACGAACAAAGGGCACGCGCGCTCGAAGACTTCCGCATCCGGCGCGAGTCGCGCAATCGCCTCGCGGTAAGCCCCACTCTGCACCGTCGATTCCGTCGCGATCACGCCGATGCGCTTCCCCTCGGACTCTCGCACCACCGCCCGCGCCCCCGGCTCAATCACCCCGACGACGGGCACGCCAACCGCGCGCTCGATCGCGGGCAACGCCAGCGCCGATGCCGTGTTGCACGCCACGACCAGCATCTTGATGCCATGCGCTTCGAGAAACCGCGCGTTCTCGATAGCATAGCGTTCAACCGTCGCCAGCGATTTCGTCCCGTACGGCACGCGCGCCGTGTCGCCCAGATAAACGAACCGCTCATCCGGCAGACGCTCGTGCAGCGCGCGATAGACGGTCAGCCCACCGACGCCGCTGTCAAATATTCCGATGGGCAGTTGTTGTTTCAAATGCTTTTGCAAACTTTTCAGCGCGTTAAAAAATTCCGGCGGTCACCGTCCGTCGCTGTCGGGATGGCCGCCGTCAGGAATCGGTTCGCGGCGCACGAACCCGAAATGAAAGAAGCGGCCACGCGCGGGCGCGTGGTATCACACCGTTCGCCGCTCGCGTGACCGCCGTTTGCGTAGCCGTCTGAGACCACATGGAGGCGCCGAGAATCGAACTCGGGTCCAAAGGCCGACACCGTCGGAATCTACATGCTTAGACGCTTCTCTGATGCCCGTCTTGCACGGGCGCGTTCGCTGCTGCCGGGTAAGTGAAGCGACGAAGACCCCGGCGGCGACTAGCCCAGTTTGGTCTCGCCCGCTCTCCCTGAGCACAGAGAGCCGGCCAGTTCATCTGTGTGACATCTCGCTCCGCGCGCATGAACAACTTGCGGTGAGACGCTTGCTAGGTTCTAGTTAGACTAGGCTGCAAGGGCCAATTCTTGATTATTGGCAATTGTGTTTCCCTACGCTTTTTAACGAGCTGCATAGAGTAGCCCGGCATGCATCCGTCCGGCGATCATGACCCCTGTCGAAACCTATCGCCCCCGTCCTGGACGTTGCCCGCCGATTATAGGTTCGACCCAACCGTCCGGTCAAACTCTGGTGACCTACGGGCGCGAGTTTGGATGTCGAAACGCCGCCACCGGATGCATCGTCTGGCGCGCCGCGCCGCAACCAACCCGCGACGCCGGGCATCCAAAGACGATTGTTCGCACGCCCCCCGAAATTTCGCGCTCGTCAGGTGGTTGGGTTATAATTTTGCGGTCGATAGTCGGCAGACTCTCCTGCTTTCGCCAATCTATTCAAGGATGGTTTCGGCCATCGCCGCCTGCACCATTTTGACAAGGAATTTTTTCAACATGTCATCCAAAGATTTACGTCCCAGCAGAGTGTCCACCGCCCCACGCCCCGCGCCCCGGCTCGCGCCGAAGCGCCGCAACTTTCTGCGCCGCTTCTGGCTTCCGGCAGTCCTGCTGCTGGCGATTGCGGCGGGCGGTCTGAGCGGCATTGTCTTCGCGTATCAGCTCAACTATTCAAAAGCGGCGGAGGAGGTCGCGTCGCTGGCGACTTATAGGCCGAGCGTGATTACGCGCGTCTACGCCGACGACGGCGAGACCGTCATCGGCGAGTTCGCGCTTGAGAAACGTATCCCGCTCAAGTTCGAGGAGATTCCGCCGCAGGTGCAGAAGGCCGTGCTCGCGGTTGAGGACGCGCGATTCTACGACCACGTCGGGATCGACATCATTCGCATCGTCGGCGCGACGTGGAAAAACATTACGACGGGTAGCCGCGAAGGCGGTTCGACCCTCACGCAGCAACTCGCCAAAAACCTCTTTCTCTCGCGCGAGCAAACCTTCAAACGAAAATTCAATGAGTGGGCGGTCGCGCTCCAGATCGAGCGTTACTACACCAAGCAGCAGATCATGGAGATGTACGTCAACCACATCTTTATGGGCGCGAACTCGTTCGGCTTCGAGGCGGCCTCGGAAACCTACTTCGGCAAACAGGCGAAAGACCTCTCGATCGACGAAGCCGCGCTGCTCGCGGGCATCCCGCGCGCGCCGAGCCAGTATTCGCCGACCGTCAGCCCGCAACTCGCCAGAGAGCGCCGCAATCTCGTTCTCCAACTAATGGCGAACAACGGATTCGTCTCGCAGGGGGAAGCCGACGCGGCCAAAGCGCGCCCGATCCGGCTCGCCGACACGGCCTATTACCAGTTGGATCAACGCTCGTCGCCGTTCCAGTATCCGGTCGAGGAAATCCGGCAGTATCTCGAAGACAAGTACACGACGCGCGTCGCGCAGGGCGGACTGAGCGTCTATTCGACGATCAACGCCGCCGCGCAGAAGAAGGCGCACGAAGCGGTGCGCGCCGGGCTGCGCTCTTACGACCGTGGACGCGGCTGGCGTTCCACCTACGTCAACATCAGCCCGGAGAACGCCACCGGCGCGCTCACGCCGCAACAACTCGCCAACTTCAAACATCCGGACTGGTTCGGCAATCGTTTCGAGCCGAACTCTTTCGTGACGGGACTCGTCACGGATATCGATCAATCGAAGAATCAGGCGACGGCGCGCTTCGGCGCGTACACCGCCACCGTCACCGCGCAGGACATGGGCTGGTCGGGTCGCCAGCCGCGCGGCGAGTTCCAGGTCGGCGACCTCGCCGAGTTCAAAATCAAAGAAGTCGACGAAGACGCTCGCCGTCTGAAGGTTGACCTCTCGCAGATTCCCGAAGTGCAGGCCGCGCTCGCGACCATCAACGCCAAGAACGGCGAGATCGTCGCCATCGTCGGCGGCTACGACTTCAACACCAACAAGTTCAATAACGCGACGCAGGCCTATCGTCAAACCGGCTCGTGCTTCAAGCCGTTCGTCTACACGGCGGCGGTCGAGTGGGGGTTGACGCCCGAATCCACTGTGAGCGGCGCGCCGATCAAACGCGGCAGTTGGCAGCCGCACAACTACGACGGCTCGCTCAGTCACGGCGACGTGCCGCTGAAGACCGCGCTCGCCAAATCGCTCAACCTCGCCGCCGTCCACCTGCTCGACATGGTCGGCATCCAGACCGGCGCGCAGATGGTGCGTCGTTTCGGCATCACCGTCCCGATGGCTCCGTATCTGCCGTCCGCGCTCGGCGCGACCGAAGTTCCGCTCGACCAGATGGTCTCGGCTTATTCGGCGTTCCCGAACAAAGGCATCCGCCACCAGCAGCACTTGATTCGACGCGTCACCGACCGCGACGGCACGGTGCTCGAAGAATGGGAGAAAACGACCTACAAAGTCGTCAGCGAATACGTTGCGTTGACGATGGTCGAGATGATGCGCGGCGGTATCGCCGGCGGCGGGACGGCGCCGGCGGCGGGCGCGGTCGGCGTTCCGCTCGCGGGCAAGACCGGCACGGTCAACGACCATACCGACGTATGGTTCATCGGCTACACGCCGACGTACGTGACGGGCGTTTGGATGGGTTATCCCGGTCGCAAGAAGAGTCTCGGCGCGGGGATGACGGGCGGGCGCGGCGCGCTCCCGATCTTCGTCGATTTCATGAAAGATTTTCTCAAAGACAAGCCCAAAGAGAACTTCGCGAAGCCGCCCAAGATGCCCGAAGACATCAAGGAACTGATGCTCCAACGCCAGCGTGAGATGGCCGCCGAACGCGAAGCCAATTATGCTGCCGTGCGCGCGTCCGGCAGAAGCAGCGACGACGAAGCGACGCTTCCCGTCGGCCTGACCGAGCCGAAGCTGGAACAGATCACGCTGCCACCCGCGCCGAGCAGCGACGCCGCCGTCGATTCGTCCGGCTCAAACACGACCTCAATCGATACCACCGCCAAGAAGCCCGACCCGACCGCCGCGCCGCGCGAAGACCCGGAGCCGCCGCCACCACCACCGCCCGCCGCGCTCACGCGTCCGCGCGAAGTCGAGCCGCAGCAAAAGAAGAAGGGCAAGAAAGGCTCGGACGAACCCGACCGGACGCCCTAACCTGAGACTCAAAGCGGGAAGGCCGTAGATCGGACGAACGCAACAACTTCTGTTGTCGTCCTATCTACGGCCTTCCGCTTTCCGCTCCTTCGATGCTTATCTTAAAGCAATCGGTCGAGCCAGTAGGGGAGCATCTTGCGCCACCACGGCCAATCGTGGTCAACGTCGTGTCCCCACACGTCGAGCGTGTGCGGAATGCCTTTGGCGGTCAGGATGCCGGAGAGTTGACGGCTCCTTTCGGGCGCCTCGTACGCCCCCTGCCCGGTCAGAATCACAATCGAGTCGGCGCGGCGCAGAATCGGCAAAAAGTACCCGTCGTCGAGGTTCGGCAGATACTGGGCGGGATTGTTGAAGTAGGAATTGTCGTCCGCGTAGCCTTTCAGGTACGATCGCATGTCGTAGCTGCCGCTCATCGCAATCAGGCCGCGCAAACGATCCGGGTGCTTGAAGTAGGTGTTGGCCGAGAGAAACGCGCCGAGACTCGCGCCCGTCACCAGCGGACGCGCTTCCGCCCAGCCGGAGTCGTTACTGATAAGCGGCAGCACCTCTTCCACGATGTAACGGTCGTAGCGCGCCAGCAGTTCGACTTTCAACGCGGGCGACGCGCTTTCGTTAAGCAAGCTGTGACGGTTGACGCTGTTGATCGAATACGCGCGCACGCGCCCCGCATCGATGAGCGGAGCAATCGCCCCGATCAAATGAAATCTCTCGTATTCGAGATAATCGGCGGCAGCCGTCGGCAACATCAACAGCGGGTAACCCGCGTGACCATAGGCCACAAGCGGCATCTCCATCTGTAAATTAGGACTCCACCACGCGGTTGTACGACGCTCCATGTAACAATCCTCCTCCGGCGCTCACACAGCGACATTTGCGAATGATAAAACTGTTGGGGCTTACGAAATACGGTCACCGATAATCGCGCACTTCCCGCCCGCGCGCAAGTTGTCAAGCCGCCCCGGCGTCGCACTTTGACACCGCCTGCGCCCGCCCCAACCGCCGTCGTCCGACCATCGACAGCAACTACCCGCACTCGCTTGACGCTCCTGCAAACCTTCTGCTATAAAATCCTTCTCGCGGTGTGTCGACTCAAATGCCGCCACGCCGACAACGGAGGTATCTTCCGCAGTAGCTCAATGGCAGAGCATTCGGCTGTTAACCGAAGGGTTGTAGGTTCGAGTCCTACCTGCGGAGCCACTTTCTACAACGGTTTACGGGAGGCACCAAGCCTCCCGTTTTCGATGGTACCCGCTTTCGTACCCGCATAGACATTCTAAAGCCTGTTCAGAATCTTAAACTTGTGTTATCAGTTTTCTCATTATGGCGACTAGAAAGCTCTCACAAAACATTATCGCTCAAAATTATCCGCGCATCGAAGATGAATCTAGGGCAGATTATGGCTGTCTTGACGATTCAAAATTAGTTTCTCACAAAAAGAAAATTTCGATTGAAGAACTAAAGCCGATTATTCTTTCTGCAATTCAGACTCGACTTTATCCAATTAAGCTGCGAGAGCAAGGCAGGAAAACAAATGATCCAGTACCTTGCCGGGAATTTGTACACACTCTGCCTCTGGCGCAGAGTTCACTAAATACCGAGACCGCCATAAATGCTGTCGCACCAA
>JBGTHJ010000252.1:0-8589 GCA_041746175.1 Pyrinomonadaceae bacterium
CGTGGCTGCGGGCAACGGCGCGGCTTCGCAAGGTTACGCGGGCGACTACGGCGGCATCGCACCGGAGGCCAACCTCATCGACCTGCGCGTGCTTGACGAAAACGGCGCTGGCCGAACGAGCAGCACGCTCGAAGCCATCAACTGGGCGATTGCCAACCAGAAGCGTTACAACATCCGCGTCATCAACATGAGTCTCGGCACGACTGTGCAGGAATCCTTCCGCACCGACCCGCTCTGCCAAGCAGTCGAGCACGCAGTTCGTGCCGGACTCATCGTTGTATGCAGCGCGGGCAACTTCGGTCGCACCGATGAGATCATCGGGCAGGACGCGAACGGCGACCCGATTTATCGTCCGGTCTACGGCGCGATCAACAGCCCCGGCAACAGCCCCTTCGCCATCACCGTCGGCGCGTCTGACAGCCGCAACACCGTCCACCGTTCCGACGACACGATCGCCGGATTCTCAGCCAAAGGCCCGACGCAGTTCGATCATTTCGCGAAGCCCGATGTCGTCGCCCCCGGTCGTGGTGTCATCGCGGCGATGTCGCAGTCGGCGAATTCGGGGTCTGCCGTGGCGCGGCCTGACCGCGTGGTCGTTCCCGTCGGTTCGGGCGCCATGCAGAACGCCTACTACAAATACTACGGCACGTCCTTCGCGGCTCCGGCGGTGGCGGGCACGCTGGCCTTGATGCTGGACGCCAACAAATCCTTGACCCCGACGCTCGCCAAAGCCGCTTTGATGCGCACGGCGCAGAAGTTGCCCGCTCTGGAATTCTCGAACAAGGCGCTGAGCGCGGTCACACAGGGCACGGGTCTGGTGAACGCGGCGGCGGCGGTCGAGATGTCGCGCGCCGTCGTTAATAAAGCAGACAAACTCAAGGCCGGTGACCGCCTGTTCCGTGACCGCCGCACCCTGAGCACGCTCAGCCAAACCTTCACCATCGGCGGCGAACAATTCCCGGCGAGCAAAAACGTGCTCTACTCGGACGGCTACATCTGGAGCGACAGCCCTGTCGTCACCAACGGCATCGTGCTCGCAGATGACGTGATGCTCGCCAGCGGTATCGTGCTGGGCGACGGGCTGATTCTCGGCACCGGCAACTTGTTGAGCAACGGAGCGATGATCAACGGTAGTGAAGATGGAACCATCGTGTGGAGTCCGCGCGGCTTCAACAGCTCGACGGGAGACGTGACCGCCAACGGCGTGATTACGTGGAGCATCAATGGATCGGGCAACCCCAATCCGTCGAACAGCGGCACCATCGTGTGGAGTCCGCGAACGTCGGACGATGGAACCATCGTGTGGAGCATCAACGTGCTGAGCGCGGGCGTCCTCGTCGGTGACGGGGTACTGGTCGGTGACGGCTTCCTGATGGGCGACGGCTTCCTGATGTCGGACGGCTTCCTGATGGGCGACGGCTTCCTGATGGGCGACGGCGTCCTCATCAGCAACGGCTTCCTGATGGGCGACGGCGTTCTCATCAGCAACGGTTTCCTGATGTCGGACGGCGTTCTCATCAGCAACGGCGTCCTTATCAGCAACGGCTTCCTGATGGGCGACGGCGTTCTCATCAGCAACGGCGTCCTCATCAGCAACGGCGTCCTCATCAGCAACGGCGTCCTCATCAGCAACGGCGTCCTCATCAGCAACGGCGTCCTCATCAGCAACGGCGTCATCGTCAGCAACGGCGTCCTTATCAGCAACGGTTTCCTGATGGGCGACGGCGTCCTCATCAGCAACGGTTTCTTGATGGGCGACTAAACGCGCGACGATGAAACTCATCGTTCGCACGGCGAGACGGCTGAGTTAACAAGAGCGCACACGCGAAGAGACGGGCGGAAGTCGAATGGCTTCCGCCCGTCTCTTTTTTCGTTCACGCCGCGCGCGGTGTTTATCTCGCGCCGAAGCGGCGTCGATACTCGGCGGAGGTGATGAAGGCTTTGACCAGTTCGGCATCGACGAAATTGCCGCCGAACTGGTTCAACTTGGCGAGCCAGAAGTTATAGCCGCTGAAATCGTTGTCGGGTGCGTCGTCCGGGTTGCGCCGGAGATAGCCGAAATACTGAATCAGCACGAACGCCGCGTTCGCTTCCCGCCGCTCGAAATCGTCGTCTTCGGCCACTTTGCGCAGCACGGTCGCGCGCGTCTCGCCGCCGTTGCGAAGACCGTTGACGAGCGCGTCGCGTTCCGCCTGCGTCAGCGACGAGCCGGTGTTGGCGTTCAAATTGTCGACGAACTGTTCGGGCGAAAGCGTCAGCGGAAACTGCGCGATGAACGTGGCGCGTGTGACGAAATCGTCGGCGAACGCCTGCGTGTTGGCTTCGAGTTGCGCGTCCGCACCGGGCACGCCGAAGATCACGTCGCGCGAGACCCGTCGCGTGTCGGGCAGAAATTCGTTGAAGCGCGGGAAGCGATTGAACGAAGCGCGATAGAAACGATAGACGAGATAGCCCGTCCCCTGAAACTCGCCGGAGAGGAAGAAGGCCGCAGAGACGTTGATCCGCCTGAGTTCCCTGCACCGCGCATCCGCGCCGCAACTCTCGATCTGGTTCGTCCAGAAATTCAAGCCGCCCGCGTCCGGTTCACGATTAAGAAAGTCGCGGTAGTGTTGCGCGACGAAGAAACGCGTATCGTCGATTGGGTTGGGCGAAGTCGCGCCGCCCGGCAAATCGACCGTCAGACCACCCGCGACGTACGACACTTCGCCGGTCGCCGTTTGCAAGCGGATGCTGTAATCGCCGGGCGGCGCGATTGCGTCAACCGCGACGTTGAAACTGATGACCGGGACAGGCCCCGTCCGCGGATCGAGAAATTCCGCGTAGGCGGCGGTGTTCGCGTCTACCCTGATGAGCGGCGAGGTCACGCTGATGCCGGTCGGCGGAATCTGCGCCCGCGTCAGATTCTGGCCGCCGACGAGAACTCTGAAAGTCTGCCCCGGCACGACCGGCACCGTGACGGTTGAGAGTTGTCCGTTCGACCCGTCGAGACGGCTCAGCCCGACGAGCGTCGGATTGATGAACGGTTGCCCGCCGACCGTGACGTTGAGCGGCGTGACCGCGTCCGCCGCGACGCCGATTTGACCCGCCACCTCCGTCGTTTGAAATGACACGGTGCTCGTCGTCGAAAGCCCCGCGTAAGCGCCGTTACGCGAGGCGATTTCCGAAGCCGATACCGGCTCGTTCAAAAACTCGACGACCACGCGGTATTGCGCGGGCGGCAGGCCGTCGAGGCGGTACCGCCCGTCGGGTAGCGCGACGTTGCCCGCCGCGATTTTGCCCGTCGCTACGTCTTCCGCCCAGACGTGCGCGCCGAACGCGGGGTTGCCGCCCGGATAATTGACCGTCCCGGCAATCGCGCCGAGTCCCGCGCGTGGGTCGTAGATGGCGCGGAGTCCCGCCCGGTCATCGTCAGCGAGCGTCCGCATGGTCAGCGCGGGGAGGTCGAATAGCCCGTTCAGGCTCTGACGCGGCTGCATGGTCGCACCGATGTCGCCCGAATGTTCGAGGCCGAGCAGATGCCCGATTTCATGCGTGAAGGTCGATTCGAGGTCATAGGTTCCGGGCGTGCCGTCGGTCGAAAATTGGACGTTGGCGTTCGGGTTGACGGCCACGTCGCCCTCGGTAATCGCGCCCGTCGCCGGGTCGAATATGACCCGCGCCCGCCCCGGCATCGAACTGTTACTAAAGGCGGTCGCGTTCTGCTCTGAGACGGTGATGAGATTGACGCCATCGGGCGCATTTGCCGAACTGAGCGACTGCGCGTTCGAGGTCGTGATGGTGAACCGGATGTTCGCCGCTTCCGACCAACGCGCGAGCGCGCGACGTGCCGCGCCCGTCACGTCGCTGCCCGCCTTGATGTTCGGCGGCGGCGAGTTGAGCGAAGTCGAGAGACCGATGTTGATGGTCGTCGCGGGCCAACGCAGTTGGATGGTGGCCGAACTGTTCGTGTATTGCAGCGTGTAGGCGCGCGTCGGCAGCGCGAGCGGCCAGAGCAGGACGGCTGCGAGAAGCAGCGAGATAATAGAACGGCGCATAAATTTCCCTTGTCACACACGTCAGGGGTTTGGAGATTCGGAAATAACTCAGGAGAGTTGCTGTCAACGGGATAGAGGGGATGATCGGCCCGGAGCGACAGCGGGGGCGCTATCACTATAGCAACAAACACCATTTATCTTCAAACGATTGTCCGGCATACAACTCACCCCGCAACCCGCCCCGTCTCACGTCTCACATAAACCGTTAACTCAATCACCCCAAGCCACGCGCCACGCGACTCCTGCCGGGAGCGTCTTTTCCAAAGTTCAGACTCCTGACTAATCGCTCCGATTTTTGCATCGAGTTGTTTCACAGCGCGGTCAAAATGATTCTTGCAAGCGAGGGTTGACACAGGTTTTCTGTCATTTTGAACTACGCTGACCGACATTTATCGTTACTTGGCCGAATCTTCGCATCTGAAATCTCAATTCGACTCTGAATTCTGCACGTCTCGCAGGAAAATAGTCTCAACAAATGATGCTTCTTTAGGGCGAAATGCCCGGGACAAACGCCTGAATCGAGTCCCAATCGTGAGGCCGATGCGGTTGTGCGCGTGACACTGTTTACAAAACGCTAGCGATTGTTTAATATGTTAAACCTCTGGCATTCATGTTGCAACATGGGTGCGGATGTGCGGTGGCTGCGACGCGCATGTTGCGTTTCAAGGAGGCCGTAATTTTTTGGAGGCGATGATGAAAAAGCGAATGGTCGAAGACATATTTGGGGCGCGGATTCGCGGGGGTGGCGAGCGCGGTGTGACTTTGTTACAGATGCTAATCGCGCTGGCCGTGATTGGCATTGTTTCGTCCTTCGCAATCGTCCGCATCGCCTCCGCGCGCGAAGACGGGCGACTGTTGGGCGCAGCGCGCGTGTTTGCCGGTCATTTGGAGAAGGCGCGCGTCGATGCGGTACGTCGGCACGGCAATTCGAGCATCACCGTCACCAATGCGACGACCTACACTGTGTCGATGGATTTCGGCGGGTTCGTTACGGCGCGCAATTTCAATCTTCCACAGGGCGTGCAGTTCATCAATGTTACGTTCCCCTCAACCGTCACGTTCGATTTTCGCGGACGCACCGGCGTCAACATCAACTTCGGTTTGCAAAACAGCAAGGGCGTTCTGCTCGGCGCGGGCACGCGGACGCGCACCGTCGGCGTCACGGGTTCGGGCGACGTGACGGTTGATTCCGCGGTCTTCATCGTTCCGCCTGACACGGTTTCCACCGTCCCCGGAGGCGCGGGGGTCATCCCGTCGAACACCAACGCTGATGGCAACTACAACTCAAACAACAATACCAATCAAAACGCCAATACCAACACGAATACGAATACGAACACGAACGGCAACACGAACGGCAACACGAATACAAATACCAACCAAAACGCCAATACCAATACCAACACGAATGGTAACGGCAACACGAACGGCAACGGCAACACGAACGGCAACACGAACGGCAACGCGAACGGCAACACGAACGGTAACGGCAACACAAACGGCAACGGCAACACGAACACCGCGCCGCCCGCGCAGTGCTCGATGACGGTCTCGCCGGTCACGCCGCCCAATCTCAAGATACGCAAGGGCGGCAGTTCGGCGACGATCACCGCGACGATTAATAACGGTGACACTACTTCCCGCAACGTCACCGCTTCAGTCGGCGCGAGCAATCTGACGATTGTCGCTCCGGCTTCAAAGACGATTGTCGGCAGCGGTTCGACGACGTTCACGGTCAAGTCCGTCGGCAACACGCGCGGCACCGGATTGGTCGTCACCATCACCTCCCCGTGCGGCTCGAAGACGGTGCACGTCGATGTCACTAACTAACGCGGAGCAGCCACTCATCATGAAAGCGAGCAACAAAAAAACAGGCCACGCGGCGGACGGCGCAACTCGCGCGCGGCGCACAGCCGAGCACGGCTTCACGTTGATTGAAACCGTCGCCGCGATGCTGACGATGATGGTCGTCGCGCTGGCGGCGGCGGGACTGTTCCTCTTCGCCGTCAATAACAACACGGGCGCGAGCGACCGCGCGCGAGCGCTCGCCATCGCGCAAGAGCAGATGGAGATCGTCCGTACGACTTCCTACGCAAACCTGACCACGGCCTTCGCAACCACCAACACGCGCAAGCTGGTGCTTACGGATTCGGCGGGCGTGAACCGTTCATACTCGGTTGATTTAGCGGTTGAAGATGCGCCGGTCATCAATGGAACGCTGCGACCGGAACTCAAACGAGTGACGATCAACGTGATCGCCAACGGCGCGACTACGCTGGTCGGCGGTAGGGTCAGGCTCGTTAGCTATCGCACCTCGCCCGCGCAAGGCGCGAACTAAACAACGCGCCGGACGAGAACCAAACAACGCACCGGGAGGCGACCGCGCCGCGACTACGGAGAGCACCAACAGATGCGAGCATATGTCTCAAAAGATTCAGGAACGGCGGGCTTTTCGCTGCTCGAATTGATGATCGCGATGACGGTGACGCTGGTCATCATGGGCATCGCAACCACGCTACTCGGACAGTCGCTCAGGGTTCGGACGCGCGAAAACCAGCGCTCCGATGCGCTCTCCGACGTGCAGCGCGCGGTCAACATCATGACGCGCGAGATAGCCAACTCCGGTTTCGGGATGACCGACAACGGCCTCGTCGCGGCGGATTGCGACAACAACTCGCTTCGCTTTCGCGCCAATCTCAACACCTACACGGGGGCGGGCAACCGCAACGCGACGAGCGACCCCGGCGAAGATATTTACTACTCGATTTACATCAACGGCAATGCGTCGATGATTACGCGGCTCGACGTGAACGCGACCAACGTCCCGGACGTGCTCGCCAACCGCATCGACTCTTTGCAGATCGATTATCTGACGGCGGCGGGCGCGGCGACCGCTCCGGCCAACGCCGACCGGCTGCGCATCCACATCGGCGTCAGGCTCGACGCGATGGGCGCGCCCAAAAGTCCGGGGTATCAACCCGCATCGACAACCGACCTCGTCTCTGAAGTAACGTTACGCAACAAAAACCTCCCCGCGTACTGAGGCGCGCGGCACAGTGCATTCGACCCGCGAGGCATAACACCATGAAGAATAATGAAACGATGAATTTGACCGACGAACGCCGCAGCGAACGCGGCGCGGCGCTGATCACGATGCTTCTCATCTCGTCGCTGCTGCTGGTCGCGGGTGGCGCGCTGATTCTCACCACCGGGGCGACCAACACCAACGCGATTGACGCGACGGCTGAGACGCAAGCTTATTATGCGGCGGAAGCCGGTTTGCAGGATGCGCTCAGCGTGCTGCGCGGCAACGTCCCGGCGCGCGGTGGGTTGGCTCTTCCGGCGGGCACGAAAATTCGCTCGAACTTCCGCACCGCCAACGTGCTCTCTACGTCGAACTTGGCGAACGACGTGGCGAGCAACCCCGACGGCAACTCGGCGACGAATGATGGCTTCGCGCGTCTTTCCGGCTGGCTGCCCTACAACAACGCGACGCTGAACGCACGCGTCCCCGTCCCCGGCACGCTCCCCGGTCAGGCGATGTCTTACGCTTTGAGCATCACCGACCCCGAAGACCCGAACCGGACGCAACTCGCCGCCGATGCGAATTACCAGCCTGGTCGTCTGTTGATTCAAGTGCAGGGCTTCGGCCCGCGCGGGGCGCAAAAGTTCATGGAGATGATGGTCAACCGGCAGCAGTTTGATTTCACACCGAGATCGACGCTGCTGACGCGCGGGGCGGAAGACGGCTCGCCGATGAACGGCTTTAGCATCGGCAACAGCAATGCCAAAGAGTACAACGGCAACGACGCCGCGTCTCCGGCACAACCGCCGCTCCCCGTGTTCGGCACGACAAGCAATGGCAACGCCGTCGATGTAGCCGCCACGGTGCTTTCGAGCAAACCCAATACCGTGACCGCCGCAGGAAGCGCAGTGGCACAGGTTCCCAATTCCGATCTCGCGCCGTGGCTGCGTTCGGCAGACGCTGCGCGGGCGATGTTAATGGAAATGGCGGCGGTGGCGCAGTCGAGCGGTCGCTACTTTACGAGCACGCCGGGCAACTTCGGCAGCGCGGGAAATCCGGCCTTCACGTTCGTTGACGGCGATTGTAGTTTGAGCAGCGGCGAAGGCTTGCTGATCGTCACCGGCACGCTCACCATGAGCGGCAACGCCAGCTTCGATGGATTGATACTCGTCCTGGGCGAGGGCAACATGCAGCGCAACGGCGGCGGCAACGGCGACATTCTCGGCGCGATCGTCGTCGCCAAGTTCGCCCGCACGTGGCCTGCTTCAGAGAACGCGCAGCCGCACCCGTTTCTCGCCCCGACCTTCGACACCAACGGCGGCGGCAACTCGACCGTTCGCTACCATTCCACCAACGTCAACAATGCGATGAACGTGCTGGGCAGTCGCGTCACGGGTGTGCGCGAGTTGTAACGCCGCGACTTCCGGGACGACTTATTCAACGACTTGCGACGACTCTTCCGCCGATTTCATGCGGCGCGTCGAAGCCAAAGAAAAAGCGCGCGGGCGGCTCGAGTGATTCGAGCCGCCC
>JBGTHJ010000253.1:0-1952 GCA_041746175.1 Pyrinomonadaceae bacterium
CGCCGCCGCGCGTGCCGCGCGCAAAGCCGCGCGCATCCAATGTTCGTCCGCGTCGCTCTCGACGCCTTGCGCCGTCATATCGCCCCCGGACATTTTCAATCAGCAACGAGCCAAAAAATCAATATAGGTGCTCGCTTCGCCGCCTGTCAAGCGACGCGGTCGTCCGCCAGGCGGCAGTCGCAAAGCGGAAGCACGCACGCCGCCAACTCGTATCTCCCGGCGGCTTGAGCGCTCTCCGCCGCCCGCTCTCCGCCGTCCGTTTTGGATACTGACGTTTCGCGCGCGGCGCGTGCTATGATGAATCACAGGCACGATGCCCTCCCTGCCGCGCACGATTTTTTGACGACTTGACGACCAAGATGAAACCCGACCCACGCCCCAGACTGAGCAAACCGCCCGTTACGGCTGAGCGCACCACCGGAAGCCTTCCGCGTCCCGCACCCGCGCCGCCGTCGCCGTCAACAACACTAACGCCGGATGGCGCGGCCATCGACAGAACCTCCGAACAGCCTTCCTATTTGAAGCGTCTGAAGCTCTCGCCGTCGGAGTTCAACACGGCGATAGTCCACTTCTATCGCGGCGAGGTGCAACGCTCGAACACATGGCGCAACCGTCTCGACACGACGACCAACTGGGCGGTGCTGACCGCGGGCGCGACGCTCTCCTTCGCTTTCAGTTCGCCGATGAACCCGCATTTCGTCATCCTGATAAACTCGATTCTGGTCGCCTTCTTTCTTTTCATGGAGGCGCGCCGGTACCGCTATTACGAAATCTGGTCGAGCCGCGTGCGAATGATTGAGACGGGCTACTTCGCCAAGCTCCTCTCGCCCGAAAGCCCGATGGAAGACAAGTGGGCCGAGGATTTGACGACCGATCTGATTACGCCGCACTTTACGATCAGCGAGTGGGAAGCGGTCGGGCGGCGTCTACGGCGAAACTATCTGTGGATTTTCGCGCTGCTCGCGCTGAGCTGGAACCTGAAGGTCTACCTTCATCCGCTCCCGGCTTACAACTTTGAAGCCTTCATTGAGCGCGCGGGCGTCGGCATCGTGCCCGGCTGGGCGGTCATCGCCGTCGGTTTCGTCTTCAACGCGATCGTCCTGATTTTTGCGGTGTCGACCGTGCGGCTGCGGCAGGCGACGGGCGAAGTGTTGCCGCCGCAACGCGACTTCTCCTTCAATCGCTCGTTCCGGCAAGTGACGGACTGGACGAAGGCCGCGACCATCGAACGCGGCGCGGTGCGACGCGCCAAGAAAGCGCGCGAGCGTGCGCGCACACGGAGCGGCATTCACACCACGAGCGTCCCCAACTCCGGCGAATGGAAGCGTCCGGACAAACAGACGATCAAGGAAGAACCCCTGCTGTAGTTGCCGGATGTTAGTTGCCGGATGTTAAAGGTTGGCTGTTAGATAACACGCGCATCGGATGTCGTTTGTTATCCCTTACCGTCAGCCGACATCCGACCATCTCTTCTTCTTGCTTATGATTGAACTCGACGGTCAGAGACTCACGCTCGAACAGGTTGAAGCGGTGGCGCACGGCATCGAGCGGGTCGCGCTGGCGGCGCGGGCGCGCGACGCGATGGAAGCGTCGCGGCGGACGGTGAAGCGCATCGTCGAAGAAGGGCGCACGGTCTACGGCGTTAACACGGGCTTCGGCAAACTCTCTGACTATTCGATACCGCCGGGCGAGCTTCGCGAGTTGCAGTTGAATCTCGTGCGGAGCCATGCGTGCGGCGTCGGGGCTCCGCTCGCCGTCGCGGAGACGCGGGCGATGATGTTGTTGCGTGCCAACGTCCTCGCGCTCGGTTACAGCGGCGCGCGTCCCATGGTCGCCGAGACGCTGGTCGCGATGCTTGAGCGCGGCGTGCATCCGGTGATCCCGGAAAAAGGTTCGGTCGGGGCCAGCGGCGACCTCGCGCCATTGTCGCACCTGGCGCTGATGCTGCTCGG
>JBGTHJ010000254.1:0-5740 GCA_041746175.1 Pyrinomonadaceae bacterium
GCACGCGGTCGCGGGCGATGCGCCGGAGCGAATCGCCGCCCCCCTGCGCGGCGCGCGAAGCGGCTTCAACGAGCGGCGCGATTTCCGCATCGACGCGCTGCTTCGCTTCGTTCCATCCCGGCTCGACGAACGCCGGGTAGAAGACCACGCAGACGACGCCGCCCTTCGCGGCGAGCGCGCGAATCTGTTCGTCGTCGAGGTTGCGCGGGACGTTGGCGATGGCGCGCGCGTTCGAGTGCGTCGCGATGACGGGCGCGGTCGAAGTCTCGATGATGTCCCGGAAAGTTTTGTCCGAGACGTGCGAGACATCGACCATCATGCCGAGACGATTCATCTCGCGGATGACGCGACGCCCGAACTCGTTCAAGCCGCGCGTGCGTCCGACCTCATCACCCGACGACCCCGCCCAACTCGTGCTGTACGACCACGCGGGCGACATGTAACGCACGCCCAAATCGTAATAGCGTTCGACGTTCTCCAACTTTTCGTCAATCGCGTAGCCGCCTTCCAGACCCAATAAGGCCGCGAGTTTTCCGTCGCGGGCGGCGCGGCGGATGTCTCCGGCGGAAGTGGCGAGCGTCCACGTCTCCGGGTGCTGTCGGCGAGCGCACGCACGGCGGCGATCTGCCGGTCGGCGCGTTCGACCGCGCGCTTGCCGCCGGAGCCGTAGAACTGCGGCTCGACCCAGATCGAGAAGAACTGCGCGTCGAGTCCGCCCTCGCGCATCCGCACGGCGTCGAGGTGCGTCGTCGCGAGTCGCTGATTGATGTCTGCGCCGTCGTCGATGATGAACTGTACGGTATCGGCGTGCATGTCGATGGCGACGGCGCGCTGATGAATCGAGCGCGCGTCTTCAGGGGCGGGCGTGGCATCGGTGGTGGTGGTGGTGGTGTTGTTGGTGGTGTTTGGTTCAGTCATCTCTGTGGTTGGAGTTTTCTCCGGCGCGCGACAGCCCGCGAGCGACAGCCACAACAGAGTCGCCAACAGTCCGGACAACGCCGCGATGGACACGTTCACATGCGAGAGCATACAAGATGTTCGAGCGGTCAACCGTCATCCCTCATCGCCGCCAGCAACGGATTCCGGCGACACGCCGGTCGTTTGCCGAAGGCGAACGGCTGAGAGGTTTTGATCCTACTTCGCCCGTGCGTGCGGAATCAAGCGCGCCTTGCCAAGCGTCGCGTCTTTAAGGTATCGTTGAACACCTTATAAACTGAAGTATTGCACGCGGCGATAGCGCATGTAGTCAAACCTCCGCTTTCGCACGCGCTTGCTGAAAACCTCGCATCGTTGCCCATATTATTCAGTAATCAATCAACAAGGAGACAACATATATGTTCGCAGACGACTCGCCGAAGAAAGACGCCAAAGCGACGAACATCGCCCCCGAAGTCTGGCACGACGGCCAGTTTATCAAATGGGACGACGCCCGCATCCATGTTATGTCGCACGTCATCCACTACGGTTCGAGCGTCTTCGAGGGCATCCGCTGTTACACGACGAAACGCGGCCCGGCGGTCTATCGTCTGCGCGAGCACATGCAACGCCTCCTCAACTCCGCCAAGATTTACCGGATGGAACACAAGCTCACGCTCGAACAGTTGTGCGACGGGGCGGTCGAGCTTGTCCGGCGCAGCGGGCTTGACCAGTGCTACCTCCGTCCGATTATCTTCCGCAGTCTCGACGAAGCGCGCCCCGCTTTCGGCGTCAACCCGTTTCCGAACCCGCTGTCTTGCTACATCGGCGCGTGGGATTGGGGCAAGTATCTCGGCGACGAGGCGATTGAGCAGGGCGTCGATGTTTGCGTCTCGACGTGGAACCGCCTGACGCCCAACTCGATGCCCGCGATGGCGAAGTCCGGCGCCAACTATATGAACTCACAACTCATCAAGATGGAGGCCATTCTCAACGGCTTTGCCGAAGGCATCGCGCTCGATGATCGCGGCTTCGTCTCGGAGGGTTCGGGTGAGAACATCTTTCTCGTCAACAACGGAAACGTCGTCACGCCGCCGCTCTCGTCGTCGATTCTTCCCGGCATCACCCGCGATAGCGTGATTGAGATTTGCCGTGAGCTTGAGATTCCGGTTGTCGAGACGGGCATCCAACGCGCCGCGCTCTACGTCTGCGACGAACTTTTCTTCACCGGCACCGCCGCCGAAGTCACGCCGATTCGCTCGGTTGACCGCATCAAAATCGGGACGGGCACGCGCGGCGACACCACCCGACGCATCCAACAAGCTTATTTTGATGTCACCAAGGGGGAGCGTCCCGCCCCCGGCGCGTGGCTCACCTACGTCAACGAATACGAACCGACTTACCACAGCGACGCCGACCAGACCAACGACAAAGCCGCCGCCCTTTCGGCTGAAGCCGCCGACCCGATGGCGCGCTTCAGCGCAGTCGCCACCGACTAAGAAAGCCGCGAGCAGGAGAGCGCAAACGAAAAGCGGAAAGCGTGTCGCGTTGACAGCTTTCCGCTTTTTGCTGCCTGCTTGCTGCCGTCTCCCCGCTGCCACTTTCCGCTTTCTATTGACGGGCGGAAGGGGCGCGTGCGAGAATGTTTTTGGCGTCTCCGGGTCTAATCTTTCCGGTGGCGCACCCGCTTCCCGGAAGTCCGCCAAAGGACGCCTTTCCGCGCCGGTCGTTTTCGCGGCGCATTCACAACTTCAACTGGAAATTTCAGAAACGTCGCGGCTCGTCCGTCGGGCTTCTCCCTCGGTCGCGCGTCCGAGCGTTTTCAGCCTCCGGTGTATGTCGATAAAAATTGACGAACTGCTACGGATCGCCGCCAACTTCGGCGCGTCCGACCTCCACATCAAGGCCGGCTCGACGCCCTTCATGCGTCTCGGCGGCGAACTCAAACCGGTCGTCGAAGTCGCCCCCCTGACGCGCGACGACACGCTCGACATGGCCTTTTCGATGATGTCGAATCGCCAGAAGCAACGCTTCAAAGAGGTGTCGGAAGCCGACATCGCGTACGGCGTGCCGGGTCTCGGTCGTTTTCGCGCGAACATTTTCCAGCAGCGCGGCACGGTCGGGATGGTTTTGCGCGTCATCCCCGACAACGTCCGCAACCTGTCGGAACTGAGTATGCCGCCCGTGCTTGAGAGAATTGCCGACGAGCAGCGCGGGCTGATTCTCGTCACGGGCACGACGGGTTCGGGCAAATCGACGACGCTCGCCTCGCTCATCGACCGCATCAACTCGACGCGCGGCGGTCACATCATCACCATCGAAGACCCGATTGAGTTTCTCCACCGCGACAAGAAATCCTTCATCACGCAGCGCGAAGTCGATGTTGACACGCGCTCTTTCGCGGAAGCCCTGCGCGGCGCGTTGCGGCAAGACCCGGACGTGATTCTGGTCGGCGAGATGCGCGACCATGAAACCATCGAGACGGCGCTGACCGCCGCCGAAACCGGACATCTCGTCCTTTCAACGCTGCACACGCTCGATGCGACCGAGACCATCACGCGCATCGTCACGTCGTTTCCGCCGCACCAGCAAAAGAGCGTCCGCATCCAGCTCGCCGGGATATTGCGCGCGGTCATTTCGATGCGCTTGATACGTTCGGCGCGCGGTTCGGGTCGCGTGCCCGCCGTCGAGGTGATGGTTTCGACCGGACTGATTCGCGACTACATCATGAACGAGGAAAAGACCTCGCTGATTCGCGACGCCATCGCGGCGGGCACGTCGCAGTACGGGATGCAAACCTTCGACCAGTCGCTTTTCAACCTCTTCCAGTCGGGTCTCATCACGATGGAAGAAGCCGTTCGCGGGGCGAGCAACCCCGACGAGTTTCGCCTCCGCGTCGCGGGCATCCGCTCCGCCTCCGACCAGGCCAAAGAAGACATGGAGCGCGTCACCGCCGTCAGCAGTTCCCCACAACTCAGAAGGGACGAGTGATGAAGATGTCGGGCGTCATCAGGATTTCGTTCGAGTCTGACCGCTGACATCCGCCACCCGGCGTCGGCATCTACATCGCTCCTCACGCGGGCACATCCTTACTATGAATAACACCAAATGCATTTGTTGCGGTCTGACCAACTTCGCGGCGGCGGAGGTGTGCAAGCGTTGCGGCGGCGAACTCGCCGCGCCGACGTGGCACGAGGAGGAACCGCCCACCACGGATGGCGTGCGGGTGCGCACGCTCGGCACGCGCGTCGCAGCCGTCGTGGGGATGCTGGCGCTCGTGCTGACGGCGTTTTACGTGTCGCTGCTGGAGAGTTCCGAGGCCGCCACCTTCGAGCAGAAGCAGACCGTCCAACGCGCGATCTCGATCATCGAGCGACAGGGTTTTAGCCGCGATGCTTTTCTGCTGCGACGCCTCGCCAACTTTCGCACCACCGACAACTGGTGGAACAATTACGTCGGCCACGCCGACGCCTACGCGGCCACCAACTTTCCGTTCCAGCTAGTGACGCTATATCCGGAGTTTTTCAAAAATTCGACGGATGATGTCGAGCGCGCGGCGATACTTTTGCACGAAGCGCGACATCTCGCGGGACAGGGCGAGCCGCGTGCTTTTGCGAGCGTCTGGCGCGACAAGGAGAGGCTCGGCTGGACGGCGGCGACTTACGGCCAGACGCGCGTCTGGCACAACGTGCAGGAGTTTACCGCCAAGTACGCGCCGGAGCTTTTTCAGTGCGGGCAGGATGGTCGCTCGGACTGCCTGGCGAATGTTGTTTCGAGACGCGAGTAGCCAGGTCGTCGCCAACGCGCGCCGTCGTGCGCCGTCTGAAGACGGAGGCGCGGCATCGTTTAATTCGCGGTCAGGGATGAGAGCGGCGGTGTCGGCAAGTCGAAGGCGTGCGGGTTCTCGCCGATGATGGCGGCGGCAAAAAAGCTCGGGACGTAAGCGACGTTTTCATCGTTGAGCAGATCGCCGAGCCGGTCGCGGTGCGCGTAGAGCGTCCAGAAGTTTCGCCCGGAGTCGCCCGTCTCGCGCAGACGGCGCAGGGACTTGCGCACGCCCTCCGCGCCGCGATTGTAGCTGAGCACGACGAGCGTCATGCTCTGCGCATCGTCGCCGAGTTCGGCCATTCGGTCGGCGATGTAGTGCGCGGCGGCGGGCGTCGTCTTCGCGGCGTCGCACATCTCTTCGGGCGCGACCCCGTACGCGCGCGCGGTGCGTGGTAGAAACTGAAACAGCCCCTTCGCGCCCTGAGAGCTCTCGTAACATTCGCGGTATTCCGACTCGATCATCGGCAGGTAGATGCCGACGACGACCGGAATCCGGCGCGCCGCGAACGACCGCGCGATGAGCGGCACGTATGGTTGCGCCCGCGTGAAGACGGCGCGCGGATCATCCTTCCCCAACTCGCCGGACGTGCTGCCCGTGCGCGCCACGTAGTTGTCAACGTGCGTCTTGATGGCACGCAAGGCAACTTGGTCAAGTTTCGCGGGACGCTCGCCCATCAGCGCGGAGATGCGTTGCTCCTGCGCGTCGATGAACGCGAGTCGTTCCGCGTCGCTCATCCGCGCGTAGAGTTTGGAAGATGACGGCGCGAGCGTAGTTGGCGTCGTGGTTGTGCGCGCGGCGCGGCGGTTCGTGGAACGGTTGTAGAAGAACCACCCGGCCAGCGCGGGAATGAGCAGACCGGCGACGAGCACGGCGACGAGGCGAGCGCGCGGCGAACCCGGATTGAGCGACCGCGCCGAAGGGCGGCGCGATGCTGACGGCGGGTTGGAGGAGGCCGCGTGCGATGTTGCGACGCCACGTTCGCCGGCACGCGCGACG
>JBGTHJ010000255.1:0-3352 GCA_041746175.1 Pyrinomonadaceae bacterium
GCGCGCCGTTGTCGACCCGCCGCCGGCGTCGCCGCGCCGGGTCGGAGATGCGCGGAGGAACGCGGACTGAAGAATGCGGTTTGATAACCACGACCGGGTACGTCGTTTCTTCAAACCGCAATCCGCAACGAACATGCTGCAACAGGCAACCACACAACGCCGCATGGCCTATCTCGTGAGCCGGTATCCGACCGTCACGCACACGTTCATCCTGCGCGAGATTCAACAACTCCGGGCGCTCGGTTTTGACATCGACGTTATCTCGATTGACGCGCCCGACCGCCCGCCCGAACAACTCGCACCCGGCGAACGCGTGGAAGCGGCGCGCACTTTCTACGTCAAACCGGAGGGCCTTCGGGGCGCGCTCCGGGCACACGCGGCAACCTTCGCGGCGCGACCGGCGCGCTACCTGAAAGGTCTCGCGCACGCCGTCAAATCGGGGCGTTATGATCCTTTCAAGACCGTCAGGCATCTCGCTTATTTCGCCGAAGCGGTGATCGTCGGACACCGGATGAAGGAGCGCGGTCTTTCGCACGTCCATGTTCATTTTTCTTCGACGGTCGCGTTGCTGGTCGCGCGGGTGTTTCCCATCACGATGTCGGCGACGATTCACGGCTCGGCTGAGTTCGACGACACGGTCGGTTTCCAACTCGCGGAGAAGGTCAAACGCGCGTCGTTTATTTGCGCGATCAGCAACTTCGGGCGGAGCCAGTTGCTACGCGTGACGCCCTACGCCGAATGGGACAAGATCGAAGTGTCGCCGCTCGGCATCGACCCGGCGGTGTACGCGCCGCGCCCGTTTCGCGAATCGCCCGACCCGTTGGAAATCATCTGCGTCGGGATGCTCGCGCCCGTCAAAGCGCAGCACGTGCTCGTCGCGGCGGTCGGACGACTCGTCCGCGAGGGACGCCGCGTGCGTCTCCGTCTCGTCGGCGACGGCCCCGACCGCGCCAATCTCGAA
Organism: Pyrinomonadaceae bacterium; assembly: GCA_041746175.1. Lineage (GTDB taxonomy): Bacteria > Acidobacteriota > Blastocatellia > Pyrinomonadales > Pyrinomonadaceae > JBGTHJ01. Next base: position 962 of record JBGTHJ010000255.1, read on the forward strand.
CGCCACGTCGAGACGCTCTCTCTCGCCGCCCACGTCAGTTTTGAGGGCTGGTTGAATCAGGAGCGCGTCCGCGAGCTTTATCAAGAGACCGACATCTTCGCGCTCGCGAGTTTCGCCGAAGGCGTCCCCGTCGTGTTGATGGAAGCGATGGCGATGGAGATACCGTGCGTCGCGACCAACATCACCGGCATCCCCGAACTGATTCGACACGGCACGGACGGACTGCTCGTCACGCCTTCGGATGAAGAAGAACTGGCGCGCACGCTGGCGACTTTGATGGACGACCCCGCGTTGCGTCGTCGGCTTGGCGAACAGGGACGCCGCCGCGTGCTTGAGAAATACGACCTCGCGCGTAACACGCTCCGTCTCGCCAGCATCTTCGACCGCCGGCTCGAATCCCCGGCAACAGCGACGACGACCACCACAACGACAAACGGGCAGACGCAACAACCCGTGTCCCAACACGACCGCTCGCAAATTCCGTCGCCGCGCACCGCGACCGGGTCAGGTCACAACGCGGCGAGTTGAAAACGACCTTCTTCACCGGACTCAAACCTTGAGCCGTCACGAAAGTCTCGATTGATGCTGAGGCATATGGATAGGAACGGAGCATACGATGAACCTTCCCGCTCGCGCTTGTCGTGCTTTGCAATTGGATGAAATCCTGTGAGCGCCAGCGTCCCGCTGGCAAGCGTGCCCCACGCACGCTCAATGATTCGCGTAATGATTCGCGTTCGGCGAACGCTCAAGGCGAGCCGGAGGCTCGCGCTCCCGGGTGCGCCTCTCTTTTAGGTGTTACATTCTATTGCAACTCGCTATAAGACTGATGACAGACGCGCTGAACAAGCTGAAAAAATTGAAGGGGCGCAGCCTCGCGGAACTCCGCGTGCGCGGCGGGCAAAGGTTCGCCGCGTATGCGGAGCGGCGCGGTTGGTCGTCACAGGCGCGCGTGCCTTCCGACGCAGAGTTGCTCGGCATGTTCGACGCGCCGCACGGCGAAAAGTTTTCCGGTGCGGAAAGCTTGCTCGAACATTTCCGACGCCGCGACGCGCACGCTTTCTTCGCTTCGTTCGACGACCCCGCCGCGACGCGCGACGCGCTCCACCAACGCTTCGGCGCACACGCGCGCGAACTCGCCGTCGAACGCGCACGGAAGATTTGCGCGGGGCGTTTCGACCTGTTGGGCTTTCGCGACCTCTCGTTCGGCGACCCCGTCGATTGGCATCTCGAACCCGTCGCGCGCAAGCGTCCCCCGCTCGTTCATTGGAGCCGCATCGACTATCTCGACGCGGCGGTCGCGGGCGACAAAAAAATCATCTGGGAGTTGAATCGACATCAGCACTTCATGACGCTCGGACGCGCCTACCGGCACACGGGCGACGAACTTTTCGCGCGCACGTTCGCGGCGCATCTCGGCGCGTGGATGGACGCCAATCCGCCCAAGCTCGGCATCAACTGGGCGAGCAGTTTGGAAGTCGCGTTGCGCTCAATCGCGTGGCTGTGGGGGCTTCATTTCTTCGGCGACTCGCCCGCGCTGACGCCGGAGATTTTCCTCCGCGCGCTCAAGTTCCTCCACCTCCACGCGCGTCATCTGGAGACGTACCTTTCGACCTACTTCAGCCCCAACACACACCTCACGGGCGAGGCGCTCGGCCTCTTTTATCTGGGGACGTTGTTGCCGGAATTTCGCGACGCGGCGCGCTGGCGCGCGACCGGCAGAAGCATCCTGCTCGAACAACTCGACCGGCAGGTACGCGCCGACGGGGTCTATTTCGAGCAGGCGAGTTATTACCAACGCTACACGGCTGATTTCTACACGCACTTTTACATCTTGCTGTCGCGTGCGCCGCACAGCAGCGACGACGACCCGCACGCGAGCGAAAAGGTCGAGACGAAGTTGCGGGCGTTGCTCGACCACTTGATGCACATCACGCGACCCGACGGCACGACGCCCTTCTTCGGCGACGACGACGGCGGGCGTCTCGTCATGCTCGACGAGCGCGAGGCCGGAGACTTTCGCGCCGCGCTTTCGACCGGCGCGGCTCTCTTCGGTCGCGCGGATTACAAACACGTCGCCGGAGACGCGGCGGAAGAGACGCTCTGGCTGCTCGGCGTCGATGGTCTCGAAAAATTCGACGCGCTCGACGTACAACCGCCCGCGCAACTCTCACGCGCGTTCCCCGACGGCGGCTACTACGTGATGCGCGACGCGTGGACGCGCGACGCAAACTATCTGCTCATCGACTGCGGCCCGCACGGCGCGGACAACTGCGGTCACGCGCACGCCGACGCGCTCGCCTTTGAACTCGCCGCGCGCGGGCACTCGACGCTCGTCGATCCCGGCGCCTACACCTACACCGGCGCGGCTGAACTGCGCGACGCCTTTCGCGC
>JBGTHJ010000256.1:0-23724 GCA_041746175.1 Pyrinomonadaceae bacterium
CGGCTTTCGCGCCCGTCGTCACGGCGGCGCGGCGCATGTAGGCGTAGGTCAGCAGCGCCCACGCATCGGCAAAGCGCGGGTCACTGAGCGTCGCTCGATTGAGCGAGGCGATGGCGGCGGTGTCGTCTCTGCGCTCGAACGCGATGCGACCGAGGTAGTAGAGCGCGGCGGTATTCTTCGGGTCGGTCTTGACCGCCGCGTTGAACGAGCGTTCCGCATCTGCCGCTTTGTTCGTGCGGTATTCGGCGAGTCCGCGATAGTAGAGCATCAGCGCGTCGGGGGGCGTCGCTTTGCTTGTGCGCGTCGTCGCGATGACGAGCAGCGGCAGAGCGCGCGTGTAATCCTCCGTGCGGACATAAGCCTGCGCCAGCGCATCAACCGTGTTCGCATCTTCTGCTCCGGCGGTGCGCTGCAAATCGAGAGCGCGCTGCAAGTCGGCGGCGGCCTCCGCATATTGCTTCAGGTTGACTTCGGCGAAGCCCGCAATCTTCCACGCCTCGGAGTTGTTCGGGTCGCCCGCCGCGACTTGCTTCGCCTCTTTCGCTGCCGCTTCGTACTGCTTCTGTTCGAGCAACGAATAAGCCCGCGCAACGCTCGCGCCGGAGTTAGTCACAACGGTGCGCGTCGGCGTCGCGGTTCTCGAAGCCGACGGCGACGCGCCCGCCTCATCGTCTACGGGCGGGGGCGTCGTCACGCGGCGCGGGCGCGTCGCCCCCGACTGACCGAAGACAACCGCCGCCGTCATCAACATCAGAGCCGACAATACAACCCTTGAAAGCGACGCGCGAAAACCTGTTTTCATCATGGACGAAACTCTTTCATAAACCGTAGTTTGTTTCAACCCGGGAGAGTCATTTTCAGGTGGGAGAGCGCCAGCAATCCGATGCGCAGCGACGACGACGGGTTCGCCCGCGATCAGATGTTGGATGGGAGTCCGGGAAATCCGCGCCGGAGCCAGAAAGATAACACCGACGCTGTTGCAATTCCGCCATTGTCATCGTTTACTCGAACGGGGAGATGACGACTCCCGCCGGTTCGCACGGCCAGATTTTGGTCGGCGTGTATTCGTCGAGGGCTTTACACAAGTCTAAGGCAGACTGGAATCTGGCGCGTGGCTCTGTCTCCAAACATCGGTGGACGACGCGTGCGAGTCCATCAGGAACGCCGGGCAACAAGGCTTCGAGACGCGGCGGGGCGTCGGTAAGTTGCGGATAGCGCTTCGCAAGCTCGCGCGCGTGTTCGTCGCCCCGTCGAAAGGGACGGCGGGCGGTGAGCAGTTCAAAGAGAAGCGTGCCGAGTCCGAACACGTCCGTTGTCGCCGCGAGCGGCGCGCGGCGGATTTGTTCCGGCGCAAGATATTGCGGAGTGCCGCTGCGGTCGGGCGGTGTGCGATTTGGTCGCGCGTTCCAAACCACTCCGAAGTCGAGCAGCACGGGACGCCCGGCGCGGAGGACGACATTCGATGGTTTGAGGTCGCGATGAACGAAGCCGCATTCGTGGACGTGTGCGACGGCGGCGGCGACGTGCTGCACGACGCGGACGGCGTGCCCCGTCTCTAATGCTCCCTCCTCGCGCAACACGTCGCGCAGTGTGCGGTCGCCCACGTGCTCAAGCAAGAGGTACGGGCGTTCGGTGTCGTGTTTCTGTCCATAAAGCCGGACGATGCCCGGATGCTGCATGAGCGATAACGCGCGCCCTTCGGCTCTCAACAGACGACGCCACTTCGCGTCACCCGCCTCACCCTCGCGCAGGCGCTTGCAGACGAGCGGCGTTAGCAACGCGTGATGCCAAACCGCGAATACGTCTGTGTTCATGCCGCGCGCGATCCGATAGGCGACGCTAAAATCATCGGTACGTGTGCCCGGTTTCGTCCCACCCATTTGTGAATCTTTCACTGACGCGAGACGGGCGCGGAGCACATCTCTGATGCGTTCCCCGCGCCCGTCTCGCACGTCTTCATAAGTGATGCGGATTCGTTACTGACCTGACGCGCCGCTCGTGCCGCCGTAGCCGCCTGTGCCGCCCGTCTCTTTCTGTCCGGCATTGTCCGGCTCGCCTTGCCCGCCGCCTGTGTAGCCTTCCTCGCCGGGGCGCGGCGGATGTCCGTCGCCGGTCGTCGAATGCGTGCTCTGCCCTCCGGTCTCCTTTTGCGGGAAACCTCCTTGCTCTTCCTGATTGTTCGCCATCTGTTTTCCCCTTTGCTTGTTTTGGCGGCGCGTGCGGCGCTGCATTATTTGATGTTGATCTTCTCGTTCTCACCCAAGTTCGCCGGTTCGCCCGTGACGAGCGAAGAGACGAGACTGACGGCGTGTGCCACCATCGATTGGGAGGCGTCCCAGTATTCGGCCTTCTCGACCGACACTTTGAGCAGCGCGATGTCGGGCGTATCGACCCCATCCGGGAACCACGCCTTCAGTTGCGGCTGCCACAACTCTTCAATCTTCGCACGGTCGCGCACAACCTCGGCTCGCCCCGTGAGCGACGCATACTGTTGCCCCTTTGTATCCGAGAAACTCGCGTTGACTTTCGGCGTGCGCCCGACCTCGTCCACCTTGTGCGACGAACCGTAGGTGAAAAACCACAGGTCGCCGTCCGACTCGATCTCGCCGTTGTTCGACATCGGGCGGCTGTGCGGGTCGCCATGCTCATCCATTGTGGTCAACATGCATATGTCAACCGCTTTCACAATCTCGCGCAGTTTATCAATCTTGTCCGCTTGCGTCTTCGCCTCACCCATTCTTATCAACCTCCCTTATGAATCCACCCGTCGTTCGCAATATTTAACTAGAATTAACTAGCTTTGCCGTCCCCCTTTTTCGTCATACCTCATTGCATCAATCAAAAGTCGTTCCGCAATCGAGTGAAAAAATGAAGGGGGTGGAATAGAGACGTTTTTGGCTGGGAATTTGCGCGAGCGATATGCTTCCAAGTCTGGCGACCCACCGTCACATCGCGCAAGCTTGGTCAAAACATTTGTAGCCAAACGGAACAGTGTCATACGAGATGTACTCACAACTTACGCCAGCAACCGTCCACGACGAACTCAGTAAGCTTCAAACAAGCGCGTTCTTTGTGTTCGGTACTTTGATTGCCTCGTATGCTGTTTCTTTCGCGTAGCAGAGCGAGATGATCGACCAACGTATCAACCTGACGAGCACCAAGGCGTTCTCGGAACGGGGAGACATCTTTGCTGGCGACCCCGTGAGTGATGCGTTGGCGACGACTATTCGATCATGCACTGATTACGATCAGCATCCTGGTGCGCCGTTCATCTGGTTCGTTTGTTTTGATGCATCACAGACGCATCGGCATGACGACGTACTTGTAGTCGTAGCCGTCATCGACGGTCGGACGAATTTGCGCCTGAGAGTTGCCGTCTTTGAACTCGAACGTCACCGTGCCTTCGCTCATGACATTGAGAAAATCCTGAAGGTAGGCGGCATTGAATCCGATCTCGGTTTCGTCGCCAGAATATTCGGTCGCGATGGTTTCGCGGGCTTCGCCTTCTTCGGCGGTCTGGGAACTGATCTGTAAGGTGTCGGCGGTCAGATGAAAGCGGACGGCGTGCGAGCGGTCGTCGGCCATCAGGGCGACGCGGCGGATGGCTTGACCGAGCGGTGCCGACTCGAAAACAACCGACTTGTCGTTGCCCTTGGGCATCACCATCTCGTAGTTTGGGAACTGTCCCGTGAGCGTGCGGGAGATGAGAAGACGCGGCCCGACCTCGAAGTAGATGTGGTTTTCGTCCGCACCGAGACCGATGTCGCCCTCGTACCCGGCGGTCAATTTGGTCAACTCGGCGAGCGTCTTGCGCGGAATCAATGCTTCCAAGCCCTCTTTGGGCGCGTGCTGCCCCAAATCCTGACGCTCGATGTAGGCTAGACGATGCCCGTCGGTCGTGACCATCCGCGCGCCCGTCGCGCCGAGCATAAATTTCGCCCCTGAAAGTGTGTAGCGCGACTCTTCGAGCGTGATGGCGAAGATTGTGCGGTCGATGAATGTCTTAAAAATGCTGGCCGGGAATTTGACGGGCGCGGTTTTGAACGTCGGTACTTCGGGGAACGCATCGCGCTCGACGCCCGCGATGCGGAAATTCGACCGCTCGCATTTGACCGTCGCCCAGTTGTTCTCTTCCTTGCGGAAGCTGACGGGCGCATCCGGCAAGACGCGCGTTATCTCGAAGAGCTTGCGCGCCCCGACGCACATCGAACCGGGCGTGATGATCTCGGCTTCCGTCTCGCAACGCAAGGTCACATCCAAATCCGTCCCGATGATGCGAATCGTGTTCTCGCCGACAGACTCGATGAGGATGTTGGAGAGACCCGGAATGGTGTTCTTCTTTTCGACCGTTCCCTGTACAAAACCGAGCTCTTTCTGTAGTGCATTTTTGCTAATCCTGAATTCCATTCAACTGACTCCTTCAAGAAATATTCGCAGAAAGTATCACACATTTAAGCGACGTTTTTCAGAAACGCCTTTTCCTAAATCTACTAATATAAAACCTTGTATTTATATCTAGTAGTAGTAGTAGGGGCTGTGGAAATGTGGAAAACCCACTTTATTGTTGTATCTAAAAGAGTTGTTTTCCACAGCCCCTGTGGAAAACGCTGTGGAAAACTTTGCGTTTCTGTGGAAAACTACCTCATGCCAAAACTTTGCCACTTTTCCACAGCCCCAATTGTTGCGGTGCCTGTGGAAATGTGGAAAACTCATAGTTAAATACTAGAGTACAAAAGGTTTAACCGAAAACCGTACTGTGGAAAACTTTTTGCTCAAAAACCGGGCTAACTATCTGCAAAGATTATCGATAAGGTCGCTCACGACCCTGTGGAAATTTTGATCCTTGGAAACGAGGGTTGAAATCTTATCTACGGAGTGAATCACGGTCGTGTGATGCTTGTTTCCAAACGCTCGTCCGATCTCCGGGAAACTATGTTTGGTAAGACGCTTGCACAGGTACATCGCCACTTGTCGCGGCACGGCAATCTGCCGTGAATTGTTCTTCGATTTCAAATCATCGACGCGGAGATGATAGTGTGCGCCGACCATCTTTTGAATTTGCTCGATGGTGACGCCCACCGGTTGGTTATCCTCCGCGATATTGCGTATCGCGTCCTGCGCGAGCATTTTCGATATCGGCATGTCGCGCAGCGACGAAATCGCCACCAACCGCACTAGCGACCCCTCGAGTTCGCGGATGTTGCTTTTGACTTTGCCCGCGATGAAAAAGGCTACGTCGTCGGGCAGCGCGACACCGTCCAAATCGGCTTTGCGCTTCAGAATAGCGACTTTTGTTTCGAGGTCGGGCGGCTCGATGTCGGCGATCAGCCCCCACTCGAAACGCGAGTGCAGCCGTTCTTCGAGCGTCGGAATTTCGCGTGGCGGACAGTCGGAGGTGATGACGATCTGCTTTTGGCCGTCGTAAAGCGCGTTAAAAGTGTGGAAAAATTCTTCTTGCGTCCGTTCTTTGCCGGCCATAAACTGGATATCATCCATCAGGAGGACATCAATTGAGCGATATTTCTCACGAAATGTCTGAGTTTTGTCATAACGAATAGCGTTAATCAGCTCATTCATAAATTTCTCTGCGGAAATGTAAGACAGTCGGAGATAGCGATTTCGCTCCTTGATAGTGTGACCAATAGCGTGCACCAGATGCGTTTTGCCAAGTCCGACGCCGCCGTAAATATAAAGCGGATTGTATGTCTTGCCGGGCGCCTCGGCGACCGCGAGCGCTGCCGCGTGCGCAAATTGGTTACACGAGCCGACGACGAACGTGTTGAACATACACTTTGGGTTGAGCGAATGTTCGAGCGGTTCGATATCGACGAAAGTTGTCGCGCCCGGTGTCAGTCCGTCCGATTCAGCCGCTTCGAGGAGCGAAAACAGATTGGAAGATGTGTTCTTATCTCCGCGGATGCCTTTGTCTTGATGCAAGCCAAAGGCATCCGCGTCGCCGTCCTCGGTTGCGATCATCGTTTTACTGGAGTTAGACGACTCTTCTTCAACTGACCAATTAACTTGATAGTCGGAGAGATTTAATTCCTCCAGGGAAGCGTCAAGGACATCGGAATAATTTGTGCTGACCCAATCCTTTACCACTTGATTGGGCGCACGAAGGTGGAGCACCTGTTCCGATTCGTCGCGTCCATCAAAATGTATGGGGCGAATCCACGTATCGAAACTCTGACGGTTGAGCCGCTTTTCGACTGCATGAAGTATGTCGCTCCAGAGTCTATTTTCTATGGCAGTGCTCATCGTGTGTGTCCATTCTCAAGTAATATTTGGCTCATGCGCGTAAAACAAAGATTGCACCGAATTGATACGACGAAGGGATCATTCGGCTCATACTCTGCTTTGACCGAGACAACGGAAAATGTTGCAAAATCGCGCCTTCGGTCTCGTTTCAGCACTTCCCCGAGAGAGTTTTCCACAGGTTTTTCCACAGGGCTGTGGAAAAACTTTCGGAACTTAAAGTGACGCTTTAAGTATTGCTTTATCAAGCATTTACAGGTACAGAGGACTTGCGAAACGGGCGCGAGACTAGCATAAGGCGAGGGAGGTATGCAAGAGAAATCCACAGGCTGCCGAATTATTTTTTCGCTCCCCTGTGAATCTCCCAAAAACTTAAGATTTCAAGAATCTCTAGCGGCGAAATTTGACAACTGAATGCTTTTCGAGCACTGTTTTGCATAGCTTTTTTCACTTCCAGAGAATGGAGATACTTCCATTTTCTAAACTTTGTGAGGTGAAACGATGCTCAAAGTCGCACGGCTTCTTGACAGAATGTTCTGGCAGAATATAACCTTACCGTTTTCGTTTGAGGAGAAAATGATCGACTATGCCAAAGCGCACATTTCAACCGAACAACCGGCGGAGAGCCAAGACTCACGGATTCAGATTACGGATGGCGACCAAGGGCGGTCGCCTAGTGCTGAAGAGACGTCGCGCCAAGGGACGCAAGCGGCTGACCCCGGCGCATTACTAAACCGGAGCGCGGCGCTTCCTCAGAAAGTCCGTCTGAAGGACTCGGGTCAGTTTCGCGTTGTTTACGCGAACGGGAAGCGATTTGACGGGCATCTGATGACGGCCTTCATCCGTCGCAATGATTTAGACCACCATCGATTGGGGATCACGGCCTCGCGAAAGCTGTCGCTTAAATCCGTCGCACGCAACCGTGCGAAGCGTCTTTTGCGTGAAACATTTCGTCTGAGCGGTTCGGATTTGGAGAATCTGCAAGCGAACTATGATTGGGTGCTCAACCCGAAGCGCGTGCTTTTGAAGGCCAAATTAGCCGCGCCACTAGCGGATTTTCAGGAAATTGTGGCTAAAGTCGGACGTAGCGAGCGAGTCGTTTCCGCTGAAGCGAGTGAATGAACGTGAAAACTTTCCTGCTCCTGCTCCTGAGGTTCTATAAAGCGGCTATTTCGCCTCTGCTTCCCCCTTCTTGTCGCTTCATCCCGACCTGCTCAGAGTATGCGTCTGTGGCCGTCGACCGCTACGGAGTACTGCGTGGAGGCTGGATGAGCGTACGCCGGCTCCTACGTTGTCATCCTTTTCATCCGGGCGGCTACGACCCGGTTAGGTAAATTTCGGGTCGGCGGCGGCGCAGACCGAGAAAGTTGATTGCAATTGTCCGCTGCGGCATCAAAAATTTCATGGAACAGAAGCGTTTTTTACTTGCTCTCATTCTTTCTGCTGTAATCCTTGTCGGATGGAGTTATCTGTTTCCCGTAGTTCCCCCCGAACCAAACATCGCCGACGCTCCGCCGCCACAGGCCGCTGACAGTAGACCTTCTCCTGACTCTGTCCCGTCGCCATCCACCGTCGCCGCACAAACTCCGACTGCCCCCGCCTCCGGCATCCCTCCGTCTACAGACGTTGTACCGCAACGAACGCTGACGATTTCAACGGCGCTCTATGAAGCGAAATTTGACACGCGCGGCGCGATTGCTAACAGTTGGATTATCAAACAGAACAAGGACACCGGACGAGCGATTTACTCTGTCGCGGGCGACAAGAACAATCGTCAGCCCCTGCAACTTATCTCGCCGGAAGGACTCCAACAAGGTGCGTCTCCGTTCTTGCTTGTGACGGGGGATGCCGGGCTTGATATACCGCTCGCTTCGAGAAATTATCGACTGAACGGCGTCGAAGGCGAGAGCGGCGAAGTGCGTCTGGATTTGAAGCCGGGCGAAACGAAACGCGTCGAGTTCGTGATGCAAGACCCCTCGACCGGACTCGACGTGTCGAAGGTCTTTACTTTCGACGCCGATCGTTACAGCGTCGATCTTCAAACCAAATTAATGCGTGGCAATCAGCCTTTGCCGAAAGCTCAGTTGACCATCGGACCGAGCATCGGCGATCAGGGCATACCGTACTACACGTTCTATTCGGTCGCTCCAGAAGGCGTCGCTATCGTCAATAATGAACTACAGCGGCTTTACGCTTCGACCATCAATGACGACAACAAAGACTTTCTGACCTTGAACGGGGCGGTCGATTGGGCGGCAGTCGGCGACACATACTTTGCGATGGCTGCCGTATTGCCGAAACCGCTCGACGGACTTGCCTATCGGACTTCAAAATATCAGCACGACGCCAACGGAACAAAGGAAGATAGATTTCTCATCACCGCTTTTGTTCCCGTCCCCACCGACGGGACTTCAACGCTGCTCTACGTCGGTCCGAAGGATCACTACCTGCTGACCAATTCGAGCAAAGATATCAGCGCGGCGTTCAAGCGTGATGTCGATCTCGAACGCCTCATCGATTACGGGTTCGGAGCGACACTTTCGCGACCCATCGCCGTCCAGATTCTTCGCGCCATCAAGTTTCTCAACAACCTGACGGGCAGCTACGGCATCGCCATTATCCTCTTCACGATTATCCTTTACTCATTGTTCTTTCCGTTGAAGTGGCGTTCGTCGAAGTCGATGAAAAAGGCGCAGAAACTCGCGCCACGGATGAAGGAGTTGCAAGAGAAAATCAAGGGGATGAAGCAGAACGACCCGCGTCTGAAAGAGTTGCAGGTCGAGCAGTTGCGGTTGATGAAAGAAGGCAATCCACTTGGCGGGTGTTTGCCGCTTTTGATTCAAATGCCCTTTCTTTTCGCGCTTTTTCGCGCGATCACGATTTCGATTGACTTCCGTCAAGCACAGTTTTTATGGCTGCCCGACTTGTCCGCCGCCGACCCGATTCCATTGCTTCCCTTCCTGATGGCGGGTTCGATGCTCGTGCTCCAACTCATCACGCCCGCGCCTTCAGCCGACCCCCTGCAACGCAAAATGATGGCGGTCGTTTTGCCCGCGATGATGCTCTATATGATGTGGAGCGCGCCCGCCGGTCTGCTCGTCTACTGGCTGGTCGGAAACATCGTCGGCTTTACCCAACAGATGCTGATCAACCGCATGATAAAATCCGAAGACGACGGCGAGCCGCCCGAGAAAAATAAAGCCGAATCTAAACCGCCGAAAAATCTGAACCCGGCACGTGCCTCTTGAGACCTGTGTCGTGCTTTGTGGGAACGACATGCATCATAGTGGTTGAAACGATGAAGGAAACATTTGAACAAGCCGAAGGTTATCTGAACGCCATTTTTGACGGTGTCGGATTTGACCTTCATGCGACGGCGAAAGTGTCCGACGAAGGCGGCGTGCTCGACATCGACGGCGATGACGCGGCGTTGCTTCGCAGCGAGGGCGGCGAACTTCTGGACGCACTCGAATATTTCGTCAACCAGTCATACGCGCGCACACTGCCGCAGGGCGAACGCATCGTCTGTGACGTACATAGTTTTCGCGCGATGCGTGAAGCCGAACTGCGCGCGATGGCGCGGCACGCTGCTGAGCGCGTACGTGCTTCGGGCGTCGCTTTCACCTTTGGGCCGATGAATGCTAATGAACGCCGTGTGCTTCATCTATCGCTCGCCGAAGAAACGGATTTGTTGACTGAATCTGTCGGCGAAGGCAACACACGCCGACTCACCGTCAGTTTGAAGGTTGCGGCTAAACAGTAGCTTCACCATCAAGGATCGTGCCTGCGGTCTTCAACAGGCACGATCCTTCTTTTTCCGTGCCGCTTAACGATACCATCGTCGCTCTTTCAACCCCGCCGGGGCGCAGCGGCATCGGTGTGATACGAATCAGCGGCGCGCATACGCTAGCTCTCACCCGAACGCTTCTCTGTGACCCGGAGTTCGTCCCCCTAGCCAGACGTGCCGCGCTCAAAAAGCTCCACGACCCTGCCAGCGGAGAGGTTCTGGATCAAGTCCTCGTCACATACTTCAAATCTCCCCATTCTTTTACGGGCGAAGACATCATCGAACTCAGCTGTCATGGTTCGCCGACGCTCTTGCTCCACATTGTCGATGCTCTTTTGCACCTCGGCGCGCGCGCTGCTGATGCGGGTGAGTTTACGCTTCGCGCGCTCTCCAACGGGCGGCTGAATCTTTCACAGGCTGAAGCCGTCCGTGACTTGATTGACGCGCAGACGCACGCCGCCGTGCGTCTGGCAGCGCGACAACTCGGCGGAGAAGTCTCGACGCGCCTTCAGCCGATCAAAGATGCCCTGGTCGATAGCATCGTCCCGCTTGAATCCTCGCTCGAATTTGTCGAGGATGACCTCCCGGAAGATTTGGCTCGCGCCGTCGGCGTGAAACTGTCAAAAGTGGCACAACAGTTGGATCAACTGGCTACCACTTTTCGTTCCGGACGGCTCCTAAAAGACGGTTTGAGAGTCACTCTGGCGGGGTGCCCTAATGCTGGCAAGTCTAGTGTCTTCAATAGTTTACTCTCAATGGACAGAGCCATTGTGACAGCTATTCCCGGCACCACGCGCGACAGTTTAAGTGAGTTGACAAGTCTACACGGCGTCCCCGTTATGCTCACCGATACGGCTGGCGTGCGAGCCTCCGCCGATGAACTCGAACGGCTCGGAATCGAACGCACGCGACGCTCCATCACCGATGCCGATATCGTCGTCGTCGTTATCGACGGCTCACAGCCTTTGACCCAAGAAGACCGTGACGTTATTTCAGAGGTAGTCGAAGGCCACTACGTTATCGCCCTCAACAAAAACGACTTGGAAACCTTCGACCTTGAGCAGTCACGCCGCACGCTCAACGGCGCAATTCTTATCTCGGTTTCCGCCCGAACCGGGAGTGGTCTGGACGCCTTGTCTGCTGCTATACTTGAACCGTTTGCAGCCTCTGACACGCTTGAAACAGGGTTTCTTATCACCAACGCACGCCATTATGATCTTTTGCGTCGTGCATCAGCATCAGTGCGCACTTCGGAGACACTTCTTGCGCAACGTGTCAGCGAAGAGCTTTCGCTTGTCGGGCTGTACGACGCCCTCCGGTTTCTCGGTCAAATCACGGGCGAAACGACGCCCGAAGATGTCTTGTCTCAAATATTTGCGACCTTTTGCATCGGTAAATAAGCATGAGTTTTGACGAATCATTCGACATCATTGTTATCGGCGCCGGTCACGCCGGATGCGAAGCCGCATCCGCCGCTGCGCGAATGGGTGCGCAGACCGCTCTCGTTACGCTCAGTTTGGATTTAATCGGGCAAATGTCTTGCAACCCGGCGGTCGGTGGCATCGCCAAAGGCCATCTTGTCCGCGAGATTGACGCCCTCGGCGGTATTATGGGGCGCGTTATCGACCGCACAGGAATCCAATTTCGTTTGCTCAACCGTTCGCGTGGTCCCGCTGTTCAAGCCCCGCGCGCACAGGCTGACCGTGCGCTTTATCGAACCGAGATGCGCCATACACTCGAATCGACCCCCAACCTACATCTTCGACAAGGTCTCGTCGTGGATTTGGTCGTTCATCACGGGGAGGTCGTCGGTGTCGAACTGCAAGACACCCGCGTTTTGCGATCTCGCGCGGTGATTGTCGCGACGGGAACCTTTTTGAATGGTCTAATTCATACGGGGCGTCGCACCTATACTGCCGGACGGGCGGGCGAGCCTGCCTCCATCGAACTCGCCGAGGCTCTCAAGCGCATGGGTTTTCCCGTTGGACGGCTGAAAACAGGCACGCCTCCACGCCTCGATGGGCGCACTATCGATTGGTCCGCCTTTGAACCCCAACCCGCGGATGAACGTCCCGTGCCCTTCTCATTTTCGACCGAAAGCATCGAACAGCCCCAAATTACCTGCTTCGTCGGCTATACTACCGAGAATGTTCATGATTCCATTCGCGCAAATATCCACGAGTCTCCTCTCTATTCCGGGCAAATCAAAGGCGTCGGGCCTCGCTATTGCCCGTCGATAGAAGATAAAGTCATCAAATTCCCCGATAAAACTCGTCATCAGCTTTTTCTCGAACCCGAAGGTCATGATACGAATGAAATTTATCTCAACGGTTTCTCAACTTCTCTTCCCGCCGAACTGCAACAAGACCTTGTGCATAAAATTCCCGGCCTCGACGAAGCACGCATTATTCGCCCGGGCTATGCCATCGAGTATGATTTTGTTGATCCCCGCGAACTCACACCATATCTTCAAACCATAAGATTCAAAGGACTTTTCTTCGCGGGTCAGATAAACGGCACCACCGGATATGAGGAGGCTGCCGGTCAAGGTTTCATTGCCGGAGTCAATGCCGCTCTCCACTGTCAGAATCGGGAGGGGTTTCGGCTCCGCCGTGAAGAATCGTATATCGGCGTCCTCATCGATGACTTGATTACTCAGGGAGTCGATGAACCGTACCGAATGTTTACCTCGCGTGCTGAATACAGACTTGCCCTTCGCTACGACACAGCAGACGCGCGTCTTTCACCGTATGGTCATCAACTCGGTCTCCTCGGTGATTCTGACTGGGAGAATTTCAACCAACGCCGTGAACGTCTCGCACGAATCCGAACGGCACTTGAAGCAACCAGATTTAAGCGCTCAGACGACGCCTATGCAGCTATCAGTGCGAAGCTCAACACAGATCTTGGTGACTCGATCACCCTTGCTCAATTGGCTTTACGTCAAAATGTTCAGATTGATTTGATTCGACGCCTCCTGCCTTCTAATCTTCCCTCTGAGATAAAATCCTCCGACTTGGAGTCAGCGCTGGCCGACCTTCTTTATAGCGGCTACGTCACCACCCAGAAAAACACTCTTGAGCGGCTGCACCAGCACGATGATCTTTCTGTTCCCTTCGATTTTGATTATCGTTCTATAAGCGGACTTTCCCACGAAATGGTTGAGCGGCTCGAACGTGCTTTGCCCCAAGATTTCGGACAGGTTCGGCGCATTCCGGGAATAACGCCCGCCGCTTTGTCGACGGTTCTTGTACGATTAAAGCTTCATAAAAACGCGGCTTGATCCCGATGTTTCACGTGGCACTCGACGCCGTTCGACATGCTTTGGTCTCGTAATGTGTCACGTGAAACACTGATTCCCGTGATCGAGCTATGTTGACACAAGTTCACTAGGTCTTCATAAATCCCACGAGGCCGCTACCACCTCAGTTTTACGAAATACAGTTATGGGCTTTAACTGTCGAACAACTCTATGGTGGGATGGCTTGAACAAAGCAAAAAAGCGTATTTGATAACTCGAACACAACCAGGAAAGCCAGTTGCTGTGGACAAAAAACCTTTCTTCCTGAGCAAAAAAAGAGTCACACACTGAGTTTTTGTGGTAGTTTACGCCACACAAGTGATTGTCCGTCACAAGAGAATCTCAAATGGCAAAAACCATCGCCATAGCGAACCAAAAAGGTGGCGTCGGAAAAACTACGACCGCTGTCAACTTAGCCGCAGCACTGGCCGCCGCCGAAATGCGCGTCCTCCTTGTGGATATAGACCCACAAGCCAATGCTACTTCCGGCGTCGGCATCCAACGTGGGAGTTTTCGTCGCAGTCTATATCACGTGTTGGTTCTAGATGAGCCGCTCGTGAATGTCATCCAAAATACAGAATTACCGACGCTCAAGGTCGCACCCTCAGATAAAAACTTGACGGGAGCGGAGGTTGAGTTAGTAGATGCGGAACGGCGCGAATATAAGTTGAAAGAGTCTATACGCTCTGTAAATGACAATTTTGATTTCATTATAATTGATTGCCCACCATCTTTGGGGCTTCTAACGCTCAATGCCTTGACCGGGTCTGATTCACTTCTAGTGCCGATACAATGCGAGTATTACGCTCTGGAAGGGGTGACCGAGCTTTTCGACACGCTTGCCCGCATACGTCGTTCGCTGAATCCCGGACTGACTATTGAGGGGCTGCTTTTGACCATGTACGACGAACGAACAAATCTCTCCGCCGCGGTCGCCGCAGATCTGAGGGATTTCTACGGCAGACAAGTGTTTGAGTCGGTTATACCTCGCAATGTCCGGCTCGCAGAAGCGCCAAGCTATGGTAAACCGATTATTCTATATGACAATCGCTCGCGGGGAGCGGAGAGCTATCTTCAGTTAGCAAAGGAGATAATGTCCCATGACAAGAAGAGCACTCGGTCGGGGATTGAGCGCGCTGCTGTCGGACACACCACAGACAGCTAACGAGGAGATGCTTGAGATTGATATCCAGTCAATCGAGCCCAATGCCTTCCAACCCCGAACCCAGTTCGATGAATCAAGGTTGGAAGAACTCGCGCAGTCGATTCGTTCAAACGGGATAATCCAACCGATACTTGTCCGAAGTCAGCCAGATGGTCGCTATCAAATTGTGGCGGGTGAGCGACGGTGGCGGGCAGCAAAGCTTGCCGGGCTGGATAAAATTCCTGCCGTGGTTCGTGAAATCCCGGAAGATCGCATGTTCGAGCTGGCTCTGATCGAAAACATCCAGCGTCAAGAGCTGAACGCCATTGAAGAGGCACACGCTTACAAAAGACTGATAGAAACACTTGGTCTGACCCAAGAAATGGTCGCTCAACGTGTCGGGAGAGACCGCACTTTTATAACTAACTACTTGAGGCTCTTACGTTTGCCGGAGGATGTGCAACGGTTTGTCGAGGATGAGAAGCTTTCGATGGGGCACGCGCGGGCGCTTTTGGGTGTTGATGACCCCGATGTCCAGCGAAAAGTCGCTCGGAATATAATCGACCATGGTCTTTCGGTGCGCGAGACGGAGCGAACCATAAAAAGAATAATCACCGGAGCACCTGCGGAATTGGCCGCCATACCAAACCCGAAAAGAGACGATGCGAACGTACGTGCTGCCGAAGATAAACTACGTCGCCGAATAGGGTCGCAGGTGCGTATCTCTACAAATCAAACGGGTGAGGGCGGTAAGATTGAGATAGAGTATTACAACCAAGATGATCTCCATCGCGTCTACCAATTATTAATGGGAAGTTGATGCTTTTGGCATTAAGCCGTTTGGTTGCAGTGTTTATGTGGACTGCCAGTAGTCCAAAATCGAACCCTCAAGGATTCAGCCAAAACGAGTTTCCCACATGTTTCAGCCACCAGAAACGCTGAGTTTTCGGTTTGAGTGCATCCTCAACCCATGCTTGAGCCTTGCATATACAAGACTTAAAACACATCTTGCAAGGATGGAACCTGTAACCATCGATCTCCCATTTCGGTAAAGCCGTCGGTGCCCCAGAGTCGCCAGGATTAAAATCATCTGAGCACCGGTATGCTTATGACTTGGGCAGTGTTCAACTCCGAAGCTTCGAGATCGGCATCGCGACCCCATGGCGCAGTGCAAGGAGCTGTTACCATTGCCCGGGCCTCAACTCTAAAGAGAGTAAAAATTCCATCTCCCCTGTGTACCTTCGATCGATTAATAGAGTCTTCACATTACGCGATTGCACCGAAACACGGCGAGAAAAATTCAGCAGAGTAAGTATTGCCGCCTTGACGGGCTGTGAAATCGCGTGCTAAACTCGCAACCTTTTGATACACAGGTAGTTTCATTCTTATCACGCTTGCGGCAGAAATAGGGTTCGAGAAGTTTGTGAAAACGTCATGGTCTTTCTGTGCTTAGCCGGAAACTCTATCCAACTTGTGCCGGACGGCACGATTTTCATTCACATCGCGCTGATTTTGCTGATGGTTTTCATCTTGAACAAGACATTGTTCAAGCCTATAAACCATATACTTGCCGAGCGCGAACGCCGCACACGCGGGCGTTCGGAGGAGGCGGAAGGGATTTTGCGCCGTGTCGATGCGAATATGTCGCGCTACGAAAAATCATTGCGCGAGGCACGGGCGGATAGCTACCGACTATTGGAACAGGAGCGCGGCGGCGCGATGCTTGAACGTCAGAGCAAACTAGATGCGGTGCGTGAAGAGGTCGGTCGTTCAATAGCCGTAGAGAAGGAATCAATTCAAACGCAGGTTGATGACGCAAAAGCGACTTTGACGGACGAAGCGCAGCTTGTGGCGGCGGGAGTGAGCGCACAGATTTTGGGTCGTCCGGTGGGCGGCACAATCCAGCCCGGATCAAGAAATTGAGTCTTATGATATTCGGTATCGTTTCGACATCGACCGTGTTCGCGCTCGCCGGGGGAGACGTGGTGTGGTGGAACTATCCCGGTTTTGAGCTTTGGAAAATCTTCAATCTGGCGCTCTTTGTCGGTGCGTTGGTGTTTCTGCTGCGGCGTCCATTGAGCGATTCAATGCGCGCGCGACGCGAGGGCATCCGGCAGGATTTGATGAGGGCGCAAGAGGAACGCAACGCGGCACTCGGTAAATTGCAAGAGGTTGAGGTGCGGCTCTCACGGCTCGGCGCGGAGATCGAAGAGATGCGTGCGCAGTCGCAGCGTGAGGCGGAAGCCGAACGCGAGCGTATCGCGCGTTCGACGGAAGAGGACTTGCGAAAGTTGCGCGAACAGGCGCAGCGTGAAATCGAGAGCGCGTCGAAGGTGGCGCGTCAGGATTTGCGTCGCTATGCCGCCGAGCAGAGCGTGCGACTCGCTGAAGAGATGATTCGACGCGACATTCGCCCGGAAGATGACGCGCGTTTGGTAAACGAATATGTGATCGACCTTGGGGGGGTGAAGCGTTGAGCGTGCAGACGATGGCGCGTCGTTATGCGGCAGCGCTGGCGGACGTAGTAGCGGCGCGCGGCGAGGCGCGCGAAATCCAAGAGGAGTTGACTGCATGGGAACAGATGATGCAGAGCAACTCTGAACTGTTGGAAGTTTTTCGAAATCCGACCATTCCTTACGAACAAAAGCGGCGGGTCGTAACCACGCTCATCGAACGCACCCGCGTTCGCCCGACGACGGCAAATTTCATTCAACTCCTTTTACAGAATCATCGTCTCGCAGATTTGCCGGAAATCAATCGCAGCATCGCGCAAGAGTTAGACCGGCGTGCGGACATCGTGTCGGCGCACGTCACGACGGCGCGCCCGGTAGCCGAAGGGACGCAGGAGATTTTGCGTGCGCGGCTCGCCGAGTTGACGCAGAGCAACGTCCGGCTTCAATTCGCGGTTGACGAAAACATGATCGGCGGAATCGTGACGCGCATCGGCTCGACTGTTTACGACGGCTCGGTGCGCAGCCAGTTGGAGCACATCAGAGAGCGGATGACGGGAGAGCAGTGAAACCGAGGCAATCGCAGACAAATCAACTTTATGGAACCGATAAAAGCTAACGAAATCAGCGAAATCATTCGCCGTCAGATCGAGAACTTCGAGACGGGCGTCACGGTCACGGAAATCGGCACGGTGATCAAGATCGGCGACGGCATCGCCGAGGTTCACGGGCTCGAAAAGGTCATGGCGGGCGAGCTTCTGGAGTTTCCGCACGACGTGCGCGGGCTGGCTCTGAACCTCGAAGAGGACAAGGTCGGCGCGGTGTTGTTCGGCGAGTTTCAGGCAGTCAAGGAAGGCGACATCGTCAAGCGGACGGGACGCATCATGAGCCTGCCGGTCGGCGACGCGCTGATCGGGCGCGTGGTCAACGCGCTCGGACGCCCGGTTGACGAGCGCGGCCCGATTGTCACAGATCATTTCAATCCACTCGAACGCATCGCGCCCGGCGTGGTCGACCGCCAGCCGGTGAAAGAGCCTTTGCAGACCGGACTCAAGGCCATCGACTCGATGGTGCCGATTGGTCGCGGGCAGCGCGAACTAATCATCGGCGACCGTCAGACGGGCAAGACCGCCATCGCCATCGACGCGATTCTCAATCAGAAAGGCAAGGATGTCATCTGCATCTACGTTGCCATCGGGCAGAAGGCTTCGACGGTGGCGCAGGTTATCAAGATTTTGACCGACAACGATGCGATGAGCTACTCGATTGTGGTCAACGCATCGGCGTCAGACGCGGCGTCGATGCAGTATCTCGCGCCGTACGCGGGCGCGGCCATCGGCGAATACTTCCGCGACAGTGGCCGTCACGTTCTGACCATCTACGACGATCTCTCGAAGCACGCGGCGGCGTATCGCGAAATCTCGCTGCTGTTGCGGCGTCCGCCCGGACGCGAGGCGTATCCCGGCGACGTGTTCTATCTCCATTCGCGTCTGCTCGAACGCGCGGCGAAGTTGTCGGACGCGAAGGGCGGCGGGTCGCTCACTTCACTGCCGATCATCGAGACGCAGGCGGGCGACATCTCGGCCTACATCCCGACCAACGTGATTTCGATTACGGACGGGCAAATCTTTCTCGAAGCCGACCTCTTCAACAGCGGTATCCGTCCGGCCATCAACGTCGGAAACAGCGTGTCACGGGTCGGCGGTTCGGCGCAGATCAAGGCGATGAAGCAGATTGCGGGAACGCTGCGCATCGACCTCGCGCAGTTCCGCGAGCTGCAAGCCTTCGCGCAGTTCGGCTCCGACCTCGACAAGGCGACGCAGGCGCAACTCGCGCGCGGTCAACGTCTCGTCGAAGTTTTGAAGCAGCCGCAGTACAGGCCGATGGACGTGGAGAAGCAGGTGATCGTCATCTGGGCGGCGTCCAACGGTCATCTCGACAACGTGCCGGTCGAACAGGTGCGGAGCTTTGAAGCCGAGTTTCTGAAGTTCATCGAAAACGGCCATCCGGGGTTGCTGCAAAACCTGCGCGAGAAGAAGGCTCTGACCGACGACATCAAGGCCGAACTCGAACAGACGGTGCGCGACTTCGGCGCGACGTGGAGCGATAAGGCTTTCAATCCGCAACCCGACCCGCCGCGACTTCAGGAGACGACGGCTTAAGCCGCCGGCGTCGCCGCCGCTGTCGAAGCGTGAGGCTTTCGTTAACTAATTGAAAACCGGCGCGACTCTTCGGCTTTGCGCGAGTCGCGCGACGGTCTGGTTGAATATGGCAAACCTTCTCGACATCCGACGCCGCATCAAGTCGGTGAAGAACACGCAGCAGATTACGAAGGCGATGAAGATGGTCTCGGCGGCGCGTTTGAAGCGCGCGACGGATCGGGTCACATCCGCGCGCCCCTTCGCCAACAAGATGATGGAAGTCATCACCGCGCTCGCCTCGCACACGGATGAGAACTTTCATCATCCGTTGCTCGACAAGCGCGGCGACGAGCGTTACCTCGTCGTCGTCGTCACCGCCGACCGGGGGCTGGCCGGCGCGTTCAACGCCAATCTGATTAAAGCTACGCAGACTTTTATCCGCGACAACGCGAGCAAGCAACTCGAACTGCTCCCCATCGGGCGCAAAGGTCGAGACTTTTTCCGCTCGCGCGCGACGCTTGCCGGAGAGCACGTCGGCATCACCGGACGCGGACGCGTCGAGTATGCGCAGGCGGTCGAGATCGCGCGCGACATCATCAAACGCTTCACCGAAGACGAAACGCTCGACAAGGTTTTTCTGATTCAGAGCGACTTCAAGTCGGTGCTGCAACAGCGCGTCGTCGTCGAGCAACTGCTGCCCGTCGCGCGCGTCGAAGAGGAGCCGACGGACGAACAAGTCGCCGCCGATCCAAATCGCCCGCAAACATTCGTCGATTACATCTACGAGCAGCCGCCCGCCGAACTCTTCGGCCAACTCTTGCCGCGTCTCGTCGAGACGCAGATTTATCGCGCGCTGCTCGAATCAATCGCGTCGGAGCAGGGTGCGCGGATGACGGCGATGGACGCCGCATCGAAGAACGCGGGCGAGTTAATCGGCTCGCTGACGCTCAACATGAACCGCATCCGTCAGGCGGGCATCACGAGGGAGATCATCGAAATCGTTTCCGGCGCGGCGGCGCTTTAACCGCCTCAGTGCGCGCACAAATTTGAGAGAAGGGAAGCGGCACGGGCTGCTTCCCTTTTTTTCGTAGCAAGCATGAGTTGAACAATGACGCTTGAAGAGAAGCGAGAAATCGTCAGTCCGCAGGCGGCGGCGCACGCGCGATCCGTTTGGCGCGGGCGAGTGCGTCGTTATGCTCCTGTGGTCATCTGGATGAGCGTCATCTTCATCGCTTCGACGGGCAATATGTCGGCGTCGAAAACGTCGCGCATCGTGCGCCCGTTGCTGGTGTGGTTCTTTCCCGATATCACGGACGAGGGATTGATGTTCGGCCATTTTGTCGTGCGAAAAGGCGCGCACTTTGCGGAGTACGGCGTGCTCGCGCTGCTCACGGCGCGAGCGTTTCTCGCTTCGACGCATGACGCGCTGCGCCGACATGCTTACGCCGCTTCGTTCGGTCTGGTCGCGGTCTACGCACTACTCGACGAGTTTCACCAGAGTTTCGTCTCGACGCGGACGGGGACGATTTACGATAGTTTGATTGACATGGCGGGCGGCGCGTCGGCGCTTCTGGCGCTCGCCGTGTGGCGCGTTCGGCGTCGTCGCCGTAAATAGGTTTTGACCATCGCGGCGCGCGGCGACGAGCCATACTCTTGAAACATCGCGCGGATACAATCTTCAACGAGGTGACGGACAATCCGCGACGGGTCGGGTTGGCGAGCGCGGCTCGGTAGATGTTACTCTGGAGGCGTCTCCCTCGTAACGATTGGCGGTTTCTCAAGAGAACGACTAAACATGCTGAGAGGGTTTGAGCGCCCGCGCCGCGTTGTGATTACGGGCATGGGTTGTGTGACGCCGGTTGGAATCGGGCGCGAGGCTTTCTGGCACGCCCTCGGGAGCGGTGCGAGTGGCGTCAGCCGCATCGAGAGCTTCGATGTGTCGGAGTCGCCTGTTCGCATCGCCGCCGAAGTGCGCGACTTCGACTGGGAGGCGCACATCGAAGCGCGCGACCGGCGGCACGTTCCGCGCACGGTGCCGCTTGCGCTCGCCGCCGCGCGCGAAGCCCTCGAAGATGCGCGGTTGCAAACGTCTGATTTCGACCTTGAAGAGCGTCGAGAGTTCGGCGTCATCCTCGGCACGGGGGGCGGCGGTCTCGCCTTCACCGAACGTCAGTACCGGCACTACTTCACCGGCACGCACAATCAAGCGAGCGTCTACACCATCCCTTCATCGACGCACGGCGGACTCTCCTCCGAACTCTCGATGGTCTTCGGCTTGCGCGGGCTGTCGCACATCATTTCGACCGGCTGCACAAGCTCGACCGACGCCATTGCTTACGCCGCCGAACACATCATGCACGGCAGGTGCGAGGCGATGTTGACGGGCGGCGTCGATGCCCCGATTGCGCCCGGCATCCTCGCCGGGTTCAACCTGATGACCGTGCTCACCAACAGTTGGAACGACGAACCGGAGCGCGCCTCGCGACCGTTTTCGCGCGACCGTTCGGGCATCGTGCTCGGCGAAGGCGCATGGATTTACGTCGTCGAAGAGTACGAGCGGGCGCGTCGGCGCGGCGCGAAAGTCTACGCCGAGATCAAAGGCTACGGCGCGACGTGCGACGCCTATCATCGCGTGCGGCTCGAAGACACGGGCGAAGAACCCGCGCGGGCGATGCGACTCGCGCTCGAATCGGCGGGGCGGGCGTCGTCGGATGTCGATTACGTCAATCTTCACGGCACGTCGACGCAACTCAACGACCGCATAGAAACGCAGTCCCTCAAACTCGCGCTCGGCGCAGACGCACGAAGGATTCCGATGTCGGCCACCAAGTCGCAAATCGGCCACCCGCAGGGCGCGAGCGGAGCCGCCGGTATCGCCGCCGCGCTGTGCGCGATGCACACAAGTCTCATACCCCCGACCATCAACCTCGACGAACCCGACCCCGCCTGCGACCTCGACTACGTGCCGAACCATGCGCGCGAAGCGAACGTGCGTGTCGCGCTCTGCAATTGCATCGGCTTCGGCTCGAAGAACAGCGCGCTCGTCATCGAGCGGATGAAGGATGTCGAAGGGATAAAGGATGAATAAGAAAAGCACCTCTCTCATCCGTCAACTTTCAACGCTCATCCCGCGTTCCGCCTCAACCGATTTCAGCAAGCGCAGCACCGAGCTTGAGAATATCGACAAGGGCAGCTATACGCCGGAGGAGTACGAGGGATGTCTGGTGCAGTTGCGGCATGTCAATCGTTGGATGGGAGACGCGAGCGCGTTGCGGCGTTCGCTGCTGGCGGAGGTTGAGCGCGAAGGGTTGAAAGACTTTTCGGCGCTGGATGTCGGCGCGGGTTCGGGTGAGTTGCTGCGGGTCATCGCGGCGTGGGCGCGACCGAGGCGCGCGGGGGTGCGTCTCGTCGGACTCGAACTCAACGAGCGTTCCGCCGCGAGCATCGTCGAAGAGTCGGGGCGGTTCGACGAAATCACCGCCGTGCGGGGCGACGCGCTCCGTCTGCCGTTCGCAGACGGGTCGTTCGATTACGTCCTCAGTTCGCTCTTTACGCATCACCTGCGCGACGAATCGGTGTGTGCGGTCTTGCGCGAGATGTCGCGGGTCGCGCGTCGCGGCATCTTCGTGATCGACCTGCACCGGCACCGGCTCGCCTATTTTCTTTACACGACGGCGGCGCGACTCGTGCTCGACAATCGTCTGCTGCGCGAAGACGGCGCGCTCTCGATTCTGCGTAGCTTTCGACCCGCCGAACTGCGTCGCCTCGCCGAACGTGCCGACGTGCATGATGTCGAAGTGCGGCGGCGTTTTCCGTTTCGTCTGGTGTTGAGTGGGAAAAAAGAGGGGACGTAGTTAACCGCGAAAGCGTTTCGCGCAAGGGCGCAGGGCGGAGACAGCGGAAGACGCGAGGGGTCGTCGCGGGGCGTCATGGATTTCCCCCGGAGCGATTGTGCGTTGGGTTTCTCCCGACTGTTTTTGAACGACGTGAAATTGATGAAGAACAACTACGACGTAATCATCGCGGGCGCGGGACCGTCGGGGACGAGCGCGGCGATTCATCTGGCGACGACGGGCGGGGCGCGGGTGTTGTTGGTCGAGCGCGAGCGATTTCCGCGCGCGAAGTTGTGCGGCGAGTTCATCACGCCGGAATGTCTCGAACACTTCGCGGCGTTGGGCGTCGCCGGGCGGATGAGCGCGGCGGGCGGGCGCGAGGTCGGCGAGACGGTTTTTTATACGCAGAGCGGTAACAACATCGTGGTGCCGAGCGAGTGGTTCGGGGGCGGTGGTGGTGGTGGTGGTGGCAGCCGTAGCGGGCGCGGCGGGGCGGCGCTCGGTTTGAGTCGTGCGGAGATGGACGCGCGGTTGCTGGCGCGTGCGCGCGAGGTCG
This sequence comes from Pyrinomonadaceae bacterium, assembly GCA_041746175.1. Lineage (GTDB taxonomy): Bacteria > Acidobacteriota > Blastocatellia > Pyrinomonadales > Pyrinomonadaceae > JBGTHJ01. Next base: position 23,468 of record JBGTHJ010000256.1, read on the forward strand.
GCGTCGAGGTGTTGGAAGCAACGTCGGTGAAAGGGTTGTTGTTTGATGAGCGGCGAGTGCGCGGCGTGCGTTTGAAGACGAAAGACGGGGAGCGCGTGTGCGAGTCGCGTCTGACGATCGACGCGACGGGACGGAGTCGCGCGCTGGCGCGTCGTGTCGAAACGGAGTGGCCGGGCGTTTGTCGTCAGCAGGCGAGGAAGAGACAGCCGCCGCTCGTCGCGTTCAAGGTGCATCTCGAAGGCGCGCGGGGCGCGGAG
>JBGTHJ010000257.1:0-4306 GCA_041746175.1 Pyrinomonadaceae bacterium
GGGTCAGCGGCGAGCGCACGCGCCACGCCGATGCGTTGCCGTTGCCCGCCCGAAAGCTCGCGCGGGTAACGCTCTGCGAACTTTTCAGGCTCAAGCCCGACGAGGTGCAGCAACTCTGCGACGCGCGCCCGCACGCGCTCATCCGGCCAGCCTTCGAGCGCGGGCACAAGCCCGACGTTGCGCGCGACCGTGAAGTGCGGGAACAGCCCGGCGTCCTGAATCACGTAACCCGTCCGCCGCCGCAATTCAATCGGATTCCAGTCGGCGGTGCGTTTGCCTTCGACGAACACCTCGCCGCGCGTCGGCAACAGCAGGCGGTTGACGAGCCGGAGCGTGGTCGTCTTGCCGCACCCCGACTCGCCGAGCAGCGCCAGCGTCTCGCCGCGCGCGATCTCCAAATCGAGACCGTCGATAATCGGCGCGGCCAACTGCGGCACGGCGTACGTCACGTTGCGAAAACTGACGACGCTTTCTGTTGTTTCGGATTCCGGCATCGCGCGTGGCATCACTCCGGCGTCGTTTGCGTGGGCGTCGGCATCGTGGGCGTCGCCGTCGTCGCCGCCGGAGTCGCGGCGGTTTTGGCGACGAGCAGCGTGTTCGTTTCGAGTTCGCGACGGTAGAAGACGCGCGGGCGTTGGACGTTGCGTTGTTCGAGCGTCAGCCCGCGTTCCTCTTCGATGAACGAAAGGTCGAGTCCCCGCGCGAGCGCGCGTTGCATCTCGGCGAACTGCATTTCGGGGACGCGCACGGTCGCAAAGTCGAGCCACTCGCGCACCGTCACCGTGCCGTCGGGCGGTTCGGCGTCCGCCGCGCCGCGTCGTAGTCCCTCTTCGACGAGCGCGTAGGTGAGCAGCCCGTGACCGAGTTGGGAAACCTCTTGCGCGGCTTGAAAACTCTGCGCGGCGGTGAGGATGTACATGCCTTTCTCGTACGCGAGTTGGGCGAGACCTTTCGAGTTCATCGGCCCGCGCCGCTTCTCTTCGGCTTCGAGCGCCTGCCCCGAATTGCACGCATCGAGCACCATCAAAAGTTGACCCGCGTTGAGTCGTTCAAAAGCCTCTTCCAACTCGCGGTCAGAGACGCTGCGCGCGAGCATCAACTCCAGCCCGGCGGCATCGACGCTGTTGATTTTTCCCGCGTAGCCGAGGTCGTGCGGGATCAGATAGAACCGCGACTGCTGCGCCGTACCGTGCCCCGCGAAATAGACGACCACCGCGTCTTCCGGGTTGGCATATTTGAGCCGCTCCAACTGCGCGGGCGCGCCCGGCGGCAGCGGCGCGGTCTCGACTTCGACCAGCCGTTTGATCGCCAGCAGGATGTTGGCCTTCGTCGCTTCGGCGTCGAGCAGCGGCACGACCACCGTTTCGGCGTAGCGACCGAGGCGCTTCTGTTGCTGCTGCCATTCCCTGCCGAACTCTTCGGCGTCGGCGACGGCGTACTTGAGATTGAAAGACGAGTTGGCGTAGGTGTTGATGCCGACCGCGAGCACGTAAGCCTTCGCCGGACGTTTCAAATTCGCCGCGCCGTTGACGACGAGCGCGGCGTCCGCGCTCTTGACGTTGTCGCGATTGAAGGCGTAAGCCGTGAAGCGATTCTCACCCGCGACGATCGGGATGCGTTCTTCGAGCGTCGCGGACGGATTGCCCTTGAGCACGTCGCCGCGCCACAGTTTGACGAGCGTGCCGTTGCGAAACAAACGCACATCCTGCGCGCCGCCGCCCGTCTTGTTCGTCTCGTCGGCGTCGGCCTCGCTGACTTCCACTTTGATTTGAACGTACGGCGCATCAACAACCGGCGCGGTCGAAGGCGTCGAAGCGTTGGCGGTCGAAATTCTCACTCCGGGTTGGCGTCGATCCTTCTGCGCGATGTCGGCGGCGGCGCGCGGACGCTTGTCCGCGAAGATCTCCGCGAGCAGTCCGGGATAGTAAAACTCGTTGAAGAAAAGTTCGACCGGCGCGACATCGCGGAGCGCCGGCGAGAAACGCCAGAGGATGCGACCCCACGCGGCGGGCGAGCCGTCGAACAACCCGTCGGGGGTAACGACCAGCCAGTCGCGCTCGTCAACCGCGACGAGGCTCGCCAGTTCGCGCCCCGTCGCGGCTTCCCACAGTTTGAGCCGCGTGTCCTGACTCGCGCTAGAGACGATCTTGCCGTCGGGACTGAAGCCGACCGCGTTGACTTCGTCTTCATGCCCCGCGAGCGTGTGGAGGAGTTTGCCGTCCGTCACGTTCCAGAGTTTGACCGTGTTGTCGCTGCTGGCGGAGGCGAGCATTTTCCCGTCGGGGCTAAAGGCGACCGCGTTGACTTCGGCGGTGTGACCGGCGAGCGTCCGCAACTCTTTGCCGGTCGCGGCGTCCCACAGTTTGACGAGATTCTCGCTCCTGGAAGCACCGAAAATTGTGCCGCTGCCGCTCGCGATGATCTTCCCATCGGGGCTGAAGGCGAAAGCTTCGATGTTGCCCTCGTGTCCCTCGAAGGAGAAGCCCTCATCCTCTTGCTTCGCCACCTCGCGGAGGTGAAACGGCCCGCCCGAACCCGTGTAGACGATGCGCTCGCCGCGCGGGTCGAAGGCGAACGTGCCGAGCATCGAGAGGAATCCTTCGACTCTGACCGACTCTTTACCCGTCGCGACATCCCACACGCGGAGCGTGCCGTCTTCGCCCCCGCTCGCGCTGGCGAGCCGTCGCGCGTCGGGGCTGAAGACGGCGCGGACGACCGCCGCCGTGTGACCCGCGAGCGTGCGCAGTTCCTTGCCCGACGCGACATCGACGATTGTGATAGCGCCGCTCTTATCCGCTTGCGCGACCAGCCGCCCGTCGCCGCTCAGAAAGTGCCGGATGATTCCCGACGGGTTGGCTTCTGCACCGGCGAGCGTGCGAATCCCGCCGCTGCTGGTCGTGTCCCAGAGCTTGAAGCCACCCGAAGCCGAGCGCGTGAGGAGCGATTTTCCGTCGGGGGTGAAACCGGCGGAGTAGAACCGGTGCGTGCGTCCCGTGAACGAGCGCAACTCCGCGCCCGTCGCGGCATCGAGCAGCGTGATGGTGATCCCGCTGCCCGTGATGAGCGTCTTGCCGTCCGCGCTGTACACCATCGACTTGTTGAAGGCGGGAGCCTGAAAAGTGTGCAGACGCTTGCCCGTCGCCACGTCCCAGATAAAGATTTTCCCCTCCCAACTTCCCGACGCCAGCGTCTTGTCGTCGGGGCTGAGCGCCATCGACAAGACATCCCCGGCCTCCTTCGTCAGCGTGCGAATCTCTTTGCCGTCCGCGACGCGCCACAGCCGGAGCGTGCCGTCTTCCGCGCCGCTCGCGAGAGTTTTCGCGTCCGCGCTAAACGCAATCCGGTTGATGACGGCGGTATGACCCGCGAGCGTGCGGAGGGCTTTGCCGCCGCCCGCCGTCGGCTTCGTCGCGTTCATCGCCGCCGCCGCGACATCCCACAGCTTGATGGTTTTGTCGCGTCCTGCGGCGGCGAGCGTGCGCCCGTCCGCGCTGAGCGCGATGGTCAACACCGTGTCGGCGTGCGCGGCGTTGAAATTCCGTTCAGCGCCGCTCGCAACATCCCACAGACGGACGCGCCCGTCGGCGTGCGCGCTGTAGAGCGACTTGCCATCGGGACTAAAAACGACATCGTAGACCGAGTTTCTTCCGTCCACCGGCGGCGTCAGCGTGCGCGTCTTGGCTCCGCTCGCGACATCCCACAGGATGATCGTTTTGTCCGCGCTGCCGCTGGCGACGAGCCTGTCGTCGGGACTAAAGGCGACCGCGAAGACGGCTGCCGTGTGACCCGCGAGCGTGCGCAACTCGGTGCCCGTCGCGGTATCCCACAGCCGCACGGTGTTGTCATCGCCGCCGCTGGCGAGCATCTGCGCGTCACGGCTTAGCGCGACCGCATCGACGTAGTTGGCGTGGCCGGTCTGGACGGTCAGTTGTGGTTTTTGCGCGTGCGCGGTCTGGCAGGCGAGCAAGAGCGAAAACAGGAACAGGGGGAACGTCAAACGAAATCTCATCTTGAATCTCCGGGGGGTTGGAATCGGCAACGCGAATGGTTGTTTACGCGAAGCTCACGCGACGCGCAAGTGTTCGACGAGACGGCTCGCGGAAGCGTGCCACGACCCGTGCCAGTTGCGCAGCAGGATGTCTGCGGGCGAGACGCCGTCGGCGACGTGTTCGAGCAACACGTCGAGATAGTGAAGCTCATCGGGCGCGATGCTTCGCAGTCCGTGCGCGGCGAGGTTGACGACTTCGCGCGCCAGCCCGCCGACATCGACTCCGGCGTAACGCGCCGCCAGCGCCCCGCGCGCGAC
>JBGTHJ010000258.1:0-7219 GCA_041746175.1 Pyrinomonadaceae bacterium
GCGCCGCACGCCGCGCCGACCGCGAGCGCGCGACGCCACGTCGGGTGCTGTCCGTAGTGATAAAGCGTGAAGAAGAACAGCAGGTAGACGAGCGCGGCGGGCACATCGGTGTGTACGACGCGCCCATGTGCGAGCACGGTCGGCTCAAGCGTGTAGAGCGCGAGCGCGAGCAGCGCGGCGCGCGCGCCGAAAAGTTCCCGCGCGAAGACGAAGATGAGCGCGCCGAGCGCGAGCGCGAGCGCAATCATCATGATGCGCGTCCAGAACGTGATGCTCGCAAAGTGCGCGCGATTGGCCGGCCAGAATCGCGCGTGGAATCCCGCTGTGCGCTCCATGAAGTTATCCTGCTCGCCGGTCGGCGCGGTCGGTTCTTCGGGTTGAATGAACAGCAGCGGGAGCGCCGCCCACATCTTGACGAGCGGCGGGTGTTCGTTGTTGAGTTGGAAGTTGCCGGAGACGAGGTGATAGTATCCAGCCGGAATGTGAACAACTTCGTCGTTGGTAATCGTCTTGCGCGAAATGACGGCCAGCATGTTGGCCGCCATTAGGACGAGGAGGCACGCGCCGAGCGTTTCGGTCTTATGATGCGCCACCGCGCGACGCCCGACCCGAACCGCTCGCGCGACCGTCTCCCACAGCCCGCGCCCGTCGGTCGTTACCGTTTCCTGATTCAATGTTTCGCTCATGTGATTTCAAATCGAAGGTTGTGAGAGTGGCCGGCAACACAATCTCGCGCAGGGGCGCAGCGGAAAAGCAGAGGGCGCGAAGGCTTGCACGCTTGGCGTCTTGAGTCTCTCTTTTTTTTGCGTCCTTGCGTGATGCTTTTCCCGACCGTGCCAACCTTCAAGAATTAGACTGCCGACCTTCTTTGCCGATGATTAATCGTTTCGCGTCAACTGAACGCGCGGCGGCGTTGTTAGTCACGCTCGCACCGCTGGTCTACTTTTTCTCCGCCGTGCGCGGGCGTCTCGTCTTGTGTCCCGACGACGGCGTGATATTCAATCTGCCTTTGCGCATGGCCTTCGCGCGCATCGTCGCGGACGGTCATGCGCCGTTATGGAACCCGTACCTTTTCGGCGGGATGCCGTTGTTCGGTTCGGCGCAGGGCGGTTTGCTTTTGCCGCTCAACTGGTTCTTCCTCGTGTTCTCCGCGCCGGTTGCGATGAACCTGATGATGCTGGCGACGTTCGCGCTCGCGGGTCTCGGCGCGTTTCTCTACGCGCGACGCAGCGGCGCGAGCGTCGCGGGCGCAATCGTCACCGGACTCGTCTGGCAGTGGAGCGGTTTTCTCGTCGCGCAAATAGGTCACACCAACATCATCCACGTGGCGAGCCTGCTGCCGTGGCTCTTGTGGACGATTGATGGCTACGCCGCGACGGGGCGGTCTACGCGCGGCGTGATGGTCGCCGTCGTGGTCGCGCTGATGGTTTTCGCCGGACACCCGCAGACGCTCAGTTACTCGCTCATGCTCGCCGGAGCCTACGCGATTTACAACGCGCGCACGACGCCACGCCCCGACGACCGCCGACCGTTCTTCCTGTCGCTGTTATTGATTGCCGCCGGACTCGCATTGGCGGCGGTGCAAATCTTACCGACCTTAGAGTTGATGCGCAACAGCGTGCGCGCCGCCGCTTCGTACGAGTTCTTTACATCGTTTTCGTTGCCGCCCGCGTTTCTTTTAACTTTCGTCGCGCCGTACGTGCTTGGGGGCGGCGACGGCACGCTCTTTCGCGCGCCTTACACGGGCGCGGCGTTTTACGGCGAATACATCGCCTACGTCGGCGTCGCGCCGCTCGCGCTCGCCGTCATCGCGCCGCTCGTCAGATTCGACGCCCGGACGAAATTTTGGTGCATCGTTGCGCTTATCTGCTTCGCGCTCGCGCTCGGACGCTTCTGGCCTTTTGACCTCTACCAGTTGATTTATTACGTCCCCGTCCTCAACCTCTTCCGCGTCCCGGCGCGGCACTTGTTGGAAGTGGACTTCGCGCTCGCCGTGCTCGCGGGACGTGCGATAACCACCGTGCAATCGGTCGAGCGACGGCGGAGCACGGTCAGGATTGTCGCCGGCGTCGGCCTCGCCGTGTTCGCGTTGACGTGTCTGACGGTCACCGTGTTGCGACCCGCCGACTTTCAACTCGGACGCACCGCGCCCGTCAGTTTCCTCCGCGCGCCCGAACTGTTTCTCCCGGTCGTCGTCGCCGCGCTCAGCGCGTGGATGCTTATCCGGTTCGCGCGCGGGCGGCGCGGTGCAGTCGTCCTGCTCGTCGCGCTCGTCGTGCTCGACCTGAGCCTGTGGGGGCAGGCGAGTGGTTGGCGCGTCAAGAGTCCGACGGCGAACGGCGCGCTGTGGCAGACGCCGCCGACCGTCACCTTCTTCCGCGAGCGCGTGGGCGATGCGGCGGGTCGTTTCAGAGTTCTGACGCTCGCCGCGCCCTTCGACCCCGACGCCGCGCCCGTGCTCTCAGAGTCCGCAAGCGAGAAGTTTGTGCTCGCTGTGCAGCCGAACACGTACATGATGCACGGCGTCGAGAATGCCGCCGGGTACGACGGCTTCGGGCTGGCGCGCCAGAGCCGTCTCGCCGGAGACATGAAACTTTGGGGCGACTTCACCGACGCCGGGCGCAGCCTGCTCGCGAGCCGCGAATTGGACGTGCTCAATGTCCGCTATCTCTTCGCACCCGCGCCCGACGCGGCGCGCGGCAGCGACGACACGCGCGCCGTTGCGTCGTCAACCGAATCTCTGCCGCCTCTGGAGCGGCGCGGCGGTTACGACTTCGCCGCGCAAAATCTCGACGCGCCGAATCTCGAAGACGGTACGGGCTTCGAGTTTTCGACGCCCCGTGTCGAAGCGAACCGCGTCGCGTTGCTGACGAATCTCGCGTGGTCGATTGACGTGCCGGACGGGACGACGGTCGGGCGCGTGCGATTGCGCGCGGCGGATGGCCGGACGTTTGATTTCGATCTGCGCGCGGGTGCGCACACTTCCGAGTGGGCGCACGAACGTCCCGACTTGAAGCCACACATCCGGCACAAACTCGCGCCCGTCGGCACGACCTTCAACGTCGAAGACCCGGCGGGGAATTATGAAGGTCATGCTTTCGTGGCCGGGTTCGCGCTGCCCGTACGAGGAGGGGCGACCATTACGGGCGGCGAAGTTCGCGTCGCGCGCGTCGAAGGCGCGCCGCGATTGAGCTTGACCGTCCACCGCGTCTCGCTGATCGACGAACAGACGGGATCGACCGTGCCGCTACGCAAGGAATGGCTGGGCAAGGCCGTGTCTGATGCCGAACCCGCATCGTCAACGCCCACCGCCACCACCACCACCACGCGCTGGCGTCGGGTGGAACAACGCGGCGACGTTGTGATTTACGAAAACACGCGCGTCTTGCCGCGCGCGTGGCTCGCCGCAGAGGTCTCGACGCAGCCCGACGAGGCGACGCTCGGAATCGTCCGCACCGGAAAATTTCCGGACGGGCGCGAGTGGCAACCAGAACGTACCGCGCTGCTCGACGCGCCTTTGGAATGGCGACGGACGGGCGTGGACGAGGCGCGCCGAGCCGAGATCACGCGCTACGAGCCGAACCGCATCGACGTGCGTACCGAGTCGACGGAAGCGGCGGTGCTCGTGCTGAGCGAAAACCATTATCCCGGCTGGCAGACTTCGGTTGACGGGCGCGCGGTCGAGACTCTGCGCGTCGATTACAACCTGCGTGGCGTCGCGCTCGCGCCGGGCGCGCACGAAATCCGGTTCGTCTATCGACCGAAATCAGCGCTGTTCGGTCTGCTCGTTTCGTTGCTCGCGGCGGCGGGATTGGTCGCGTGGTGGAAAGGTTGGCCGGAGCGTCTTTTCGTTCGCGCGCGTCACCACGCGGCAACAACGATCCGCGAATGAGCGCGGCGCGCAGCACGGATTCAATCAATCCGTCTCAATCGTTGACGAGCGCCGCAACGAAAAAGGCCGACTTCGCGTGAAGTCGGCCTTGACGATTTTGATGCGTGATGCGCGGGGCTAGAAGCGGTTGCGATACTCGGTGGAGACGATGAACGATTCGACCATCTGGGCATCGACGAAGTTGCCGCCAAACTCGTTGAGTTTGGCGAGCCAGAAGTTAAACCCGTCGGTGTCTGGGTCGCGTCGGAGGTAGCCGAAGTACTGCATCTGGACGAAAGCGGGGTTGCGCTCTCTGGCGTCGAGCGCGGCGCTCTCGGCGACTTTGCGCAGCACGCTGGCGCGCGTTTCCGTGCCGCCGTTCAGACCGTTGACGAGCGCGTCGCGGTTGACATCGGCGCCGTTGATGCCGGCGGTCGCAACCAGCCGATCGACGTACGCGTCGTTGGAGAGCGGGTCATAGATCGCCTTGAAGTCGGTGCGATTGACCCACGCATTGGCGAAGTCGTTTTTGTTCTGCTCCAGTTTCAGTTGCCAGCCGTCCTGGTTGACGATGACACCGTTCGACACCGACCGCGCTTCGGGCATGAACTCCGCGAAGTTGGGGCGTCTGCCGAGGCTGCTCCGGTAAAGCCGGTAGACGAAGTAGCCGGTGTTCTGAAACTCGATCGACAGGAAGAACGCGCCCGACGTGTTGACGCGCTTGACCGTGGCGCACCGCGAGTCGGCGCCGCAGCCCGTGATTTGTCCCGTCCAGAAATCGAAACCGGCGGTGTCGGGGAAGCGGCTCAGGAAATCGACGTATTGTTGTTGGACGAAGAAGTCGGCGTCGTCGATGGTGATGGGGACGGTCGTGCCGGGACGCAGGCGCAACGGCTTGACCTTGGTGTTGCCGTAGAAAAGCTCGGACGGCAGATCGTTGCCGTCGGGGGATTCGATGCGGAGGGTGGGCGCATCCTGACTCTGCCCTAACGCGCTGACCGTGACCAGCGCAACGACGAAAACTGTGGCGATTATCTTTCGCATTCCGGTGCTCCCAATTATTTCTTCTAGGGCGGGAAGAGTTCTACTGCAAGTTTAAGGTTCAGCGAGAATGTAACGAACTTGGGTACGGAGCGGGGCTGCTCCCTTCACGAACGATTCCAGTGTAGTCGTCGCCCCGTGTGTTTGTCAACCGCGACTTTTTCAACCCTTGCGGGCGACTTAGACGACCGTCAGAGCGAGTTCGAGCGGCGCCGAGCCATGCTCCTCGAACCAGCAGATTTGCTGGTCAACCATGTCGATTTTGAGCCGGTACGCGCCCGGCTCGCGCGGCGCGTCAAACGCCACCGGCAAGCCGACCTTTTCGCCGGGCGCGAGCGCATACGGTAACGGCGGCTCGCCGTGAAATTCACGGACGAGATTGCCCGCCGCGTCAAAGAGCCGGACGCCGAGCATGACCACCCCGCGCCGCGCCTGCCGCCCGACGAGCCACAGCGTGTCGCCCGTGTTTTCGATATCGAGCGCGACGCGCACGGCTGCGCCCGGCGCGACCTTCTCCGTCCACTCGCCGCCAAGTGTGGTGATGCGTGCCTGAAGCTTTCGCGGAGCACGGCTGTCAGCCACCGTCGAAGCCGCGACGCCCTCCCCCGCGACCTTTTTGCACAGCAGGTAATTGACCGCCGCCGGCTCGACGCGGAGCCGGTCGCCTTCGAGTTCTTCGCGCGCGAACAGGCCGTTGATGCTCACGAAATCGGCGACGATGGCGAAGCCGTGCGCGTCGAGCAGTTCGCGCAAATAGGCGGGGCTGAACGGCGATTCGAGCGTCTCGTAATGCTCCATGACGCCGACCAGTTCGTCTTCGGTCTCCGAGCCTTCGGGCGGCTTGTCGCCTTCGAGCACAAATAGAAAACCGCCGACATCGAGCATCGCCGCGAGATGTCGAAAGACCGCGTGCTCGTCGACGAAGTGATGCAAAGAGTCGTAGCAGATCACCGCATCGAACTTTTCATCGAGCGGCGCGCTCTCGATGTCGTGAGTCGTGAAGCGATAACGCAGCGGCGTTTCGTGATCGACCGTGTAGGCGATCGAGCGCAGACGTTCGCGCGACGCCTCGATGAGCGCGGGGCTGATGTCGATGCCCGTCGCGTCGTAGCCGAGCCGCGCGAAGTATTCGCTGAGCCACCCGGAGCCGCAGCCCACGTCCAAAATTCTCCGCCCGGCGGGCAGCGCGAGCGCGACGGCGATGTTGGCGAAGTCGCAAAAATGACGATGCGTTTCAACGTCCATCCCTTCGCCGGTGTGCTTGTCGGGTTTGTTGGCGAGGTTGTAGAACGGCTTGGTCAGCAGGTAGTGGTATCGTTCGGCGTCGAGCCGGTGCGGGTACTCGACCGCCGCACGCTTGTAGTCGATGCCCTCGATGGCGTGCAGACGCCCGTTCGACGATCCCGTCACGACGTTCACGCTGGCCGCAGTTGTCGCCAATGTCGGTGGAGCGGTCGCTACCGGCTCCGACGGTTTTCGCGCACCGTTGCTTTCATCAAACACTTCTCGCGGGGCGAGTGCGGCGACCTCCGCGCCGATGCCGCGCAGGATGTCGTCTTGTTCGGGGTCGATGCCGAGCAGCGAGACCTCGCGGGCGACGCTTGCGACGAAGCGTCGGCGTGCGCGTTGCGCGACCGTCTCGCGGATGAAGGCCATGTAGTCCGCCGCGCTCCGTTCGATGGCGTGTTCGGCGAGGGCGTAGCGACGCGCGTTCGCGCCGATGCGTGCACGGAGTCCGCCGTCTTCGATGAGACGTTCGAGATAGGCTTGCAGCAGCGCGTCGGTGTATTCGTCGAGGTCGATTTTGACGACCGCATCGCCGGGCAGTTCGGCGAACCAGCCCGTGTTCGCCACCACCGACGCGACGCCCGCCGCCATGATGCGACACAAGCTCGCGGACGTTTCCCCGACCGTCCGCTCGCGCATGTTGAGCGCGATGTCGGTCGATGCGATGCGCCGCTCGAACTCTGCGAGCGAGACGTGCCCCGTAATCGTCACGCGATCACCCATCCGGTAGGCGCGGACTAGGTCGCGGATGTCGAAGAACGCATTCGGTTCGCCGACCAGCGTGTAGTGAAAATCGTGCTCGTCGCGGAGCGCGGCCAGCGCACGCAAAGCGTGCTCGATGCCCTTGCCCGGCGTAATCAAACCGAACGAAGCGATCTGCACCGGCTTCGCTGCCGTCTTGGTCGTTGACGCCGTTTTTGTCGGCGCGGTTGCGTCGCGCGGTTCGCCGTCGGCGTCGAAGTGCGGACGCGCGGCGGCATGAGCCTTGACGGGCATCTGAACGCGCGCGACGGGGACGCC
>JBGTHJ010000259.1:0-2890 GCA_041746175.1 Pyrinomonadaceae bacterium
GGGGGGCGGCGACGAAGCGGAGCGCAGCGGCAGCGCCACGACGCTGCGGACGGTGGTCGCGATGGTCAGGCGCATCATGCGCGCGGACACGGCGGCGGTCGCCAGTTTTTCTCTCGCCGACGAAATGATTACGTGGAAAGCGACGAGCGGCTTTCTCTCACGCGCCGATACTGACGAGCGCGAGGTGACACACAAACTGCGCGGCATTATCGCCGAGCGCGCCGCGACGCTCGACGAACTGATGATTATCGAAGTGGTCGGCGCGCCGGGGCAGGGCGGGCTGCCCGCCAGCGAGTTTCCGATGCACAGCGCGGAGGGCGTGCGTGATGTCGCGCTCGCGCCGCTCAAGACGCGCGGCGAAATCCTCGGCGTGCTCGCGGTCGGCTATCGCTCGCCGCATCGCTTCTCGATCGAGGAACGGCAACTGCTCGAAGGGCTGGCGGAGGTGGCCGCGCTCGCGCTCGACAACGCGCGTTTGTTGGAGATGGTGGCGACCGCCAAAAAAGTCTGGGAGCAGACCTTCGATTCCATCCCCGACGGCATCATCGTCCACGATGACCAGATGCGGGTTACGCGCGCCAACGCGCAGGCGGCCTTTATGTTGGGTTTGGAGCGACCCGCCGAAGCCATCGGGATGTCGTGCGCCGCCGCCTTCGAGCGGCTCTTCGGCGAGCGTGCCGCCGCATATCACATGAAGCAGACGGCGGGCACCGCCGCCACGTCGTTCGAGTTGCAGTCGGAAGACAGCAAGCGGTATCTGGTCGCGGTCGCGCCCCTCGAGGGAATCAAAACGACGACACGGGAGGCGGCGGGTTGGAGCGTCATCACCTGGAGCGACGTGACCGAGCTTTCCGAGGTGCAGGAACAACTCTCGCGCTCGCGGCGTCTGGCGACCGTGGGGCAACTCGCGGCGGGCGTCGCGCACGAAATCAACAATCCGCTCGCCGCCATCACGACCTGCGCCGAGGCGGTGCTGCGCGGCATCCGCGGCTCGACCGAAGTATCGGCGGTGGCCGACGAACACAACTGGACGTTCTATCTCGAAGAGATCGTGCGGCAGGCGCTGCGCTGCAAATCGACGACGCGCGGGCTGCTCGACCTTTCGCGGCAGCGACGCGCACGCCGCGAACCCGTCGATGTCAACGCGGTGACGGAACGCTGCGTCAAACTCTTCGAGCAGCGCGGGCAGGAACGCGGAATAGCCTTTACGCTCGCGCTCGACCCGGCGATTGGCGAAGTCGCTACCGACGAGACGATGGTGCGCCAGATTCTCGATAATCTTTTGAGCAACGCGCTCGACGCGGTGGGCGAGGGCGGCAGCGTCAATGTCTCGACATCGTTGCACGGCGAACGCGTCGGGATCGAAGTCGCCGACACCGGCCCCGGCATCGCCCCCGACACGCTCGCGCGCATCTTCGACCCCTTCTTCACCACCAAAGAATCGGGCAAAGGCTCCGGTTTAGGTCTCGCCATCTCGATCACGCTCGCCGAAGCCGTCGGGGCTTCGTTGACCGTCGAATCCAAACCCGGCGCGGGCAGCCGCTTCCGCCTCTGGCTCCCGCGCCGGATGCCGGAACGGAAGAACGAAGGATGAGCATGTTACACGTCGGGCGGCTACCTGTTGGCCTTGCCGACAGGCTTAACTAAAAGTGTGTTTGGCTGACAGGTTTTTATGAGTCGAAAGATTCGCGTATTGCTGGTCGATGATGATGCGTTGCTGCGAAGGCTGGTCGGCGACCAACTGGGGTTGTCGGGTTTCAGCGTGCGACTGGCGGCATCGGGCGAAGAGGCTCTGCGCGCGCTCGGCGAGACGGATTACGATGTGGTGTTGCTCGACATTCAGATGCCGGGGTTGTCGGGGCTGGACGCGCTGCGCGAGATTAGAAAAATCGAAGACGCGCCCGAAGTCATCATGTTGACGGCGGACACTTCGCTCTCGACCGGCATCGAGGCGATGCGGCTCGGCGCCTACGACTATCTGACCAAACCTTCGACGCTCGACGAGATTGAGACGGTCGTGCGCAAAGCCGACGAGAAGCGGCGACTCGTCCGGCAGAACGCGAGCTTGCGCGCGGCGATGCGCGGCACGCTGTCCGATGAGAATCCCGCGTCGCCCGCGCTCATCTACCGCAGCGCGGTGATGGAGTCGGTCATCGGGCTGGCCGAGACGGCGGCACGGCTCGATTCGACCGTGCTCCTGACGGGCGAATCGGGGACGGGCAAAGATGTGATCGCGCGCTACATTCATGCGCAGAGCGCGCGCGCCGATGCGCCGATGATTACCATCAACTGCGCCGCGTTGCCGGAGACGTTGTTTGAATCGGAGTTCTTCGGCCACGAGCGCGGCGCGTTTACGGGCGCGACCGCGCTCAAGCGCGGGCTGATCGAAGCCGCCGACGGCTCGACGCTCTTTCTCGACGAGATCGGCGAGATGCCGCTGCAAACGCAGGTCAAGCTCTTGCAGTTTCTCGAACAGGGCAGTTTTCGCCGCGTCGGTTCGACGCGCGACCGCGCGGCGGATGTCCGCGTCATCGCGGCGACCAATCGCAAACTTTCCGACGAAGTGAGCGCCGGACATTTTCGCGCCGACCTCTTCTGGCGGCTCAACGTCATCACGCTGCACCTGCCCCCGTTGCGCGAACGTCGCGACGACACGCCCGCGCTCATCGACCATTTTCTCGCGCGCTACCGCGAACTCTTCAACCGCCCCGCGCTCGCTCTGTCGGACGACGCGCGCCGTCGTCTCGAAGCCTACGACTGGCCGGGCAACGTCCGCCAACTCCGCAACGCGCTCGAACGCGCCGCCGCGCTCTCGCCCTCCGACATCATCGAAGCCGAACAGGTGCTCGCCTCCGGCGACGGCGGACACCACGACGGCGGCGGGGGCGCG